>CANSSJ010000137.1 GCA_947649625.1 uncultured Bacillota bacterium | reverse complement strand
CCCAGCAGGACGGGGGCGGCGCAGAACTTGTTGGTGGTGAACAGGGCCGCGCAGGAGGCGGGTTCCTGAGAGTAGAGGATGGCCACGTCGGGCTTCTCGCTCTTGCGGCTCTTCACGCCCACATAGCAGGCGCCGGCCACATACCCCTTGGGACTGGTAATGCTGCCGCCTTCGATCACTTTATACGCCATAATACATTGCTCCTTTCCAAATCACTTCTTAATAGTACATCCGGCCCGCAGGCCGTTTTACGGACTAATCAGGGGTACATCGGGGGGATCATCAGGCCGGTGGTCTCAGGCAGGCCGAAGATGATGTTCATGTTCTGGATGGCCTGGCCGGCGGCGCCCTTGCCGATGTTGTCGATGACGGAGCTGATCACGGCGCGCTTGGTACGCTTGTCGAAGGTGGGGGTGATGCAGCACAGGTTGGTGCCGGCCGTCCACTTGGTCTGAACGGGCTTGCTGGCGGGGAACACGTGGACGAAGGGCTCGTCCTTATAGTAACGATTGTAGAGCTCAAACAGCTCCTCGTCGCTGGTATCCTTGTTCAGGGTGGCGTAGAGGGTGACCTCGATGCCGCGGATCTGGGGAGTCAGGTGGGGCTGGAAGTTGATGAACTGCCAGGTCTCGGGCTTCATCAGGTCCTTGCCGGTGATGTAGGCGATGTTCTGCTCGATCTCGGGGGTGTGGCGGTGGCTGCCGCCCAGGGCGTAGGCGCAGAAGCTGTTGCTGGCCTCAGCCAGCAGCTTGTTGGGGGCGGGCCGGCGGCCGGCTCCGGTGAAGCCGCTCTTGGCGTCCACGATGATGGTGTTCTCCACCACCATGCCCTCCTTCAGGATGGGCATCAGGCCCAGGGTGGAGGCGGTGGGATAGCAGCCGGGGTTGGAGATCAGGCTGGCGCCCTTGGCCAGGTCCCGCATGACCTCGGGGATGCAGTAGACGGCGTCCTTGGTCATCTGATAGTCGGGATGCTCCAGGTGGTACCACTTCTCCCAGGTCTTGGCGTCCCGGAAGCGGATGTCGGCGCCGAAGTCGATGAACTTCTTGCCGCCGGCCAGCACCTTGGCAGCGATGCCGGGCACGGTGCCCGCGTCCACCGCGGTGAAGACCACGTCGCTGTCCCGGACGATCATGTCGATGGTGGCGTCGTCCAGGGGCAGAATCTCCTGGTCGTAGAATCCCACCAGGGCGGGGTGCTCGTCCTGGATCTTGCGGCCGGCGGCGAAGCTGTCGGCCAGGTGGGCCACCTGGGTCTCAGGGTGGTTCACCATCAGCCGGAGAAGCTCACCAAGGGCATAACTGGCGGCGCCGCAAACGGAAAAACGGATCATGATACATTACCTCCTTGAATATTCTGCCCACATTTTTCGCAGGCTTTTGGGGACCTTTTCATGCGTTGGAGTCCTACTCCCGCAACCTTTATCGGGTTTTTTGCCATCTTTTTAAAGGACCCGATATAGATTGTGTTGAATTTTTCCGCCTCTTATTATATAATCATTAGGCAGAATATACAAGCCAATATTTTTTCTGCCAAACATTCCATTTTCGAATGACAAAGGCGAGTTTAAACTTCATATCTCAACAAGGAGTGACCACCTATGAGCATCCAAAAATATATTGCCTACTTAAAGACCATTGAGACCGGCAGCATCACCAAAGCCGCCGCCCAGCTGGGCTACACCCAGTCCGCGGTCAGCCGGATGATCGCGGACCTGGAAAAGTCCTGGAACGTCACTCTGCTCACCCGAAACCGGTCCGGCATCGAGATCAGTTCCGAGGGGTTGATGCTGCTGCCCAAGCTCCAGGTGATCTGCTCGGGCTACGAGTCCCTCAACCGCACGGTGGCCGAGCTGCACAGCCACACCTCCGGCTCTATCCGGGTGGGCACCTTCTCCAGCTTCTCCTGCGGGCTGCTCCCCCCCATCATCAAGGCCTTCCATGAGACCTACCCCCACATCACCTTCAATCTGCTCAACGGGGAATACAACGAGATTGCCGGCTGGCTGCGCAAGGGGCTGGTGGACTGCGGCTTTGTCGCCCTGCCCGCCGCCGACGACCTGGATACCTCCTTTCTGATCCAGGACAGTCTGGTGGCCGTTCTCCCCAGGGACCACCCCATGGCCGACGCCCCCTACTTTCCCGTGGACATGCTGTCCCACGAGGATTTTATCAATGTGCGGGAGGAACAGGACTACGAGATCGCCAAATTTCTGGACGAGCTCCAGCAGAAGCCCAAGATCCGCTACGAGAGCAGCGACGACTATGCCATCCTCTCTATGGTGGAGTCGGGGCTGGGCATCAGCGTGATCCACGACCTGATGCTTGTCCCCAACCGCTACAATGTGGTGGCCAAGCCCTTTGACGTGCCCATCATCCGGGACATCGCCGTGGCCGTGAAAAAAGACGCCGCCCTGTCCACCATCACCCAGCTGTTCGTAGACCACACCAAGCAGTGGGCCCGGCGGCAGCTCCTCTCCTCCATCCGCGCCTGAGCCCCCGGATCCTCACTGGAATCTTGCATATTGCCCAAAAACGGCCGTTTCATTTTGTGGAAACGGCTGTTTTTTG
>CANSSJ010000136.1 GCA_947649625.1 uncultured Bacillota bacterium | reverse complement strand
CCATGTCGTGGGTCAGCTCCACCTTGGAGCCGGAGAGGGTCATGGCCTCGGCGAAATCTTTGTCGTTCGCGTCGATCTCAACGAACTCGTTGAGCCATTTTCTGGATAGATTCATATTGAAAACCCTTTCTGTTTCAGGTTGTGATTTTGTAGGGGCGCACATTGTGCGCCCGTTCTGAAAAGCATTTGACGGCGGGCGCACACTGTGCGCCCCTACACGTCAGAACTGCTCCAAAAATCTCACGTCGTTCTCAAAGATAAGCCGCAAATCGGCGATCTTGAACCGCCGCATGGCGGTGCGCTCCAGGCCCATGCCGAAGGCCCAGCCGGACCACTCCTCGGGGTCGATGCCGGCCATGCGTAGCACATTGGGGTGGATCATGCCAGCGCCCAGCAGCTCGATCCAGCCCTCGCCCTTACAGGTGGGGCAGCCCGCGCCGCCACACTTGTGGCACTGCACGTCCATCTCGCAGGAGGGCTCGGTGAAGGGGAAGTGGTGGGGGCGGAACCGGGTGACGGTCCCCTTGCCGAAGAGCTCCTCGGCCAACAGGTTCAGGGTGCCCTTCAAATCGGCCATGGTGACATTTTTGTCGATGACCATCCCCTCCACCTGGTGGAACATGGGGGAGTGGGTGGCGTCCACCTCGTCCTTGCGGTACACTCGGCCGGGGGCGATGATGCGGATGGGCAGGGGCATGGTATCCATGGCCCGGACCTGCATGGGGGAGGTCTGGGACCGGAGCATTACCCGGCTGTCCTCGTCGAAGTAGAAGGTGTCGGACCAGTCACGGGAGGGGTGGCCCTCCTCGGCGTTGAGCCGGTCGAAGTTCAGCTCGGCCAGCTCCACCTCGGGGCCGTCCAGCACGGTGAAGCCCATGCCCACAAAGATATCCTTGATTTCGTCCAGGGCGCTGTACATGGGGTGTTTGTGGCCCTGCTTCACCGGCTTGCCGGGGACGGTGACGTCGATGGCTTCAGCCTTCAGCCTTGCCTCCATAGCGGAGGCCTCCAGCTTTTTGGAGGCGGACTCAATAGCCCCCTCCAGGGCGGCCCGGACCTCGTTGGCCAGAGCGCCCATGGCGGGCCGCTCCTCGGGGGTCAGCCGGCCCATCTGCTTCAGGACGGCAGTGAGTTCCCCCTTCTTGCCCAGGTATTTCACCCGCAGCTCGTCCAGGGCGGCGGGAGAGGCCACCGCCCCGAAGGCGGCCAGGGCCTCGCTTTTGATCTTTGCCAGCTGTTCCTTCATGTTGAAAAACTCCTTTATTTTGGATGTGATTTGTCAAATGGTCCGCTCAAAGCTCAGGTAGCGGGTACCCTGAAAGGTGAGCCGTCCCTTGTCCCCCTCCACCACCATGCCGTACTCCCGGCCGGAGACATGGAACTCCATCCGGTCGCCGCTCTCCACCTGGAAGGTGATATAGTAGACGATGTCGTAGTGGGTGTGGAACCCGTGGACGCCGGAGGCGTCTCCGGCCACAGGGGTCTGGCTGGTGCTGGTCTGGCTGCGCTTGGTTACCACCTGGGCCTCCACGGTGAGCTGGGGGGAATGATTGTTTTTGTTCCACTCCCCGATGCCCCTGGCCAACATGAAAATCATCATGCCGAACACCGCCAGAAATCCAAGACCGACTAGCACCTCAAGGCCACCGAAGAAAAAACCCATGCCCATGACCTCCGCTCCTTTCTCAGGCAAACAAAAACGCCCTTCCTCCCCAGAACTGGGGACGAAAGGCAAGCCTTCCGCGGTACCACCCGCATTCGCGCCAAAAGACGCGCACTTGAAACCCTGTAACGGCGGCAAACCGTCCCCCTCTCAGGGGCCGCTCCCGGGCGAACCAAAGGATGCCGTCTCAGACGGGCTTTCAGCCGACGGCCCGTCCTCTCTGGGAGAGGAAAATCCCTATTTTCCCGTTCAACACATTTGAGCTACCCATATTTATAGCACAGATCATCTTGTAATGCAAGAGGAAAAGGGGTATAATTCCAGCAAAGTAAAATTTTTATTTTCCTACTGAAAAAATAGGAAAATAATATAGACATAATTAGTCCCCTATGTTACAATAGGCCGGACAACAGAAGAAAGGGAGGGTTTCCCATGCTTGAATTACAGCATATCAGCTACGACGTGGAGCAGGACGGCGACAACAAGGGCATCCTGCACGACATCAATCTAACCATCAATGAGCGTTTTGTGGCCATCACTGGCCCAAACGGAGGCGGCAAGTCAACCCTGGCCAAGGTGATCGCGGGCATCTACACCCCCACCCGGGGAAAGATCCTTTTCAACGGGGAGGATATCACCGCTCTTTCCATTACCGACCGGGCCCGGAAGGGGATCAGCTTTGCCTTTCAGCAGCCGGTGCGCTTCAAGGGGCTGACGGTGAAGGACCTGATCACCCTGGCCAGCGGCAAGGATATCGGCGTGCCGGAGGCCTGCAACTATCTCTCCGAGGTGGGACTGTGCGCCAAGGACTATATCGACCGGGAGGTGGACGCCTCCCTGTCCGGCGGCGAGCTCAAGCGCATCGAGATCGCCACCATCATGGCACGGGGGACGGCGCTGTCCGTCTTCGACGAGCCGGAGGCGGGCATCGACCTGTGGTCCTTCACCAACCTGATCCAGGTCT
>CANSSJ010000135.1 GCA_947649625.1 uncultured Bacillota bacterium | reverse complement strand
GACGGCCCCTGTCTCCAGTGGGAGGCCAGTAACCGGGACGAGCTGCTGGTGTTCACCGACCGGCAGCAGTGTTACAAGACCCGGCTTTCTGACTTCGACGACACCAAGGCCAGCGCCCTTGGGGACTTCCTGCCCTCCAAGCTGGCCATGGACCCGGAGGAGAAGGCCCTGTGGGCCTGCCTGGCCGGGGACTACTCTGGGCATCTGCTGTTCTTCTTTGAAAACGGCAAGGCCGCCCGAGTGGAGCTGTCTGCCTATCAGACCCAGACCCGGCGAAAGAAGCTCACCGGGGCCTACTCGGACAAGTCGCCTCTGGTAACCGCTTTCCTCCTCCGGGAGGACTTCGAGGCGGCGGTCATCTCCACCGAGGGGCGGTGCGTGGTCTTCCACACCGCCAGCCTCAACCCCAAGTCCACCCGGAACACCCAGGGGGTCAACGTAATGACCCTGAAGCCCAAGTACAAGGTGGAGAAGGTCCTGCCCCTGGACCGCACCCACATCCAGAACCCCGCCCGCTACCGGGCCCGCTCCCTGCCCATCGCCGGCGCCCTCCTCAAGGAGGAGGACCGGGGGGAGGAGCAGATGACTTTATTATGATTCTGCAGGGGCCGCCCCCTTGGGCGGCCCGCAGCCCTAAACAACGGGGCGCCGAGGGCGGCGCCCCCTACAAGGAGGACCTCTATGACCAAAACTCCCTTCTCCCGCATGGTGTGGGATTATATCTGGATCGCCCTGGGGGCGGTGCTCTACTCCGTCAGCTTCGACTGGTTCTATGTGCCCAACCAGATCGGCTTCGGCGGGCTTACCGCCCTGGGCATGATCTTGAACCACCTCTCCCCCGCCATCCCCATCGGCACGGTAGTGCTGGTGCTGAACATTCCCCTGTTCCTTCTGGGCTGGAAGCTCCTGGGGGGACGCACCCTGGTATCCTCCCTCTTCGCCATGGCGGCCACCTCGGTGCTGGTGGACCTGATCGCTGCCCTGTACACCTTCCCCGCCATGGACCCCATGCTGGCCGCCGTCTTCGGCGGGGTAAGCCTGGGAATTTCTCTGGGGATGATCTTCTCCAAGGGGGCCACCACCGGGGGCACCGACCTGATCGCCCGGCTGCTCAAGCTCCCCTTCGCCTGGCTGCCCATCGGCAAGCTGCTGCTGGCGGTGGACCTGTCCATGCTGCTGGCCGTCTCCATCGCCTTCCGCAGCATGGAGAGCGCCATGTACGGCATTATCTCCCTGTATATCTCCACTTTGGTCATGGACGGCGTGCTCTACGGCATGGACCGGTCCAAGGTGGCCTATATTGTCACCGCTCGGCCCCAGGAGGTTGCTGCCGAGATCGACCGTCAGATGGACCGGGGGGCCACCTTCCTCCATGGGGAGGGCAGCTTTTCCCGGGAGGAGAAGCTGGTGCTCATGTGCGCTTTCAAGCAGAAGCAGATCGTCCCCCTGAAGGCTCTGGTTCACGAGCTGGACCCGGAGGCCTTCCTTATTGTCTGCGACGCCCACGAGGTGCTGGGACAGGGCTTTAGAAGGTATCAGAAGAATGACCTGTAGGGGCCGCCCCCCTGGGCGGCCCGTTATATAGGGAAGCGGGCCGGCGAAGGCGCCGGCCCCTACAAAAGATAAAAGGAGTGTTTTTTATGACAGACTGGACCAATTTGACCAAAAATCTGGAGGAGCGGGGCTTTGCCGTCCGCACCTTCGCCACCAAAGAGGAGGCCGCTGCCTATCTGGACAGTCAGATCGACGGGGTAAGCGTGGGCTTCGGCGGTTCCATGACGGTGCAGGAGATGGGGCTCTACCCCCGGCTGGCCGCCCACAACGAAGCCGTCTGGCACTGGGACAAGGCCGGACTGGAGCAGGCCGCCGTCACTGACGTGTACATCTGCTCGGCCAACGGCCTGGCCGAGACCGGCGAGATCATCAACATCGACGGCACCGGCAACCGGGTGGCCTCCACCCTGTTCGGCCACAAAAAGGTCTATTTTGTAGTGGGGAAAAACAAGATTGCCCCCGACTACGACAAAGCCCTGTGGCGGGCCCGGAACATCGCCTCCCCCAAAAACGCCCAGCGCATCGGCGTCCAAACTCCCTGCGCCGTTAAAGGCGACAAGTGCTACGACTGCAAGAGCCCTCAGCGCATCTGCCGGGGACTGGTGGTGCTGTGGGAAAAGCCCAAGAGTGCCGAGGTTATGGAGGTAATCCTTATTGATGAGGAGCTGGGCTATTGATGCCTGTTATGTGGGCCCCGACCACCTGGGCGGGGCATCTCAAGTCTCTGGAACCAGAATGGCCCGCCGGGGTCGTCGGGCCCCACATGAGGTATTGATGTGAAAAAACAACTGCTTTCCCTGCTGGCCGCTTCTTTCCTCCTGCTGTCCAGCTGCGCCGCCCTGCTGGAGCGGGACTACGCCTCCGTCACCCCCCATAACGCCGTCCCCGCCACCGAGGGGGACCCGTCCATCCTCCGGGCAGACAGCTACCAGGAACTGGTCAACGCCCTGATCTACTTTGTCAACGGCGGGATGGAGGCGGGCACCGTCCGGCTGTACACCGACGCGGAAAATGTAGAGCCCTTCCTGTCCGACGCCTGCCTGGAGGTAGTACAGGAGGACCCTTTGGGGGCCTACTGCGTAGAGTTTATCAAATACACCGTGGACCCGGTAGTGGCTTACTCCGAGGCCCATATCGACATCACCTACCGCCGCACCCGGGA
>CANSSJ010000134.1 GCA_947649625.1 uncultured Bacillota bacterium | reverse complement strand
CAGGCGCAAGCACCATCTGTATATCCGTTAAGCTTTGAGGCATACCAGCACCCCCTTCTGTAGCTTAGTATACACCATAATTTCAAAAGAGAAAATAGGAAAATAAAATTAAGAGGATAGCGAATCGTTTTCGATCCGCTATCCTATCTTTGGATATGGCGCCTCAATGTCTGGAGGGTGCCCCTGCCGCCTGTGCCACTTTCAGCTCCGCCAGCTCCCGTTTCATCTGAACAATCAGAGCCGCCAGCTTTTCCTCGCACTCCTCACGGGTGTGGGCGTAGATGTTGCGGGCGTGCTTTTTGCCGTCGATCCACTTGGGTGAGTAGCGCCCCTCCCACAGGTGGTCGTTGATCTGGCTGACACATCCTGTCCCTGGTCTGCGATGCGGAGGACGGTACGGCGTGAAGGTCACAGGTAAGGCGGTTTCCTCACATTCCGGTTCTTCCTCCACTTCTGCCCCGGCAATGCCCTGGTCGATGTTCCGGGCCGCATTCCTCTGCATCTCGTCGGTGACGTGGGTGTAGATGTTCAGCGTGGTGGCCGATGAGACATGGCCGATGATAGCGGACAGGGTTTTCACATCCATGCCGTTCTCCAGGGACATGGTGGCGAAGGTGTGGCGGAGGTCGTGAAACCTCACCCTTTTGCACCCCGCCCGCTCCAGAATAACCTGCAGCCGTTTGCGGACATAGCCTGGGTCCACGGGCTGCTCCGGCTTGACGCGGGAGGGGAACATCCACTCCGAGAAAATCTGCGCCCTGTACTCTGCCAGCAGCTCCACCATGGCGGGCGGCAGGATAACGGTGCGGACGGCGGCCTTGGTCTTGGGATCGTTGATCTCCAGCTTGCCGTTGACCGAATATACCTGTCTGCTGATACGCAGTCTGCCGCTCTTGAAGTCCAAGTCAGACCATTGGAGGGCCAGCAGCTCTCCCCGGCGCATCCCGGTGGTCAGCTCCAGGAGGAACAGCTCGTACATCCCCTCCGCCTTGGCTTGGATCAGGAACCGCTGGATCTCCTCCCGGCTCAGAATCTTCATCTCTTTCTCCCGCAGGGGCGGCAGCTTACAGCCGATGGCCGGGTTGATTCGGATGAGCCCCTCCTTCACCGCCCGGTCCAGCGCCATCTGACACACCGCGTGACAGCTGCGCACCGAGCGGTCCGCCATCCCCGCGCCGTGGCGCTCCACGTTGTTGAGCCGCCCGCCCTTTTTCATCTCGGTGAAAAACTGCTGGAGGTCGGACTGGGACAGCTTGTTCAGAGGGACGTCCCCCACGCCTGGAATGGCGTGGAGGTAGATCCAGTTCTCATAATTCAGCTGGGTGGTGTGCCGCAGAGCTGGCTTGGAGCAGTTCTGATACCAAAAGTCCAGCCAGTCCCCGAACCGCATTTCCGACCTGACCTTCACCGGCCCGGAGCTGCCCTGGGCCGCTTTCAGCTGTTCCAGCTTCTCGGCGCACTCCTTTTTGCTCTTGGCCAGCACATTTTTCGTCTTGGGATTGCCGCTGTCATCGTAGCCAACGACCACCCGGCCCTCCCAGCGGCCGTCCTTTCTCTGACGGAGCGTTCCCTCGCCCTTCTTCCGTTTCCTCGCCATACCCTCACCCCCTCACCATGATGTCGTCCAGAAAGCCGCCAACAATCTCCGCCGCCCGGCGGTGCATATCTCCGGTGACGTGGGTGTAGGTGTCCAGGGTGAAGGACGCCTTGGTGTGCCCCAGGATGCCGGACAGCGTCTTGGCGTCTACGCCGCTGGTCAGGGCATGGGTGGCGAAGGTGTGGCGCAGGTCATGGAACCGGATGCCGGGCAGACCGGCACTTTTCAGCAGGGCCTTCAGGCGGCTGTAGGCCCTGCCGGGATTGACCGGGTCCTCCGGGCGGAGAGGGTTGGGGAAGATCCACTGGGAGCAGGAGACTCTCCTCCGTTCCCGCAGCAGCTGAGCCGTGCTGGGCGGCAGGGTGATGGTGCGCCGGCCCTTTCCCGTCTTGGTCTCACCGGTGGTCAGCCCGCCGCCCTTACGCTGGTGGAGCGTCCGGCGCACCGTCAGTGTACCCTTCTTCCCGTCGAAGTCGGACCACATCAGGCCGCAGATCTCACCCCGGCGCATCCCGGTGGTCAGTTCAGTGTAGAAGAAGTCGTGCCAGACAGGGTCCCTCTTGATTTCCTCCATGAACCGCTCCAGCTGCTCGTCGTTGAGAATCTGCTTGGCGGAGGCTTTCTTTTTGGGGAGCGTGACACCCTCGGTGGGATTCCGTGGTGTGAGTCGCTCCCGCACCGCCGCGTCCATGGCCTGGTGGAACACACCGTGGAGACTGCGAATGGTGGAACCGGAGAGCGCGTACCCGTACTCGGGGTGTTCGGTCTTACGTCCGTTCTTCTGCACCTCCCGGTACAGAGCCTGCACGTCGGCGGCGGTGACCTTGCACACCGGCCTGTCCCCCAGGCGGGGCTTGATGTAGCACTCGATGTACTGGCGGTAACCCTTCAGCGTGGACTCACACACCGTAGGCGAGACATACTCCTCCAGCCAGCGGTCCAGCCACTCTCCCAGCGGCATCCGGCTGTCCTCGCTCAGGTCCACATCCCGGTACTCCTCGATGCTCCGGTGCAGCTTTTTCATCAGAGCCTTCTGGCTCTTGGCGGAGACATAGCGGAAGATGGAGTCGCCGTTCTCCTTGTGCCCCACCACGATGCGGCCCTCCCAGCGTCCGTCCTCCCGTTTGCGCACCATGCCGT
>CANSSJ010000133.1 GCA_947649625.1 uncultured Bacillota bacterium | reverse complement strand
GTTCCAGCGTCTCCTTGTCCAGCCGGACGCGGAGCATGAAGTCCTTGGGGTTGTCTGATACAGGACGGCCCATGCGTGCAACCACTGTTTCACCACCTTTCAGTTGCTACAATAAGTATAATACTGTTGCGACAAAAAGTCAAGTGTTTTTTGAAAAAATTTGCGCCGCTGTCCCGGAGGGCAGCGGCGTTTGTAATCAGACCTTTCCGATATCAGTTCGGAAGTGCATATCCTGGAAGGTGATGGGCTTGGCGGCGGCGTAGGCCTTTTCGATGGCCTCCTCCAGAGAGGGGGCGGTGGCGGTGACTCCCAGCACCCGGCCGCCGGCGGTAAGGACCTTGCCGTCCTCCGCCCTGGTCCCGGCGTGGAAGACGGTGGCCCCCAGGGCTTCGGCCTCGGTCAGCCCGGAGATGGGGTAGCCGCTCTGGTACTTTACCGGATAGCCCCCCGAGGCCAGCACCAGACAGCAGGCGGCGCCAGACTTCCACTTGATGTCCACCTTGTCCAGGGTGCCGTCTACACAGGCCTGGAAAATGTCCATCAGGTCGGTGTCCAGCATGGACAGGATGGGCTGGGTCTCCGGGTCGCCGAAGCGGGCGTTATATTCCACCACCCGGGGGCCGTCTTTAGTTAACATAAGACCGAAATAGATAACTCCCTTGAAGGGCCGGCCCTCCGCCTTGAGGGCCGCCACCGTGGGCAGGAAGATCTCCTTCATGCAGCGGTCGGCGATGTCCGGGGTGTACTTGGGGGAGGGGCAGAAGGCCCCCATGCCCCCGGTGTTGGGGCCCTGGTTGCCGTCATAGGCCCGCTTGTGGTCCTGGCTGGACAGCATGGGGACCAGGTGCTCCCCGTCGCAGAAGGCCAGCACCGTCACCTCCGGGCCCACCATGCACTCCTCAATGACTACCGTGGAGCCAGACTCGCCGAACTTCTTGTCCTCCATCATCTCCCGGGCGGCGGTCTCCGCTTCCTCCACCGTGGAGGCTACCACCACCCCCTTGCCCAGGGCCAAGCCGTCTGCCTTGACCACGATGGGTGCACCCTGCTCCCGGATGTAGGCCAGGGCCTTGTCCAGGTCGGTAAAGGTCTCATATTTGGCGGTGGGGATGCGGTACTTCTTCATCAACTCCTTGGAAAAGGCCTTGCTGGCCTCAATGATGGCGGCGTTGGCCTTGGGGCCGAAGGCGGGGATGCCCGCCGCCTCCAGGGCGTCCACCATGCCCAGGGCCAGGGGGTCGTCGGGGGCCACCATGACGAAGTCCATGGCGTTCTCTTTGGCCCATTTGACCATTCCGTCCACGTCAGTGGCCTTGATGGGCACGCACTCCGCCACCTGGGCGATGCCGCCGTTGCCCGGGGCACAGTACAAATGAGTCACCTTGGGGCTCTGGGCCAGCTTCCAGCAGATGGCGTGCTCACGGCCGCCTCCGCCTACCACTAAAACTTTCATACTTATTGCCTCCCTTTTAATGGTGGAACAATCTCATTCCGGTAAAGGCCATGACCATGCCGTATTTGTCGGCGGTCTCGATGACCTGGTCGTCTCGGATGGAGCCGCCGGGCTGGGCGATATATTTCACCCCCGACTGCCGGGCCCGCTCCACGTTGTCCCCGAAGGGGAAGAAGGCGTCGGAGCCCAGAGTGACGCCGGACAGCTGGGAAATCCAGTCCGCCTTTTCCCTCTGGGTGAGGACGTCGGCGATGAAGGCATCGATGGCGTTGTCCCGGTCGGGGCGGCGGACATTTTCCGGGAAGGGGAGGGCGAGCACCTTGGGGTGCTGCCGCAGCCACCAGATGTCCGCCTTGTTCCCGGCCAGCCGGGTGCAGTGGATGCGGCTCTGCTGGCCGGCTCCCACGCCGATGGTCATACCGTCCTTCACATAACAAACCGAGTTGGACTGGGTGTATTTCAGGGTGATGAGGGCCAGCAGCATGTCGTTTTTAGCGCTCTGGGGCAGGTCCTTGTTCTGGGTGACGATGTTCTCCAGCATTTTTTCGTCAATAGCCAGGTCGTTGTATCCTTGCTCGAAGGTGATGCCGAAGATGTTCCGCCGCTCAATGGGCGCGGGGGTGTACTCCGGGTCGATTTTCACCACATTGTACCCGCCCTTGCGTTTGGTTTTGAGAATTTCCAGGGCCTCCGGGGTGTAGTCAGGGGCGATCACGCCGTCGGACACCTCCAGGGCCAGGAAGCGGGCGGTATCCCCGTCGCAGGTGTCGCTGAGGGCCGCCCAGTCGCCGAAGGAGCACAGCCGGTCGGCCCCCCGGGCCCGGATGTAGGCGCAGGCGATGGGGGAGAGGTCCCCCTCGGGGGCGAAGTACATCTGCCGCTCCACGTCGGACAGGGGCAGACCCAGGGCCGCGCCGGCGGGGGAGACGTGCTTGAAGGAGGCCGCCGCGGGCAGGCCGGTGGCCTGCTTCAGAGCCTTCACCAGCTGCCAGGAGTTGAGGGCGTCCATAAAGTTGATATACCCCGGCCTGCCGTTGAGCACGGCCAACGGCAGATCACCCCCCTCCATGAAGATGCGGGCGGGCTTCTGGTTGGGGTTGCAGCCGTATTTCAGTTCCAGCTCGGTCATGTTGTACGCTCCTTTCGGGTTTTTTGTTCCCTTTCTTTGAAAAGAAAAGGAACCGAAAAGAAACTTTTGGGAAAAACTTCGTTTTTCCTCTTATTCTTCTATGGAATCCTCATCTATAAAGGCGTAATCCTGGTCGATGAGCAGTTGCAGGTACTCGTCGAAGCTGTCCGCCACGATGACCATCTCGTCCGGGTCGTGG
>CANSSJ010000132.1 GCA_947649625.1 uncultured Bacillota bacterium | reverse complement strand
GGTGATCGAGAAGCACGTGCTGGAGGAGCTGCCCTTCATGGCCAGCGAGAACATCATGATGGACGCCGTCAAGCGGGGGGGCGACCGGCAGGAGCTCCACGAGCGCATCCGGGTGCTGTCCCAGGAGGCGGGCTACAACGTGAAGGAGCTGGGCCAGCCAAATAATTTGATCGACCTGATGGCCGCCGACCCCGCCTTCGGCATGACCAGGGAGGAACTGTCCGCCCACCTGGACCCGGCCGCCTATATCGGCCGCTGCCCGGAGCAGGTGGAGGAGTTCCTGTCCCGGGAGATTGCCCCCGTGCTGAAGAAGTATGCCGGGGCGCTGGGCCGGGGAGATACCGAGCTGAGGGTGTAATGAGTAAGGACGATAAAAAGAAGCAGGGGAGTGAAGCTATGAAACGAGAGGACCGGCATCCCTATCTGGCCGCCGGACTGACCGCCTTCGCGGTGGTTGCGGCGTCGCTGCTGCTGTTTTTCCTGTTGTTTCACCTGAAAACAGTAACAGCCTTTCTGGATACCATTGGGGGCATCCTGCGGCCTATCTTCATGGGGGCAGTGATCGCTTTTCTGCTGCTGCCCATTCACCGGCATATCCTGAGATTTTTCATTGCCATCACCCCGGACAAGCGGATGCAGGAGCAAAACAGCCACTCCTTCCTCAACTTTGTAGCCATCGTTCTCAGTCTGCTGCTGGCGTTTTTCCTGTTCTACCTGCTGCTGGCCATGGTCATCCCCCAGGTGTGGGAGAGCGTGGTGGGGCTGATCCAGGCTATCCCGGACTATATTGAGGTGATCCAGGGCTGGCTCCAGCGCTTTTTTGAAGACAATCCGGATATCCAGGTCTCGGTTATGTCTGTCTATAACTCCGCCGCCGCCTCTCTGGAGCAGTGGCTGAACTCCGACATCCTGCCCAACCTGGAGTCGGCCACCACCACCCTGGAGTGGCTGCGCAAGGATATCATGCCCAACCTCACTGGCGTGGTGGCGGGTGTGTCCGGCGCGGTGGTGGGCTTCTTGGTGCTGGTGAAGGACCTGCTGATCGCTGTCATCGTGTCTGTCTACCTCCTGGCCCGCAAGGATATCTTTGCCGCCCAGAGCAAGAAGATCGTGTACAGCATATTCCCCACCGATATCGCCGATCTGATTATCGGGGAGGCGCGCAACGCCTATCGGATCATGAGCGGCTTTATCAACGGTAAGCTGCTGGACTCCCTGATTATTGGCATCCTCTGCCTGATCTGCTGCAATATTTTCAAATTTCCCTACCCTGCTCTGGTCTCCGTGGTGATCGGCGTGACCAACATTATCCCCTTCTTCGGGCCCTTTATCGGGGCGGTCCCCTGCGGGCTGCTGATTTTCCTGGTCAACCCCCTCCAGGCGGTTTACTTCGCCATCTTCATCCTGGTGCTCCAGCAGTTCGACGGTAATATTCTGGGGCCGAAAATCCTGGGTGAGACCACCGGGCTGGCCTCCTTCTGGGTGCTGTTCTCCATTTTGCTGTTTGGCGGGCTGTTTGGCTTCGCCGGGATGGTGCTGGGGGTGCCCGTCTTCGCCATGATCTACAGCGTGATCAGCCGGACGGTGGCCCACGGTCTGCGCTCCCGGGGTCTCCCCGTGGACACGGGGGAGTATATCGGAAAAACAGGGCCGATGGCCAAATAAAAAATGAAACGCCCGCTCTGGCGGGCGTTTTTTCATACCTTTTCCAGCTTTGCCTTTCCTGAGATATCCTCCATGCGGACCTTCCACACGGAGGTGACGGCGAGGCTCTTCTCCATGGCCGCCTCAAAGCCGTCCATATGCTCCGGAGTGACCTTTTGGCACAGGGCCCGGAGGGCCTGGACCTTCTCTCCGGGGTCTGTCACCTCGCCGGCCGTTCCGGTGACGATGACCGACTGAAAATAGGTGGAGTACATGGCCGGTGGGACAAAGACGGGCCGGTCGTCCCTCACAAAGGTGATGCACACCTGGGAGAAGCGGCGCAGCAGATCAATTTTCCGGCCCTCCCGGGCGCAGTGGAAGTAGAGGTCGTCCCCCACCCGCACGAAGGACAGGGGCAGGCAGTAGGGGACGGGTTCTCCGGTGGACAGGGCCATCACCCCGTGGGTGCAGCGGTCGATGAGGGCCAGGGAAAAGTCCCGGCCCTGGGCGCGGTCGTTTCTTCTCATATGATCTCCTCCTTGGTCTCTTCCGGCCCGTCCAGCAGGCGGGTGATGCCCATGTAGAGGGCAGAGGGGTCCTTGTGGAAGACGGCCGCCCAGCGTTCCGCCTGTTCCCGGGCGGAGGCCAGCAGGGCGACGTGGAGCAGGGGGGAGGTGTTGTCCTCCAGAGTGAGGCACAGCGTGGCGGTGCCGTCCTCCCGGTCTATGATCTGGGTGCGGACCTGGGACTCCCGCCGCAGGGCGTCGTTCACCTGGATCAGGTTGTCGTCGCAGTGCCGGCGCACTGAAGGGGGCAGGCTGCTCTCACAGATCTGGCTGTTGCGCCGGCCCTTGTCGGTGATGGCGTAGCGGTCACCCTCCCGGGTCAGCTGGCCGGTGGCCACCATGTGGTCCACCGCCTGGGTGAGGGAGAAGTAGTCCACCCCCGCGTCGCACAGGGCCAGCTCAAACAGCTGCAAAAAGGTGATGGGACCGGCGGCCCGGTCCATGATGTAGAGGACCAGCAGCTTCAGGTCCAGGTCGTCCTGAATAAATCCGATAGGGGGCATGACGGAGCTCCTTCCTTACAGGTCATGCCTTTATTATAGCCCCAGGGAGGGAAAAGGGCAAGAGAAAAACTGTCTGGCCCGCACCAAAACCCGCCCGGTACATAAGATGGGTTGTAAGCAAAACCCTTACCGGGCGTCAAAACGCCCTGACCATCCAAATCTAGGAGGGAATTTTATGCCAGAAAAGGTCGTGCCCGGCCCCGTCAGCGACGATCGCAGTATCCGGGAGGCCGTGTGCATACACACGAAAAAGATCTTTGA
>CANSSJ010000131.1 GCA_947649625.1 uncultured Bacillota bacterium | reverse complement strand
CAGGGGCGGCTGGCTCATGTTCAGCTTTTCCGCCGCCCGGGTGATGTTCAGCTCCTGGGCCACAACGGTAAAATAGTGTAAGGTGCGAAATTCCATCTCGCTTCCCTCCCCCTCGGCTATCATATCAAAAAGATATGGCAACTACAAGGGAAAAAGTATTTTAATTTTCAAAAATTTGGTGCTAAGATGGGGACGCTCAAAGGAATGCTCCTCGTTTTTGTGTGATCCATCCATCACCAAAGCTGTGGCCCGGGCGGTGGAAACACCGCCCGGGCCTAACTTTTTCAGGGGAAGGAAGTGCTTGGGCGATGCTTTCATTTTTAAAAGAGGAAGGGGTCGGCCCCGGCCTGCTGGAGGAGTTGGAGCGGTTCCGGCGGGATCACCCCGCGGAGCTGACGGAGCGGGTGCCCGCCCCCCAGTTCCACTACTACGGGCGGGAGGTCTGGGAGCAGGCCGTCGCCGCGCTGCTGTGCGGGAAGAATCTGCTCCTCACCGGGGGCAAGGCCACCGGAAAAAACGTGCTGGCAGAAAACCTGGCCGCGGCCTTTGGCCGCCCCGCCTGGAACGTGTCCTTTCACGTGAATCTGGACGCCTCGGGCCTGGTGGGCATGGACACCTTTGCCGATGGCCAGGTCCGTTTCCGACCTGGCCCCATCTACCGGTGCGCCCAACACGGGGGCTTCGGCATTCTGGACGAGATCAATATGGCGAAGAACGAGGCGTTGGCCGTCCTCCACGCCGCCCTGGACTTCCGGCGGGTGCTGGACGTCCCCGGCTACGACCGCCTGCCCATGGCCCCTGCCGCCCGCTTTATCGCTACCATGAATTACGGCTACGCCGGTACCCGGGAACTGAACGAGGCCCTGGCCTCCCGGTTTGTGGTCATCCAGATGCCCACCATCAGCCCGGAGAACCTGGATCGGCTGCTGGAGCGCTGCTGTCCAACTCTGAAGAAAAAGTATCGCCAACAGTTCGGACAGTTGTTCTTCGATCTGCAAAGGAAGTGTGAGGGCGGCGAGATATCCACCAAGGCCCTGGACCTGCGGGGGCTGCTGGACGCCCTGGAGCTGATGGGAGCGGGGGTTCCCTCCGGGCCGGCGCTGGATATGGGGATCACCAACAAGACCGCCGACAGATACGAGCAGGGCCTGATCCGGGATGTGGTGGCGGCCCGAATTTCCCCCAAGCTCACCCGGAGGGAGCTGTTTGAGTCGTGAGCGCCCACTGCACCGCCGGACAGCGCCGGGCGCTGAATCAGGTGTGGAACGGGGCGGGAATCTACGGCTTTGAGCCTCTGTTCCTGTCCCTGAACGGGGACGGGACCCCCAACCTCTACTTAAATACGATCGTGGGCTGCGTCCGGAAGTGGTACGGGGAGGAGGGGCCGTCCAAGCTCTTCGGGGCCTGGGCGGGGGACCGGCGGCAGACGTTGCTGGACGACCTGGCCTGGCTGGCTCTGGAGAGCGCCGCCTATCAGAAGGAGCTGCCCCAGCGGCCAATCCTAGCTGGCCTGCGCCGGGAGTACGCGGCGGACTTCTTCGACCAGGAACACACCCTCTCCCGGCAGGAGTGGATGGCGAAAAACCAGCTCAGCTACACGATGCAGTCCGCCCGATGGAAGACGGTGCTGGGGCGGCGGTCCTCGATGATGACCCCCTATGAAAAGCGTCTGTCCGCCGCCCTGGAGCTTGGACCCCTGGAGGGACGGGAGCTGTTTCCCGCCATTCTGGAAATCTTTGTCCGATTCCGCCTCTTCGACGGCAAAAGCCGCCCACCCTCCGCCCTGCGGCTTCACCTGACCGGCAGATGGGCCGGGATGATGACCCGGCTGATGCCCACGGAGATCGTCCACACCGACGTGGCCTCTGTCGGGCATGGAAACGGGACAGGCGAGGAGGGCGGCCCCAGGCTGGATACCCGCCGGGCCATGATCCGCCTGAAGGAGGACGCCGACGACCACCGGCAGTACATTGCCAGCTGCTTCGGTCCCTCCCTTCTGCCTGAGCGGGAGCTGGCCGCAGCGGAACAGAAGCTGTGTACCGGTGTCCACCTGGGGTGCCATCTCTGGTACACCGCTGGGGTTCCCATCCCGGAGCAGGCCCCCAATGGGGAGGCCCGGCGACTGGCGGAACAGGCCCAGCTCCAGCAGGAGCGAAACCGGGCCGCTTTCGGGACGGACAGCGCCCCCTACCAGAACGCTATCCGCCGACTAACGGAACAGATTCAGAACTGCCTCCAGGTATACAGCCAGGCGGAGGAGGAAAATTCCCGATACGGCAGGCTGAACAGTCCCCGGGTCTGGCGGGCGGCAGTGCTGTCCGACCAGCGGGTTTTTACCCGGGAGACCGATTCCTCCCGCCCCGGCTTCACGGTCGATTTGCTGCTGGATGCCTCCTCCTCCCGGATGTACTGCCAGGAGATCATCGCCGCCCAGGGGTACATCCTCTCCGAGAGCCTGGCCCGGTGCGGCGTCCCTGTGCGGGTGTCCGGCTTTTGCAGCCTGCGGGGATATACCGTTCTCCGGGTGCTCAAAGGCTTTCAGGAGAACAGCCGGAATGTGTTCCGCTACTTCGCCACAGGGTGGAACCGGGACGGCCTGGTTCTCCGGGCGGCGGGGGAGCTGCTGGAGGGCCCGCCGGAGCGAAAGCGGTTGATTCTCCTGCTCACCGACGCCAGCCCCAACGACAGCCGCCGCATCCCGCCGGGCGGCAAGTACCCCTTCGGCCATGACTACGCCAACGCCCCGGCGGTGGAGGATGCCGCCCGGGAGGTCCGGGTTCTGTGGCAGCGGGGAATCCGGGTAGGGGCGGTGTTCATGGGGCCGACCCTTAATGCGGAAGCGGCGGAGACCATCTATGGGAAAAGTCTGGCCCATATCCGCTCCATGGACCAGCTGGCCGCCGCCGCAGGCACGCTGATCCAGGCGGAAGTCCGGGAACTGGAATAAAATTTGTTAAAAACGGCCGGTCCGCGAGCCATACGCGAACCAGCCGAAAAATAAGGGAGGTATATTTAGGGTTTACTGAAAAATGAGGAAAAGAGGAAAAGGAAAAGAGATTTGAAA
>CANSSJ010000130.1 GCA_947649625.1 uncultured Bacillota bacterium | reverse complement strand
CCCTTCAGTTCAGGCATGGTGCAGTCCTCACTTTCTTAACAATAATTATTTGCATTAAGGATGAGGACATTATATCAGCGGGGAAACGCTTTGTCAATGGGGCAGGAGGAAATATTTTCTATCCCTCCTGAAACCGGCGCAGGCCCTGGTTGAGGGCGGCGGTGTCCCGTTTCTCTCGCAGGTACAGGGCGTACCACATGGCGGCCAGGCCGTACTCCAGGAAGAGGACCAGCACAAAGCCGCCCCACAGGGGAAGGCCGGGGAACCAGTTCAGCCCCCAGGCGCAGCCGATGAAGATCACATTGGCCAGCACGGCCCACAGGACCACCCGCCGCCGCTCGGCCAGCAGATTTTTGCCGTTGGGGAAGAGGGCGGTCTCGGTGCAGGCGAAGGCGAAACAGGCCAGCAGCATCTCCAGCAGGACCACGGTCTCCAGCGCCCAGCTGCCCAGCAGGGCATTGACCAGCCCCTTGCAAAAGACGGCGGCGGAAAAGTAGAGGCCCATGCGGTATTTGGTGTTGACCCCCCAGAGGTAAAATCGGTTGAATTGTTCCATTATCTGCTCCTTTCTCACAGCCCCAGCCGCTCCCGCAGCAGGGGGGCGTACCGCCGGGATACCATCAGCCTTTCCCCGGTCTCCAGGGTGGCCTGAATGCGCCCGGCCTCCCGGCTGGCCAGGCTTCGGATGCGGTGGAGGTTGACCACCGCCGACTTGCCCGCCCGGAAGAACCCCAAAGAGCCGTACCGGCTCTCCAGCTCCCCCAGGCTCAGGGCGGTCTGATACATGGCCTGGCCGGTATAGACGAACACCCGGTCGTCCACTGTCTCGCAGTAGACCACCTCGTGGGGGGGTGAGGAGGGTGGTCTGCCGGCTGTCGTCCCAGACGCACAGCCGCTGGAGGCCGGAGCGCAGCAGGGACAGCACCCCCAGCATCTCCTCGTCCAGTGCCGGGCAACGCAGGATGACCTCATTCTCCGTTACGTCGGCGTGCTCCACAGTGATTTTCATAGGCGTACCTCCCGTCCATGGACAGCGTATCAGAAGCCGTGAGAAATAGCAAGGGCCGTACCCCCAGGGTGCGTTTTTCCGGAGGTAAGGTGCAAAGCCTTCCCCGCGGGGAAGGCTTTTACTGTTTACAGGTAATGATACCGCTTTCGATACCGCCAAATGAGCCCCAGGGCCACGGCAGCGCCCATGCCGTCAGCGACGACCACGGCCAGCCAGATGCCGTCCAGGTCCAGCACCAGGGGGAGGAGGAGGACCATCCCACCCCGAAACAGGAAGGTGCGCAGGAAGGAGATGAGGGCGGACACCGGCCCGTTGCAAAGTGCGGTGAAGAAGGCGGAGCCGTAGATGCCGAAGCCCACAAACAGGTAGCTCAGGGCGAAGAGGCGGAAGCCGTGGACCGTCATCTCCATCAGCTCCGGGCTGTAGCCCACGAAGGCGGCGGACAGGGGCCGGGCCAGCAGCTCGGACAGCGCCACCATGGCCAGGGAGGACAGCAGGATCACCGCCATACTCTTGCGAAAGACATTTTTCAGCTCCTCCCGGTTGTCCGCCCCGAAGTGGAAGCTGACGATGGGCCCGCTGCCCATGGAGAAGCCCAGGAACACCGCCGCGAAGGCGAAGTCCGCATACATCATCACCGAGTAGGCCGCCACCCCCGACTCCCCGATGATGCGCATGAGCTGGAGGTTGAACAGGATGCTTACCACCGAGGCGGACAGGTTGCTCATCAGCTCGGAGGAGCCATTGGCGCAGGCGTTTCGCAGTTCCCGCCAGTAGAACCTGGTCCGGCACAGCCGCAGGGCCCCTCTGGGGGGCTTGACGAAGTAAATCAGCGGCAGCAGCCCGCCCACGGCGTAGCTGAGCACCGTCCCCCAGGCCGCTCCGGCAATGCCCATGTCCAGCGGGCCGATGAGGATGTAGTCCATGATAATATTGGTGGCCCCGGCGGCCAGGGAGAAGAACAGGCCCGTCTTGGGCAGCTCGGCGGTGACGAAGAAGACCTGGAAGGCCACCTGGAGCATGAACACCGCGCTCCCGCCCATCAGCACCCGGCCGTAGGCAATGCAGTCGTCCATCAGCAGGTCGCTGGCCCCTGCCAGCCGGGCAATGGGCTCGATGAACAGCGCACCGCCGATGGAGAACACCGTCCCCAGCCCCAGAACCACCAGGACGATCATGGAGAAGTACCGGTTGGCCAGTTCGGGCTTGCCCTCCCCCATGGTGCGGGCCACCACAGCGCTGCCGCCGGAGCCCAGCATGAAGCCGGCGGCGGACAGGATCATGGAGACGGGAAAGACGATGTTTACCGCCGACAGGGCGTTCTCTCCCACCAGATTGGAGACGAACAGGCCGTCCACCACGCTGTAAATGGAAGTGAAAATCATCATGATGATGGAGGGCAGGGTGAAGCGGAGCAGCTTGCTGTAGGTAAAGTGGTCAGAGAGTTTGATCTGCATGACGAATTATTCCTCCTGGGGTGTGTTTAAAATGAATTCGGACTCCCGGAGCATCAGCTCCAGGTGACGGCGGGTCAGGCGGAGAAAGCTGTCCTGCTCCTCCGGAGTCATGGCCAGGAAGGCCCGCTCCTCCAGATCCAGAACCGGTTGGACGGTGCGCCCCGCCAGCGCCCGTCCTGTGTCGGTGAGCTGGAGGTACTTCTTTCGGCCCGGACCGGCGGACAGGCGGATGAGGCCATCCTGCTCCAGCTGTTTCAGCCCGGAGTTAATGGTCTGCTTGCTGAGGAAAAGCCAGCCGCTCAGCTCCGCCTGGGTTACAGGCTTCGAGGTGGCCTCCAGGGTATAGAGAATCCAGAAGGCGGAGTCAGACAGGCCGAAATGCCGGGCCAGACGGCGGTACAGGCCGTCGTCTTCCTTATATAAACGGGCGGATTCCTCGTTGAACTGTTGAAACTCCATATCGGTTCCCTCCAAAAAAGAATGTCCGAAATCAGACTAATATCATTTTAGTCTGATTTCGGACATTTGTCAAGCGCAATTTTGAACGCAGATCAGTAAAAATCTTTAAATTTTTTGTTGACAAACGGTGCTGTTTCTGCTAAGATATCACTTGCGCTGAGCGGGGCGACCCGTTGCGGCGCGGGAAAATGGGGGTATAGCTCAGCTGGGAGAGCGCTTGAATGGCATTCAAGAGGTCAGCGG
>CANSSJ010000129.1 GCA_947649625.1 uncultured Bacillota bacterium | reverse complement strand
GCCAGCATCAGCTCCATCACCATCTCGGTGTTCAGGGCGTCGCTGGTGCCGGTGGTCTTGCCGCCGGGGGCGTTCAGGTCGGCCACGATGCCGTCCTTGATGGGGTCGGAGACGGCGGAGAAGATGATGGGGATGTCGGTATCCTCCACCGAGGCCAGCATGGCCTGGACGGCGGGGGTGGCGATGGGGACGATCACGTCTACGTCGTTGGCCACCATCTGGGACCCGATCTGTTGGAGGATGGTGCCGTCCATCTGGCCGTTGGCGGAGTAGTCGGCGTAGTTGAAGGTGACCCCCAGCTCCTTGCCCAGCACGTCCAGCTCGGCCTGGAGGCTGCTCTCGATCTGGTCCAGGGAGGCGTGGTCCATAAACTTCACGATGCCCACCTTGTAGGTCTTGCCCTCAATGGGCTGCTGGGCGCTGGAGCCGCCGCCCTGGGGCTGAGAGGCGGAACCGCTGTTGGAGCCGGGCTGCGTCCCGCCGCCGCAGGCTGCCAGGGAGAGGGTCATCGCCAGAGACAGGGCCAGGGTCAGGGTCTTTTTCATCATAGTAGTCTTTTTCATCATAGTAGTCTTTTTCATTTTGGGTTCCTCCAATTAAAATATTTAGGCGGCAGATGTGGGGCCTTGCCGAGGCCCGGGCTTGTTGGAGTTTCAGCCGAGGCTGCTCTTTATTTGGAGCAATAAAAAAACAGCCCCTCATCCCACATGGGACAAGAGCTGCACTCCTGCGATACCACCCAAATTGACGTTTTGGAAAACGTCCGCTCGCTTCACGCGCCATCACGCGTGCCCGATGGATAACGGGTGGGTCCCCGTCGGCATCTACTTGGATCGCTCCGTTCAAGCCGCCCTCGAAAGTCCATTCACCCGGCCGCGCCCCGCCCCGATTCCACCATCCGGGACTCTCTGCAAAGGTTTGCTCTGCCGGCTACTACTCTTTCTCACAGGTTTGTCTGCTGTTCGGTTGTTGTGGCTATTATAGCGGCTCCCTTTCCACTTGTCAACCCCCAAATTTTAATTCGCTAAAGAAAATTTTGGGGACACGCCCCGGGCGTGCCCCCTGTCCGCCGGATCACAGCGCGGAATAACCGTATTTGTCCACCACCGCGTCCAGTTCCTGTTTTTCCCTGCACATGGGGCACTCCTCGGGCAGATAGCTGGCGTAGCCGGGCAGGTCGTTGGTATCGAACAGAGACACAATGGGGACGCCGTCTATCTCTTTCTGGTGGCTGTAGATGGCGGCGACGCCGGCCACATTCCCCTTGTAGTACTCCACACACTCAATACCCCTGCGCACCGTGCCGCCGGTGGTGACGGAGGCCAGCAGGATCAGCACATTCTTCCCCTCCAGCATGTGCCGGGCGTTGTCCCGGAAGATCAGCTTGCCGTTGGTGCCCAGGTGCTCCCGGAGGACATAGATCTCCCTCCCGGCGTTGATGGAGCGGAAGCCCCCCTGGGTCAGCTTCTGGGCCAGACAGGTGCCGATGACCCGGGTGCCGTCCATGCAGAGGATGGTGTCCACCATCAGGTGCTGGGTCAGGCGCTGGGCCAACTGCTGGGCCACTGCCTCGGCGTCCCGAACGCAGGACTGCTGCCTGGTCACATCAACAAAGTAATTGGTATGGCTGTTTCGGGTGGCAAAATGCCCCTTGGCCACGTTCAGCGACACATCGCCTACGCAAACAGGGATTTTATAAAACCTAGGTTCCATCGTAATTCCTCCTGTTTCTTAACGTCCGCTTAACGGCTCTTCTTAAATATAACATATTTTCGCCGCTCTGTCCAGATATTTTTGTAAATTCTTACAAAGTCGTTCCGGACAGCGTAAAAGCGGCGCGCCCAAGGCGCGCCGCTCCCATTGCGCTCAGCCCAGCGCCGCAACGCTGGCCTTCAGATAGGACAGATAGAACACCAGCGCGGCAATGCTCACGACAAGGTTCACCAGCGTCAGAACGAAGGCCAGAGGCAGCAGTACAAAGGCCAGCACCGCCGCGGCTACGCTGACGGCGATAGAAACCACCTGCCACTTCCAGGCCCTGTCGCCCATAGACGCCTCCGTCAGGCATCCGCGGCTTTGCAGGAAGCTGTTGGTCCCCCGGATCACAAAGTAGGCCTGAAGCAGGCCGCATATGGTGTTGGCCAGATCCATCAGGCTCCCGAACGGGGTCTCATTATTGGACAGCAGGCCGAACACGATCCCAAGGATACACACCACCAGGGCGCTCAAATAATCAGAATGTTCATTGCGCAGCTTCACCAGTCCCACCAGGCAGATCACCCCGCCCACGATAATGGCAATCGCTGTCAGAATCGCCAGAAACGGCGCCAGCAGGGCAAGCAGCGTACACAGAGCGGCGGCAACGGCAATGATGTTGCCCACATACATCAAATTCAGGCCATCGCTGATCCTTCTGGTGTCTCCCATGATATCTCCTCCCTAATTCTGCAAAAAGGACGGGCCGGAGCCCGTCCTTTTCATGTGGTGAAAATTACTCGTTGATGCCGATAACCACGCCGGAACCCACGGTGCGGCCGCCCTCACGGATGGCGAAACGCAGGCCGTTCTCGATGGCGATGGGGGTGATCAGCTCCACGTCCATGTCCACGTTGTCGCCGGGCATGCACATCTCAGTGCCCTCGGGCAGAGTGATGATGCCGGTCACGTCGGTGGTACGGAAGTAGAACTGGGGCCGGTAGTTGTTGAAGAAGGGGGTGTGACGGCCGCCCTCGTCCTTGGACAGGACGTAAACCTGGCCCTTGAACTTGGTGTGGGGGTGAATGGAGCCGGGCTTGCACAGCACCTGGCCGCGCTCGATGTCGGTCTTGGCGATACCGCGCAGCAGGCAGCCGGCGTTGTCACCGGCCTCGATGAAGTCCAGAGTCTTGCGGAACATCTCCATGGAGGTGACGACGGTGGACTTCTTCTCCTCCTGCAGGCCCACGATGTCGACGGTCTCGCCGGCCTTCAGCTGGCCACGCTCCACACGGCCGGTAGCCACGGTGCCACGGCCGGAGATGGTGAACACGTCCTCCACGGGCATCAGGAAGGGCAGAGAGTCGTCGCGGGGAGGATTGGGGATATAGTCGTCAACGGCGTCCATGAGCTCCTTGATGCAGGCGTACTCCTCGTTGTTGGGGTCGTTGGACTCGCAGGTCAGGGCGTTCAGGGCGGAGCCCTTGATGATGGGGATGTCGTCGCCGGGGAACTCATAGAAGGACAGGATCTCGC
>CANSSJ010000128.1 GCA_947649625.1 uncultured Bacillota bacterium | reverse complement strand
TCTGGCCCACCACGGGGGTCTTGAACAGCCCGCCGTGGCCGGTGAGGGAGTCGATAGCCACCTGCTCGGCGGCCAGGATATCCATGCCGATTTTCAGCGTAGCCATTGTGGAGTAGAGCTGGGCGCGGAAGAAGTTGGCCAGGGTGAATTCGGTCTTCGGGGTGCGGACCACCAGGGGACGGCCCGCGTCCATGTGGGTGACTCCCTCCCCCGCCAGATAGTTGCACACCAGCACGCCGCCGCAGTCCGGCTTGCCCTCCAGGCTCTTCTCATAGAGTTTGGTGTACAGCTCATTGGCGTCGGGGCTGGCCCCGAAGAGCTGAGCGGTCTCTCCCAGGACGTTTACCCAGGCGTTGGTATCGTTGGTGCAGTTGTTGCAGTGGACCATGGCTACCGGGGCCCCGGTGGGGGTGGTGACCAGGTCGATCTCCTCGTAGACCTTCGCCAACGGCTTTTCCAGCACCACCATGGAGAAGATGGAGGTCCCGGCGGACACGTTGCCCGTCCGGGGGGCCACGGCGTTGGTTGCCGTCATGCCGGTGCCCGCGTCCCCCTCGGCGGGGGCAAAGGGAATCCCCACGGGGAGCAGATTGTCCAGCATGGCTGCGCCCGACTCGGTGAGGGAACCGGCCTCCTGGCCGGCCGTCAGCACCTTGGGCAGCAGGTCCTCCAGCTTCCAGGGCAAGGCCTGGATCGCCGGGAGGGCGTTGAATTTGGCCATCATCCCCGCGTCGTAGTCCAGCTTTTCGCTGTCGATGGGGAACATGCCGCTGGCCTCGCCGATGCCCACGGCGTGGACGCCGGTAAGCATATAGTGGATGTAGCCCGCCAGGGTGGTGATATGGGCGACGCGGGGGATGTGGTCCTCCTTGTTCAGCACCGCCTGGTACAGGTGGGCAATGGACCAGCGCTGGGGGATGTTGAAGCCGAAGAGCTCCGTCAGCTCCGCCGCGGCCTGGCCGGTGATGGTGTTCTGCCAGGTGCGGAAGGGGGTGAGCAGGTTCCAGTCCGCGTCGAAGGCCAGATAGCCGTGCATCATGGCGGAGACCCCGGCGGCGGCGATGTCCTGCCGGTTCTCCACCTGGGTCAGGGCGGCCTTCAGGCCGGTCCACACCTCCTCCAGGGGGTAGGTCCACACGCCGTTTTCAAATTTGGAGGCCCAGGTGTAGTCCCCGGAGGAAATTGGCTTGAAGGCGCCGTCGATGGTGACGGCCTTGATCCGGGTGGAGCCCAGCTCGATGCCTAAACAGGTTTTCATACCGCTCCCCCCTTACTTCTTGTTCTTGCGCAGCAGCACAATGCTCTGGATGACCAGGAACAGGCAGAGCATGGCGGCTACGGTGATGTTGGACCACCAGGCCTCGTCAAAGCCCAGAGAGGAGACGATGCGCTTGATGGTGTTCAGGCTCAGCACGCCGAAGAAGGTGCCGATGACGTTGCCCACGCCGCCGGTGAGCAGGGTGCCGCCGATGATGGAGGAGGCGATGGCGTTCATCTCGTCCCCCGCGCCGTTGGCCACGTCGCCGCTGCCCACGTGGAGGAAGTAGAGGATGCCGCCCAGGCCCGCCAGCAGGCTGCACAGCACATGGGCCAGGAACTTGGTGCGGCGCACGTTGATGCCCAGCATGTTGGCGCTCTGGTTGTTGCCGCCCACGGCGTAGAAGGCGCGGCCCAGCTTGGTCCACCGCAGCAGGCAGAACAGCAGGACCACCACCAGCAGGGCGATTACCACGCCCACCTCTACATAGGCGGGGACGTATACGCCCAGCTTATTAGGGGCGCCCAGGCCGGGCACGGTGATACGCAGGTCCTTCACCGCCAGGAAGCCCTCGTTGGTCACCCGGATTGGCTCCTTGCTGACGATGGTGGTCATGCCCTTGGCGAAGAACATGCCCGCCAGGGAGATGATGAAGGGCTGGATGCCCAGATGGGCCACCAGGAAGCCCTGGACCACGCCGAAGGCCAGGCCGATGCCCAGGCCGATAAGGATCACCGTGAAGATATTGCCGCCCTGCTGCTCCAGGTTCACCGCGCAGGTCATGCACACCAGGCTGGTGACGGCGCCCACGCTGATATCGATGCCGCCGGTGATCATGACGAGGCTCATGCCGCAGGACAGCACGATGAGAGAGGCGTTGTTGTTCAGAATATTGAGGAAGTTCTGGGGCTTGGTGAAGCTGCCGCCCAAGAAAAATACGGCGGACAGATACAGGATAAAGAAGACCACAACGGTGATGGTGAGCAGCAGGTTGGTGTCGCTCATGGCGACCCGCTCCTTCAGCCGCCCCTGATTGTCAACTGCGATCCCTTTCGGCATGTCAGGACACCTCCTTGGCCGCCTTGGCAGGCGCTTTCTTCATGCTGGACAGCTTCTCCCGCACCACAGGGGCGCTGAGCACCACCAGCAGGATGACCACCACCGCCTTGTAGGCGGGCAGGGCCGTGGAGGGCACCTCGTACTTATAGAGGGTGGTGGTGAGGAACTGAATGACATAGGCCCCCACGATGGAGCCGTAGATGTTGAACTTGCCGCCGGACAGGGCGTTGCCCCCCAGGGCCACCGCCAGGATGGCGTCCATCTCGATGTTCTCCGCGATGCGGGAGTAGTTGATGGAGCCGCTGCGGCTGACCCGGATGAAGCCGGCAATCGCCACACAGACGCCCAGAATTACATAGGACAGCAGCTTAATCATCTGGGGGTTGATGCCGTTCAGGCGGGAGGAGTTTGGGTTGATGCCCACCGACTGGGTGTACAGGCCCAGGTTGGTAAACTTCAGGATCAGCCAGAAGACCACAATCATCAGAATTGTGAGGAAAATGGGGGTTGGAACAGGGATGCCGGGGAGGAAGGTGCCCGCGTATTTGAAGGCAACGTCGTTGATGATGGGCAGCTGGTTGTTGTTGATCCAGGCGGCGATGGAGCGCCCGGCGGTGTACATGATAAGGGTGGCCACCATGGGCTGGATGTTGAAGTAGGCCACCAGGGTGCCGTTGAAGGCGCCGAAGAGGGCGGTCACCACGATGCCGATGATCACAGCCAGGATCAGGTTCATCTGCATGGTGTCGGCGGTGACCTGGCCGCCGCAGACCATCCTTAGAATGACGCTGCCGGCGATGGCCATGGTGGCCCCCACCGAGATGTCCTGTCCGCCGGAGGCCGCGGTCACCAGCGTCATGCCGATGGCCAGGATCACCAGCTCGGAGGCGTTGTCCAGCACCGAGATGATGTTTCCGCTGAGCACCGGGTTGCCCAGGC
>CANSSJ010000127.1 GCA_947649625.1 uncultured Bacillota bacterium | reverse complement strand
CGAAGGGCCTTTACGCCGGGGCTAACTTCTTTTGCCATGGTAAATTCCTCCTAACTGAATTTTGTTGTGAGGTTTTCGTTTTTCTCCAATGCCCCCCTTGTCAAAGGGGGGAGGGCCGCCGGGCAAAGCCCGGTGGCGGGGGGATTCCGACAGAACAGGAAGGTTTCCGGCAGAACGGAATCCCCCAGTCACCGCCTTCGGCGGTGCCAGCCCCCTTTCACAAGGGGGCCTGCGGTTGTCTTATTCGTCCTTGGTAAACGCGCCGACCCCGGCGAAGGCCAATCCCGCCAGGCTGACAATCAGGATAAGCCAATCCGCACCCAAAGGTCCCTGCATATCCGTCAAAAACAGAAATATGGCGAATAAAATCAGCGCGATACCAAACAGGATTTTCTTCATGCCTTCTGCCTCTTCTGATACTTCTGATAGGCAAACAGCGCCGCCCCCAGCGCGCCGTTGTACTGGGTGAGGGGCGAGGTATGAATCTCCCGGCCCAGGGCCGCCTGGAGGGCGTTGACCACCCCGGTGTTCTGGGCCACGCCGCCGGTCATGACCACCTGGTCCTGGACGCCGATCCGGTGGGCCAGCCCGGCCACCCGGGAGGCCACCGACTGATGGATGCCGTTGATGATATCGCACTTGTCGGTGCCCATGGACAGCTGGCTGATGACCTCGCTCTCGGCAAAGACGGTGCAGGTGGAACTGATGCCCACGTACTTTGTGGACCGGGCCCCCAGCGTGCCCAAATCCTGCACATCCACCTCCAGCACCCGGGCCATCACGTCCAGAAAGCGGCCCGTCCCGGCGGC
Source organism: uncultured Bacillota bacterium (assembly GCA_947649625.1). Classification (GTDB taxonomy): domain Bacteria; phylum Bacillota; class Clostridia; order Oscillospirales; family Oscillospiraceae; genus Lawsonibacter. The sequence continues at coordinate 2,474 of CANSSJ010000127.1, read as the reverse complement.
GCACTTGTCGTTCATCTGGAAGTTGGTCATCACGCCATTTTCCACCCGCATGACCTTCACGTCCTGCCCGCCGATGTCAATGACTGTGCGCACCTCCGGGAAGAGGAAGGCAGCCCCCTTGGCGTGGCAGCTCAGCTCGCTCATCTGGTCGTCGGCGAACTCATCCAGGGAGTTGCGGCCATAGCCGGTGGCCAGGATGAAGGACATCTCCTCCCGGTCCTTGCCGGCCTCCTGGAGCACCTGGTCGATGGCCCGCTGAGGCCCGCTGGTGCCCGCCCCTACGTCGATGAGGGATTTGGCGACGATCTCCTTGCCGTCGGCCAGCATGATGCACTTGGACGCGGTGGAACCGATGTCGATTCCCAGGGTGTAGATACTCATAGGTTTGTTCTCCTTGTGTTCTTGTGAACCCGCATGTAGGGGCCGACGACCTCGGCGGCCCGTTCTTCCGGAGGCCGCCCGGGCCATTCAGGTCGTCGCGCCCTACACACGTTGTTTCTTATTTATGCCCGTCGTCGTAGTCCTTAATGGTTCTGGGCAGCAGCATCTGATGGAAGGGGCAGATGGAGGCGGGATTCTGATAGCAGGAGTCGGCGAAGGCCACGATGTAGTTGCGCATCATGGGCATGTCGACCACCTCGTCCACCAGGCCGGCCTGGGCGCAGAACAGGGGCTGAGACTTCACGTTGTAGTCGTCGATGAGGGCGTTCATCTTGTCGATGGTGGGCTGGAGGTCCTTGCCCGCCTTCTGGTCCTTGGCCAGACGGCCGGTGTACATGGCGTTGGCGGCGGTCTTGCCGTTCATGACGTTGATCTCGGTGGCCGCGGTGCCCAGGGAGAAGGCGTTGTTGTCGTTGCCCTGGGGTCCGCCCAGGACGTAGTGGGCGGCGGCGGTGCCCCGGCGGAGGGTGATCTCCATCATGGGCAGGCCGGAGGACTGGATGGAGTAGATCAGGGACTGGCCCAGGCCCAGCAGCTCGGCGACCTCGGCGTCGTCGCCCACGTCGATGCCGGTGGTGTCCTGAATCCAGACCATGGGCAGGCGGTCACGGGCGCAGAGGGTGACGAACTCGTTCATCTTAATCAGGCCCTGGCGGTACAGCTTGCCGCCCGCGCCCATGGCCTGGCCGTACTTGGCCATCTTATACTCGGGGTAGTTGGGGAACACGCCCTGCTGGTTGGCCACCACGCCCACCAGCAGGCCGTCCACCTTGGCGATGCCGGTGATCATCTCGGGGCCGTAGCCCTTCTTATACTCCATGAACTGGCTGCCGTCGAACAGGCGGCCCAGGACGGAGTACATGTCGTAGGGGCGGTTCTTGTTGTTCAGCACCAGGTCATACAGCTCCACGTCGGACATGGCGGGAGACTGGGGGGTGTCCACCCGGAAGAACTCCAGGTCGAAGGTGGGCAGCATGTCCACATACTTCTTGATGCCGGCGATGACCCCCTCCTGCTCGGTGTACACCTCGCGGAAGAAGCCGGTCTCGCCGTAGTGGATGGAGACGGACCCGGGAGGATCGGCACGCAGGCCCTTGGTGGCCTCGATCTGGGCCAGAGCGGCCTCCATGTCCACGTGGGGCTTGGGGTTCATGCCGCCCACGATGCCCGCGCCGCCCACGGCCATGTTGGCCTTCTGGTGGGCCACCAGCACGGTGGGAGAGATGGAGTGGTAGCCGCCGCCGGCGGGGTTGGTGCCGTGGATGCCCACGATGACGGGGATGCCCATCTGGTTCAGCTCAGAGTTGCGGTAGAAGGGGGTGCCGCCGCCCCGGCGGTTGGGGTACACCTTCTCCTGCTTGTCCAGCTCCACGCCGGCGCACTCCAGCAGGTAGATCAGGGGGATGCGCAGCCGCTTGGCGGTGTCGCTGCCCCGGAGCAGGTTGTCGGCCTGGCCGGGCACCCAGGTGCCGGCGTGCTTCTTGTTGTCGGAGGCGATGATGCAGCACCACTTGCCGTTGACCCGGCCCAGGCCCTTGACGATGGAGGTGGAGCCGTTCTTGTTGTGCTCGGGGTTGTACAGGCTGTTCAGGGGGCACCAGGTGCCGGCGTCCACCAGCAGGGCCACCCGCTGCATGGCGGTGAGCTGGCCCTTGGCGTTCATGTCCTCGTCGGCCTTGCCGGAGCTGAGCGCGTCCACAATGTGGGCGTGGATGTCGTCCTCAATGGCCCGCAGCTCGTTGACGTTCTCCGCGTTGGCCTTGACGGCCTTGCCCACCACGGGCATGTTCTGGAAATACCGGGGCATGGAATAATTACCCAATGTAAACTCCTCCTAAAATTACTTCTGTTGTTTGCTCACCTGGTTGGCCCGCCCGGGTGGTCGGGCCCCACAGGCCGTTTTTATGTGGGCCCCGACCACCTGGGCGGGGCATCCCACAACCGCTTTTACTCCTTGGGAATCTTGATAAACGCCTGCCCGGGGTCGATCTCCTCGCGGATGATGCGCAGGATCTCCTGGTCGGGGTCGGGGA
>CANSSJ010000126.1 GCA_947649625.1 uncultured Bacillota bacterium | reverse complement strand
CCACCGGCCGCGACAAGAAGCTCACCGAGCAGTTTATCAAGGACAAGAACATCGCTGACATCACCGACGTGCTGTCCATGACCGTCCCCGGCGAGAGCGCCAAGGTCTCAGACAAGATCGTCCCCGGCTTTACCGACACCTCCATCACCAACCCCTATGGCGACGGCAAGACCTACCTGGCCCCCATGTTCTACTCCCCCTGCGGCCTGTTCTACAACGCCGGCCTCTTTGCTGAAAAGGGCTGGACCGTCCCCACTACCTGGGATGAGATGTGGGCCCTGGGCGACAAAGCCAAGGCCGAGGGGATCGACCTGTTTACTTATCCCACCACCGGCTACTTTGACACCTTCTTCCCCACCCTGCTCTACTCCGCGGGCGGCCCTGAATTCTTCGACAAGGCCATGAACTACGCCGAGGGCATCTGGGATACCGACGAGGCCAAACAGTGCTTCGACGTGATGAGCAAGCTGGCCAGTTACACCGCCAAGGTGACCCCCGCCCAGGCCAACGACCAGGACTTCACCCAGAACCAGCAGCTGATTCTGAACAACAAGGCCCTGTTCATCCCCAACGGCACCTGGCTGGTGAGTGAGATGGCCGACGCGCCCCGGGAAGACGGCTTCCAGTGGGGCATGTGCGCCCTGCCCGGCGGCGCCAGCGGCACCAGCGCCAGCTACTGCTGGATGGAGCAGGCCTGGATTCCCGCTCAGGCTCCCAACCTGGACGCTGCCAAGCAGTTTGTGGCTTTCCTGTACAGCGACAAGGCCGCTGAGATCTTCGCCAAGGGCGGCGCCGCCCAGCCCATCACCGGCATCACCGACAGCATGGAGGGCGACAACAAGATCTTCTACTCCATCTATGACAACGGCGCTTCCGCCGTCATGGGCGGTTTCGCCGCCTACGCCTCCGTCCCCGGTCTGGGCAGCGTGCGCGAGGTCTTCTTCGACCCCTTCAACAGCCTGGTGAACGGCTCCCTGACCGCGGATCAGTGGGTAGCTGACATTAAGGCCGCCAGCGACCAGATGCGCGCCAACCTGCTGACCGAGTAATCTTCCCCGCCAAACCGATTTAATCGTCCGTAATGCAGGCGGCGGTGAGCGAAAACCGCTCACCGCCGCCTTTTCATTTCAGAAAGAAAGGAGCGATCCCATGCGCAGCCCAGGCCGCAGCCGGTTTATCGCCCTGTGCGTCGCCCCGGCGACCATCCTGTTCTTCATTTTTATGGTCATGCCCACCTTCAATGTGTTCCGCATGTCCCTCTTCGAACGGGGCGCCTACTCCCCCACCGAGACCTTCGTGGGTCTGAACAACTTCAAGGTTCTGTTCAAGGACACCAAGTTCATCACCTCCATGCAGAACACCATCCTGCTCATCGTCACCGTGACCATCATCACCTTCTTCTTCGCCATTGTGTTCGCTGCCATCCTCACCCGGGAAAAGATCAAGGGGCAGAACTTCTTCCGTATCATCTTCTATATCCCCAACATCCTGTCCGTGGTGGTGATTGCCGGCATTTTTTCCGCCATCTACAAGCCGGAAAACGGTATGCTCAACAGCATCCTGTCCCTGTTTGCCGGCCGGGATATTATGATTCTGTGGAAGGACCAGCCCATGGTCATTGTCAGCGTTATCATCGCTATGGTCTGGCAGGCCATCGGCTATTATATGGTCATGTACATGGCCTCCATGTCCGCCGTCCCGGTGGACCTGTACGAGTCGGCCAGCCTGGACGGCGCGGGGCGGCTGAACCAGTTCTTTGAGATCACCCTGCCCCTGATCTGGACCAACATCCGCACCACCCTCACCTTCTTCATCATCTCCACCATCAACATGGCATTCCTCTTCGTCAAGGCCATGGTGGCCAAGGGGATGGCTGACGTGGGCCTGAGCTTTATGTATGCCCAGAAGGACGAGGGCCTGTACGGCTACGCCATGGCCGCCGGCGTCATCATTTTCCTGTTCTCCTTCACCCTGTCCGCCGTGGTGAACCACGCCACCAAGCGGGAAACGCTGCAAATGTGAGAGGGGAGGACGGACATATGAAAAAAGGAAATTCAGCGGATACCCTGTACAAGGCCTTCATCTATGTGGTGCTCATCACCCTGGCTGTTGTCATCATTGTGCCGGTGGCCTGGGTCTTCCTGGCCTCGATTAAGCAGAACAGCGAATTTTACGGCAACCCCTGGACCCTGCCCGCCTCCTTATACTGGCAGAACTTTGTAGACGCCTGGACCGCCGCCAAAATGGGCAGCTATATGCTCAACTCGGTGATCGTCACCGTCTTGTCTCTGGTCATCCTGCTGGTGGTGGCCCTGCCGGCCGCCTACTGCCTGTCCCGCTTCCGCTTCCGGGGCGGCAGATTCCTGAATACCGCCTTTATGGCCGGGCTGTTTATCAACGTCAACTACATCGTGGTGCCCATCTTTCTCATGCTCCGGGACTGGGACAGCTGGATGAATTACCTGTTCCGGCTGAATAACGTCTTTATGAACAACCTGGTCACCCTGTCGGTGGTCTACGCCGCCACCGCCCTGCCCTTCACCATCTACCTGCTGTCGGGCTATTTCGCCACCCTTCCCCACGACTTTGAGGAGGCCGCCTATATCGACGGTGCGGGCTACGGCGCCGCCATGGTGCGGGTCATCTTCCCCATGGCCCAGCCCTCCATCCTCACCATCATCCTGTTTAACTTCCTGTCCTTCTGGAACGAGTACATCATCTCCATGACCCTGATGAACAGCGCCACCGGACAGAAGACCCTCCCCGTGGGCCTGCTTAACCTGATGCAGGCGTCTCAGTCGGCGGCCCAGTACGGACGGCTGTACGCCGGCCTGGTGCTGGTGATGCTGCCCACTCTGATCCTCTATATGTGCGTGCAGAAGAAGCTGACCCAGGGCATGACCGTGGGCGGACTGAAAGGGTAAGGTGAGGACATGAATTTTTGGAAGGAACACAGCCAGCTGCGGATTATCCTGATGCTGGTCACCTTTGTGCTGGGTCTGATCCTGATTGTCCGGGGCTGGATGATGACCGGCCAGATGGCGGGGCTGGGGCTGATGCTGGTGGGTGTCGCCCTGATTCTGGCCACGCTGTACCTATACAACGCCCGCTTCGCGGACAGGAAAAAGCAGTGAGAGGAGAAGCTATGTCCAATATACACAAGAAGGGCCGGGTGACCATCCCCACCGACGTGGACGTGGTCCCCGAGACCCTGGAGCTGCTCCAGCGCTGGGGGGCGGACGCCATCCGGGACTGCGACGGCACCGACTACCCCGAGGAACTGAAGGCGGTGGACGCCAAGGTCTACTCCACCTACTACACCACCCGAAAGGACAACGCCTGGGCCAAAGCCAACCCGGACGAGGTCCAGCAGTGCTACATCATGACGGGCTTCCACACCGCCCCCGGCGGCCCCCTGTCCATCCCCCTGATGGAGGGCATCAGCGGCGAGCTGCTGGAGGTAAACACCCGGGACGACATCAAACGCTGGTGGGAGGTGGTGGACCGCACCACCGGCCAGCCCCTCTCCCCGGACCGGTGGCGGTACAAGGACGGCAGTGTCATCATCGACGCCCCGGAGCCCTTCCACGACTACACCGTCAGCTTCCTGGCCTATCTCATCTGGGACCCGGTCCACATGTACAACGCCGTCACCAACGGCTGGACCAACTTCG
>CANSSJ010000125.1 GCA_947649625.1 uncultured Bacillota bacterium | reverse complement strand
TTGGTGGCGCTGGCCTCCAGCAGGGACATGGTCAGCCGGTTCCGGGCGGTCTCGGAGGGGCCGTTGAACACCTCGTCCATGATCATCCACAGCCCCACTGCCAGGGTGGCCGCCACCGCCAGAAGGGCGATCAGCCCCCGCAGGATATATCGCAGGATCCGGCCTCTCCGGGGAGGCGCCTGTTTCCCCTTCGCCCCGCGCTCGTCGCTCATGTCAATTCTTCCTTTCCTCTCTCTCTTTCCGGGCAAAGACCCACCGGCGCTGGATCATATAGCTGCCCACGAACAGCGCCGTCATCACCAGGGCGTAGACCAGCGTGCGCAAAAAGGTCTGTCTGTCGCCGATATGGGCGGCCTGAAGCACCCCCTCGGTCAGCAGGAACTGACACAGCAGCAGGGGCAGGGCCAGGGCGTAATACCGCCCCAGAGCCCGGCCCAGGGGGGCGCCGCTGCGGAAGACCAGCCGCCGGTTCAGGGTAAAGTTCAGCAGGGAGGACAGCGTCCGCGCCCCCACGGCGGCGGCGGCGGTGAGGGCCGTCCCGGTGAGGACGCCCGCCAGCAGGGCGGACAGCAGAGCGAACAGCCCGGTATCCGCGGCGGCGCTGGCCAGCGAGCTGAGGGTATAGCGGAAGAACCGGGCCAGGATCAGCTTATAGATCTTCCAGGAGTCCCGCACCGGATGAAAATGGGACTCCCGGTTGTCATCCAGATAAATGGTGCGGATCTTCACCTCGCCCCAGGGGATGCCCAGTTCCTTCAGCTCCAGCAGCATATTGGTCTCATACTCATACCGCTCCCCGGCCACGGCGGCCAGCCGGGGCAGGAACTCCATGGGAATGGCCCGCAGGCCGGTCTGGGTGTCTGAGACGGCCAGGCCGCAGAAGATCCGGAATACGGCCCGGGTGATCCGGTTGCCCATCCGGGACCGGGGCGGCACGTCAGGCTGGGAGAAGTCCCGGCACCCCAGGATCAGCCGGCGCTCCTCCAGCATTTTGCGGACACAGGCCACGGCGTCCTCCGGGTGATGCTGGCCGTCGCCGTCCACCGTCACCACACCCGCGCAGTCCGGGCAGTGCTCCAGCAGCCAGGAGAAGGCGGTCTTCATGGCCGCCCCCTTGCCCCGGTTCACCTCATGACGCAGAAGGGTCACCCCCGGCCGGGCGGCGGCCTCCTCAAAATACCGCCCGGTATCCGGCCGACTGCCATCATCCACCAGGACGATCCGGGAAAATCCCGCCGCAAGCAGGCCGTCCACGGTATCGGTCAGCCTGTCTGTGGGATTCAAAGAGGGCAGCACCACCGCCGCCCGCACTTCCGCCGTCTCCCCCATGGTTTTCGCCTCCTCATGCAGAAAGGCCCCCCAGCCGGTTCAGCGGGGAGGCCTTGGTGGTTGGCTTACATCAACTTGACCGTATAATAGACAAACAGGGCGAACAGCCAGGCGGCCATGGCGAAGATCAGGTAGTAGGCCAGGCTCTCCACCGCCAGCCCGGCGGCCATTGCGGCCAGGCTGGCCAGGCAGGTGACCAGCAGCACGCCGTGGCTGCCCCCCTTGGGCAGGAACTGGATGGGCTTGGGGGCGGGGATAACGCCGTCATTTTTCTTCAACCACAGGGCCGCGAGCCCTACCAGCGCGATTCCCGCCGTCAGGAGGCCGGACTCAAGGCGCCCGGCGGCGCCGTAACGGGCGAACCACTGGCCCAGCACCGACATGCCGCAGGCGGCGGCGGCCAGAAAGAATTCCCGCTGGTAGATATAGTACACCAGCGCCAGCACGGCCCAGGCCGCCACCAGCCAGAACAGCATGGACACGCCGGACTCCTGGAACTTCACCGCAACATGGGCGCATACGGCCACGGCGCCCAGGGCTATGGAGCCGATCAGCGGCCAGCCGAACTTCTCTCCCTTTCTCAGCCGCCACACCGCCCAAAGCAGGACCAGCACAGCCGCGGCCAGGGTCACATTGCGCAGGATGGGCAGCCACTGCCCCAGCCCCACGTATATATTGATGCCCGCATCGGTGAGGCGGAAGTTGATATAGAAGCGATTGACAAGCACCAGCAGAGCCTCTAATACGACCGCCCCCGCCACCCACAGCAGACCCCGCTGCAGCGCGATATCCTCCTGGCGGCGGCGCTCTTCTCTCTGTTTCTTATCCATGCGTGTTCATTCTCCTTACTGCGGGCCACGGCGGCCCGATTGAAACTTGCTGGCATATCCTCATATCCAGACAAGTTATTATTGTACCAGATACCGTTTTTTTTTGCAAGACTTAAAACGGGAAAAGTATCCAAATTTAATAAACAGGGGTGACCGCAATTGGCCAGCCGTCATAAAATGCCTTGGGGACCAGTACAGGCAAAAGGAGAATGAATATGGATCTCTTTCACAAACGGATCTCCAGGCTCTTGACTGTCAAGAGCATCGTTACCCTGATCCTCACCGGCGTATTCGCCGTCCTGGCCTTTCGGGGGAAGATCGAACAGGACTTCATGACCATCTACGCGGTCATTATTTCCTTCTACTTCGGCACCCAAAGTCAGGAAGATCACAACGTGCGGGAGGAGAGCAAATGAGACTGCGTCAACAATATCTTACCAAAAATGACTGTTACCAGGCAGACCGGATCATTGCCGTCCGTGGCGTGATGGTCCACTCCACCGGGGCCGACAACCCCCGGGTCTGCCGTTATGTGCCCGGCGACCGGGAGATGGGCCTTAATACAGCCGGCAACCATTGGGACCGCCCCGATCTGAGTAAATGTGTCCACGCCTTCGTGGGCAGTTTTGCCGATGGGGAGGCGGGGACCGTCCAGACTCTGCCCTGGGAGCACCGGGGCTGGCACGCGGGGGGCGCGGCCAACAACACCCATATCGGCTTTGAGATCTGCGAGGACGGGCTGGACGACCCGGTCTACTTCGGCAAGGTCTACCGGGAGGCGGCGGAGCTCACCGCCATGCTGTGCCAGAAGTTCAGCCTGGACCCTCTGGCCGACGGGGTGGTCATCTGCCACGCCGAGGGCCATCAGCGGGGCGTGGCCTCCAACCACGGGGACGTGCTCCACTGGTTCCCCAAAATGGGGAAATCCATGGACGACTTCCGCGCCGACGTGGCCAAGCTGCTGAAGGACGGCCAGTCCCCCAAGCCGGAGGAGCCGGAGGGAGGTGACGAGGACATGACTTATGAGCAGTGGAAGGAATTTATGGGCCGTTACCGTCAGGAGCTGTCGGAGCGCCCCGCCCTGGAGTGGGGCCGGGAGGAGCTGGACCAGGCCAAGGAACTGGGTTTTACCGACGGCAAGCGTCCCCAGGACCTGGCCTCCCGCCAGGAAGTGGCTTCCATGATCCTGCGGGCCCTGGAATGATCCCATCCCGCCCCTGTGGGGCGGGATTTTTATGCTCCCGTCAGTCCCACCAGAAGTACCAGTAACTGGATTTCGACAAACCGTCGGCCAGCCGGCCGATGGTCCCCACCCCCTGTTCCACAATGTCAGAGCAGTAGGTAAACTGTTCCCAGGCCAGCTCCATCGCCCTTTCCGTACCCGCGGGGGCGGGCAGGCTGTACTCCAATACATCGTGGGTCATCAGGGCGGGAACGGCACCGTACTCCTCAAACCAGTATTTCGCCACCGCCATGTGGTCCTCGTTGGCGGGGCACTCGTTCCAGCCGCCGAAGGGCAGGTACGCAAAGATCT
>CANSSJ010000124.1 GCA_947649625.1 uncultured Bacillota bacterium | reverse complement strand
CCCTCCGGCACCGAGCCCAAGGTCAAGGTGTACATCCTGGCCAACGGCGCCTCCAGGGAGGACGCCGAGGCCAAGGTAGCCAAGTACGCCGCCTGGGCGGAGGGCCTCAAGGGTTAAGCCTCAAATATAAAAGGTCCCGCTTCCCGATCGGGAAGCGGGACCTTTTTATCAGCCGATGGAAATATAGTCCTTGGAGACGTAGCCGCTCTTGTTGCCGCTGTAGATGATCTTATACCAGCCGTTCTCCTCGCCCAGAACAGTGACCCGGGCGCCGTTGATGGCGCTGGCCACTTTGTCATACTCTCTGCCCGGCCCGGAGCGGATATTCAGGCCCTTCTCGGCGTTGATGATGGTGCCCTGAGTCCCGGAGGGGGGCGCCGTCCCGCCATCCGTGGCCTTGCAGTACACCACGGCCTGGGCCGACACGTCGCCGCAGGCGGCGGTGATAGTCACCTTTTTGGTGGTGCTGGCGGTGTTCACGTTGGTCACCAGCCCGGTGATATCCACCGTGGCCACCGAGGGGTCGCTACTGGACCAGGTCACATCTCCCGACACCCCTGCCGGAAGCAGGTTGGCCGCCAGCTGCCTGGATGCGCCGGGCTCCAGAGTAGTGTCGTTCTCACTGAGCGTAATGCCCTCCACCGCCGGAGTGGGGATATCGGAGATGCTGCCGCCGCCGCTGGGGTCCGTGGAGACAGAGCCGCCGGGGTCCTGACTGCTGATCGAGCTCTTGTCAGAAGAGGAATCCGGCGGCTTTTTCCCGCCGAAAATGGGCGCGCCGATAAAGCGGTAGACGATGACCATAGCGGCGACGATCACCAGAAAGGAGCCGATCCAGGTGGCGATCTTCAGGGTGGAGGCGGGCCGGCCGTAGCCGCCCCCTCTGGTGTTGGCTACCCGCCTGCCCGACACGCCTCCCCGGCCGGGCCGCTCGTCACAGAAGGGGCACCGCCGGTAGGTGACGGAGTAGTCCTCGCCGCAATTTTCACAGCGGATCACATCCCCACGCCGGGCGGAACGCCGGTCGCGGTCCCCGCCGCCGGAGCGGGACGCCGCCGGGCGGCGCTCCTGGCTGTAGGAGGCGGGCTGCCGCCGGTCGCTGCTGTCCCTCTGCCGCCGGTCCGCGCCCTCTCTGGGGGGCTGCCGCCGGTCGCCGCTGTCCCTCTGCCGCCGGTCCGCGCCCTCTCTGGAGGGCTGCCGCCGGTCGCCGGTCTCTCTGGAGGGCTGACGCCGGTCCGCGCTGTCTCTGGATGCCGGCCGGCGCTGGCCGCTGTCGCCGGAACGGCGGGGCATGGGGGTCTGTCTTTCTGCCATGACTGCTTCTCCAATCTAAAAAAATTCATTTGCTTTTATATTCTACCGTCATTTTCCCCTCCCGTCAACGGTGAAACGGCGAAATAACAAAAATTTCATATTTTTATGTCAATCTGTCCGCCTCCCTTGACCGGGCCGGACCTTTTTACTATAATGGAAAGACAACAAAGGGGGTGTCTGTTATGAGTGCAGCAATAACCGCCAGCGAGGTCCACAAGCAGTATAACGAAGTCATGGCCGCTTTCCGCAAGCTGATCCCGGATCCCTCCCTGCGCATGGCGTTCAGCAGCCAGGTGGACGGATATATGCGACAGTATGTTCTGGGGGTGTGGCAGGCGGACAACGCCAGCTCCATCACCCCCCGGCATGTGGAGTTCTACAACGCCATCTACTCCTCCGGCCGTCAGGCCCCCTCCGCCCTGTACTGGGAGGTGGCCTCCGGGGTGGCCAACTTCGACCTGTTCCAGCCCCCCGCCTTCTTTGAGGATCTGCGGCGCTATGACAGGATGAAGGGCACCGCCCTAGCCCGCCACTTTGCCGACGACCTCACCCTGCTGCTCCTCCTCTTCGCCTCGGTGGACGGGGTGGTCAGCGAGAGCGAGGCGGGCTTTGTCAATTCCTGCAACGACGCCCTGCTGGAGCTGTGTGACAAAGACGGCCTGCGCTCCGACCGGCCCGCCATCCGGGCGGACCAGTTTGCCGCCCCCAAGCCGGGTCAGAGTGCCGCCCCCGCCGTTAAAAAAGAGGCTGTCTCCGCGAAACAGGAGGCGGAGGAGCCTTCCAAAGAGCCCGAACCCACCCTGGAGGAGCTGCTCGCCCAGCTGGACGAGCTGTGCGGCCTGGACAAGGTGAAGAAGGACGTGAAGAGCCTCATCAACCTGGTAAAAGTCCGGAAGCTCCGGGAGGAGGCCGGTCTGCCCGTCCCCCCCATGTCCCTCCACCTGGTGTTCATGGGCAATCCCGGCACCGGCAAGACCACCGTGGCCCGGCTGCTGGCCAAAATCTACCACGCCGTGGGAGTGCTTTCCAAGGGCCAGCTGGTGGAGGTGGACCGCTCCGGCCTGGTGGCCGGCTTCGTGGGCCAGACCGCCCTCAAGACCCAGGAGGCCGTCCAGAAGGCCATCGGCGGGGTGCTGTTCATCGACGAGGCCTACGCCCTGGTCAACGCCGAGAGCGCCAACGACTTCGGCCACGAGGCCATTGAGGTCATCCTCAAGAATATGGAGGACCACCGGAAGGACCTGATCGTCATTGTGGCGGGGTACACCGACCGGATGGAGCAGTTTATCCACGCCAACCCCGGTTTGGAGTCCCGGTTCAACAAGTATTTCTTCTTCGAGGACTACGACGGCAAGCAGCTCATGGACATTTTCCGCTCCATGTGCAAAAAGAACGGGTACACCCTCTCAGAGGAGGGGGAGAAATTTATGAAGCAGGACCTCCAGGAGCTCTACGACAGCCGGGACGAGAACTTTGGCAACGCCCGGGACGTGCGCAACCTCTTCGAGCAGGCGGTGGCCCGCCAGGCCGACCGGGTGTCCCAGCTGGAGGCCCCCACGAAAGAACAGCTCATGGAGCTGAAACCGGAGGACCTTGGGGAAAACTTCCCAGAAAAGGAGGGCGCGCCGTGAGTGACATCCTGACCTTTGCCAGCCGGGAGGAATTCCGGCGCTGGCTCACGGAGCACTGCCTGTCGGAGGCCGGGGTCTGGCTGCTGTTCGGCAAGGCCGGCGGGCCCAAGACCGTCAAGGCGGGAGAGGCCCTGGAGGAGGCCCTCTGCTTCGGGTGGATCGACGGGCAGATGCAGAGTATCGACGAGAAAAGCTACAAAAAGTATTTTGCCCCACGCAGGGAGAAGAGCAAGTGGTCGGCCAAAAACAAGGCGCTGGTCCAGAGCCTGGAGGAGCGGGGGCTGATGACCGACTTCGGCCGGAGGAAGGTCGAAGAGGCCAGGAAAAACGGCCAGTGGGACGCCCCCGACCCCATGGCCGTCACCGAGGAACAGATCGCCCAGGTCTCCGTCCTGCTGGAGGGCCGCGAGCCCGCCTGGACGAACTTCCAGGCCATGCCCCTGTCCGTGAAAAAGACCTATACCCGGGCCTGGTTCGACGCGAAAACGGACGCCGGGCGGGAGAGACGCCTGGCCTGGATGGTGGACCGGCTCAACAAAAATCTGAGGCCGATGTGACGGCTTTCGGCCGGAAGGAGGAGGCCCTTTGGAAACCTCTGTGCTCTATAAGATGATTGACGAAATCGACTGGTCCCAGTACGAGACCGCCTACGGCAATGCCGCCCAGGACATCCCCCATTTCCAGGCGGGGAAGACTCCCAGCGTGCCCAGTTCCCTGTGGGCTCTGTTCTCCGGGGACCGGGAGCGGGCTATGGCGGCCGCCAGCGACCTGTGGGCCGGCCTGTGCCACCAGCACGCCTATGTGTCCTCCGCCGCCCTGCCCGCCTACGA
>CANSSJ010000123.1 GCA_947649625.1 uncultured Bacillota bacterium | reverse complement strand
GGTCCAGGGCGGCGGTAGGCTCGTCCAGGACGATGAAGGGCGCGTCCCGGTACAGCACCCGGGCCAGGGCGATCTTTTGGGCCTCGCCGCCGGAGATCTCCACGCCGTCCTCCTCGAACTCCCGGTACAGGCAGGTGTCCAGTCCCTTGGGCATCTCCGCCAGCCGTTGACCGAAGCCCGCCCGCTTCAGACACTCCGCCGCCCGCTCCCGGTCGTACTCAATGGACGCCGCCACGTTCTGCCCCAGGGGCTGGGCCAGGAGCTTGAAGTCCTGAAACACCACGGAGAACAGCTCCAGATAGTTGTCGTACCGGTACTTCCGGATGTCGATGCCGTTGAGCAGTATCTCCCCCTCGGTAGGATCGTAGAGACGGCAGAGGAGTTTGATAAACGTGGTCTTGCCGGAGCCGTTCTCCCCCACTACTGCCAGACGCTCCCCCACGTCGAACTTCATGGACACGTGCCGCAGGGCCCAGGTATCCGTGCCGGGGTACTTGAAGGACACGTCCCGGAACTCGATCTCGTACTTCCGGTCGGAGCGCTTCTCGGTGGTGAGGCTGCCCTGGTACATGTTGTTGGGGATGTCCAGAAAGTCGTAGGTGAACTTGAGGTATTCCGCGTTGGCCCGCAGGTTCCCCACGATCTCCAGCAGGCGGGTGAACCCCTGGGCCAGTCCCGCCAGAGCGCCCACGTACTGGGTGACGGACCCCACCCCGAAGGCCCCGCCCAGGGCCTTCAATCCGGTGAAGAGGTAGATGACCCCCATGAACGCCTGGGACACCGCGCCCGAGGCGGCGGCGCAGGCCCCCATTGGCCCCCGGGCCCACCTGGCGATGGAGGAGGCGGGTCCAAAGGAACTCTCGCCCTGCATCTCCGCATTTGCGGCGTTTTCCAGAAATTGATCCTGGGCGTAGGTACGGATGTCCGTTCCCCGATGGCGCTCCTGCATGGCGATGAAGTAGAAGAAGGAAAAGCCCCGGTTGCCCGCCGCGCCGTCGTATTTGTTCCAGTAGGAGTCTGAGTGGTTTGACAGCGCGCCGGAGGCCAGCACCGACCCCACCAGCAGCGCCAGCATCCCCGCCAGGCACCCGGGGTGATTCAGCCAGGCCAGGGGGCTTCCTTCCGGCACCGGCAGAGTGAACAGGCTCACCGACAGAGCCACCGCCCCCAGGATGCGGAACACCGCCCCTACAGCGTCGGAGAAGATCATATACAGCTTGTTCAACCCCCAGCCGTTCCACTGACGGACCTGCTGGATCTGGGTGAACAGGGCCTGATTTTTGGGGTCGTCCACATCGCAGAAGTCCATGCTCAGCAGCTTGTCGAAGAAGATGCGGTTCCAGGTGGGCCACTGGTGGGCCCGCCGCATGGTCTCGTCCCAGCGCCTGGCCGCCGAGCGCAGCACGCCCACCGCCGCCGTGGAGGCCAGCAGGAGCGCCAGCATGGTCCACACCTGCTTCGCCTCCCCGCCCCCGGCGATAGCGTTCACCAGCCGGGCAGTGAAGTACAGGGGCAGGAAGGGGGAAAGGGCCTCCACCGCCCGCTGCACCGCCGCCGCGATCAGGATCTCCGGCTCCGCCTTCCACCAGATGGCGAAGCCCCGGCGGCTGTAAGCCATGACTGTTTTGAAGGGCAGACGCTCGTTTTTCTGCTTATTCATCCTCCATCGCCCCTTCCTTGTAATATTTGCTCTGGATGTCGAAGAGATAGGCGTACCGTCCGCCCGCCGCCAGCAGTTCCTCGTGGGTGCCCTCCTCGGCGATGCCGCCGTTCTCAATGAACAGCACCCGGTCACAGAAGCGGGTGGAGGCCAGCCGGTGGGAGATATACACGCTGGTGCAGTTTCCCGTCAGATCGTTGTACTTCTGGTACAGGTCGCGCTCGGCAATGGGGTCCAGGGCGGCGGTGGGCTCATCCAGCACCACCACCGGCGCGTCCTTGTAGAGGGCCCGGGCCAGCATCAGCCGCTGCAGCTGCCCGCCGGAGAGGTCGATGCCGTCCAGATAGACCTCCCGGCCCAGGTGGGCATTCTCCTTCTGGGGCAGCTCCCGGATTTTGTCCGCGATGCCCGCCCGCTCCAGGCAGTCCCACATTTTGGGACGGTCTACGTTTTCCCCAGTGGTCTGGGCCACGTTTTCCGCCATCGTTCCCGCCAGGACGGAAAACTGCTGGAACACGGCGGCGAAGTGCTTGTAGTAGTCCCGGCGGTCATACTGCCGGATGTCCGCCCCATCCAGCAGCACCTGTCCCTCCGTGGGATCGTAGAAGCCGCAGAGGAGCTTGATAAGGGTGGTCTTTCCCGCGCCGTTGCGGCCCACCACCGCCAGCTTCTCGCCGGGATGGAGCGTCAGGTTGACATGGGACAGCGTGTCGTGGTCCGCGCCGGGGTAGCGGAAGCTCACGTCCCGGAGCTCCAGGGTATACAGATGATCCTTCTTCACGGACAGAGACTTGCCGTCCCCGAAGCGAAACAGCTCAGGCTCCTCCGTGAACTCCCGCAGGGCGGCAAGGTCCAGGCTCTCCCGGTGGAGGGCCCCCAGTCCGGAGAAGATGCCCGTCACCCACTGGGCGAAGCCGCTGACCGCCATGAAGTACAGCACGAACGCCGCCGCTGTCAGCTCTCCCCGCAGGGCCATGGCGATGAGCAGGCCGTAGGCCGCGCCGTTGCGCAAAAACGCCAGCGCCACGTCCAGCAGGTCCGCCCACATATCCTGGCGGTAGGCCTTGACGTAGAAGTCCTGCATCAGCCGGGTGTACTTTTCGTACAGCTCCGTCAGCCAGGGGCCGATGCCGAAGATGCGGATGTCCTTGGCCAGCTTCATGTCCCGGCTGCGGTAGATCACGTAGTCCGACTTGTGCATCAGCGCGGCCTCCTCCTCCCGGTGGCGGTAGCGCCAGGCCCGGATATGCTCCCCCGCGAAGTAGCTCGCGGCGGACAGGGCGATGCACAGCGCCGCCACCCACGGCCCCACCTGGGCCAGCAGCAGCAGGTAGATGACGAAGCAGATGACGTTGGTCAGCAGCTCCGCCAGAGTGGTCCAGATGTGTTCTCCGGCGTCGCTGTTGCTGTCCAGGCAGCGGCTTGCCTTGCTCGCCCGCTTCACATAGTCCGGGTCCTCGATATGGGGGTAGGAGGTCCGGCAGAAGGTCATGTGCATGTCCAGACACAGCCCGGTGCGGACCCGGACACGTCCAAACAGGCTGTTGGCGTCCAGATAGGACCGCAGGGCCCGGACCGCCGTCATGCCCAGGGTGAACCAGAGGACCATCCGGACAAACGCTCCGGGCCCCGCGCCCCGCTCCACCGCCTCCAGGATGGCGGGGACCACGAACAGCTCCAGCAGGTTTGCCGCCGCGCCGCAGAAAATCAGCCCCAGGACGATGGCCAGGACGCTTTTGCAGTCCCGCCACGCCCGGCCAACCATGAAGGCGCAGTTCTGAAAGATGTTGTAGGTTTTCTGCTTGGTTTTTTTCATGTTTCTCACCTCGAAAAGGAGCATAGCACATCGTCCCCCGTCTGTGTGGATCGGGGGACGAATCGTTATTTCCAGGGGACGAATTGCAGGGTCACCCCACCGGCAGCAGGATTTCCGTAGTAAACGCCCCGTCCTCGCTGTTCCGGGAGAGGTAGCCCCCCAGCCGCTCCACGATGGCGTCCATCCGCACCAGGCCGAAGCCGTGGTCCTCCCCCTTGGTGGAGCGGAAGAGCCCGCCGGTCTTCTGCCGCTTCCCGGCGGCGGTGAAGTTGGTGCAGGAGATATACAGCTGGGTCCCCTTCATGT
>CANSSJ010000122.1 GCA_947649625.1 uncultured Bacillota bacterium | reverse complement strand
AGTTCTCCCTGGCCCTCCAGACCGGGATGCCGTTGTACTTTTACTACCGCTTCTGCTTCCGGGGCCAGCAGGTGGGCGGCGTGAGCCGGTACAACTACGAGCTGTCCCGCCGCCGGGAGGCCGGCGTCTCTCCAGAGGAGGCGGCCGGGGAGCTGGGTCTGAAGCCCAAGACGGTGCGCTCCGCATACAGCCGGCTCAAACGGCAATGTGTCCAAGTTGGGCACATCCCCGCCCCCAAGGATGGCAGCATCGGGGCCCGGCTGGACCCGGAGACCTATGTGAAGCTGCAAAGGCTGGTGACCGGCTGTGCTAATCCATAAGGCCACCATGGGCGTCCTGGACCGTATCTGGACAGGCCGGCATACCCTGGGCCCGGACGGCGTTCTTACCCCTGTGGAGCGGCCTGCGGTTTCCTCCGACGTGGACGACCCGGAGGCTTGGTGGGAGATACCGTCCCGGGGAGCCCTGGCCCAGAAAATCAGGCGCTATTACCCTCTCCTGAGCCCTGTGGTGGACGGAGAGGGGTGTCTGGTGGAGGTGGTTCCCCTCTGCTCTGAGGAGGACCAGGAGGCCGCGGAGAGGGCCAGAGAGGCAAAAGCGGCTATGACACAGGAGGCCGCCCGCCGGGGCTACCGGAAGGCCGGCAAGGTGCGGCCGCTGGGCCTGATGCCATTCCTTAGTTGTACGTCCTCGTGCAACACGGCGCCAAATACACACAAGAGTAGAAAGGGGAAATGAATATGAGTTTATACGAAATCGAGGCCCATATCTGTGGGGTGCCCTGCGCCATGGTGCTGCGGGGCGGCTCTAACGGCCAGTATCAGGCCGTGTTTGAGCGGGAGCGGGCCAGTCTGGAGGAGATTGAGGCCATCAACTGGGCCCAGCCGGTTATTGAGGGGAGCTGTATCCTGCCCACTGGCTACGGCTTCACGGTGGAAGACATCTCCTACAGTTCCAACACCCGGAGCTACACCGTGACGGTAAAGGTGGCGGAGCAGTTCCTGGGGGATGTGGCCGGCTTCCAGGCCCAGGTGGATGAGCTGACCGCCGACGTGGCCAGTCAGGTAGCCACCATCCAGGAGCAGGAGCGTACCATCCAGACCCAGGCTGAGACCATCCAGGCGCTGGAGGCCGCCGGTACCGCCGCCCAGGTGGAGGAGAAGCTGGAGGCCGCGTATCAGGAAGGAGTGGAGAGCAATGGCTGAGATCATCACACTGGCTCAGGAGGCCATGAGGAGCAAGGGCGCCCAGGACGCCCAGGCGCTGGCGGCGTTGGCTGTGGCCGGCGAGGCAGACGGCACCGCCCTGATTGAGCAGGAGGAGAAGATCCCCACCTGGCGGCAGCGGGACTTTTCTGACGTGCCTGTGGGCACGCCCTACAGATGGCAGGGGCAGGTCTACAAGCTGTGGCAGCAGCACAACGCCACCGGGCAGGGCGACTGGAGCCCGGACAAGGCGGTCTCCCTCTGGGACGTCTGCCACACCACCGACCCGGCCAAGGCAAAGCCCTATGCCGCTCCCCAGGGCGCCCGGGGGCTGTATCAGAAGGGCGAGTGCTGCGTCTGGGAGGGTCAGGTCTGGCGCTCCCAAGCGGACAACAACGCCTATTCCCCCACCGACTACCCGGTCAACTGGGAGGCGGTGTCCAACTTGGACACCGGGGAGGAGGCCTGACCATGAGCGACACGGTGATCGTTGCTCTGATTGGCCTGCTGGGCTCCGGGGCTGGTGCCTTCGGGGGTATCTTGGTATCCTCCAAGCTGACCCAGTATCGCCTGGAGCAGCTGGAGAAAAAGGTGGAGGTCCACAACCAGGTCATTGACCGAGTGTATAAGCTGGAGGAGCGCACCGAGCTCCAGGAGGAAAAGATCAAGGTGGCCAACCACCGTATCGAGGACCTGGAAAAGGCGGCGACCGCATGACCACACTGGAAAAGGCCGCATGCGCCATGTGGCTGGTCAGTTTGGTGATTGTTTTCTGTTTTATTTCCTATGAAGCTGGGAAAGCGGCTGAAAGGGGAAAGCGGGGACAATCCCGAAAAAATGATAGAGACAGCAGGATTCGGCTCACACCCATACACAATCGAATAAGGAAACATAAACGAGGAGGAAAAACAGATGGAAAACATCTATGAAATCGTCGGCAATCTGCTGGCTGCTCTCATGGTGGGCCTGCTGGCCTACCTGGTTCCCAAAGCAAAGGTCTGGTTTGAGACCCGGATCACAAAGGACACCCAGGAGCGCATCCACCAGTTGGTGGTGTCGTTCACTCGGGCGGCGGAGCAGTTGTACCATGATACCGACCCCGACGGAGAGAAGCGCCGGAAATTTGTAATGGAGCAGCTTCGGCTGCTGGGTGTGGAGATCACCGAGGCGGTGCTCAACATGATCGAAGGCTCCGTCTGGGAGATCAACACGGAGACGAAGAAGGCCCAGGTGCAGACCAAGGAAATTGTATCCGCTATAGCTGACGATCTGGGTGAGGCAGTGACGCAGGAGGCGCTGGCCCGTCTGCCCGGGCAGAATCATGAATAAGCGGCCGGTCAGCTACCTCCAGACGGACAAGCGTTGGAAGGCTCTGCCCTACCGGGTGAAGGGGGAAACGGCCACCATCGGCGGCTCCGGATGCGGCCCTACTGCGGCCGCCATGCTCATTGAGACCCTGACCGGCCAGACTTTTACCCCCGTGGACGCCTGCGCCTGGAGCGTGGCCCACGGCTACAAGGCGCTGAACGCTGGAACCTACTACGGTTACTTTGCTCCCCAGTTTGCCGCCTTTGGAATCAAGTGCTGGCAGCTGAGTTGGACCAACGCCTACCACAACCCCAAGAGCAAGGTCCATGACCAAGCTCTGGAATATCTGAAGCAGGGATATTACCTCATTGCCCTGATGAAAAAGGGGAACTGGACCAGTGGCGGGCATTTCATCGTGGTCTGGTGGGCGGACGGCAAAATCCGGATTAACGATCCGGCCAGCACCAGGGACCGCCGGGTAAACGGCGACATCAACACGTTCCGAAACGAGGCGGCCTACTACTGGGTGGTGGACGCCCGGGCCTACAACGGAGCGGCCGACAAGGAGGATGACGATATGGATCAGGATAAGTTCAATAAGATGTTCATGACCGCCATGCAGCAGTACCGCCAGGAGTTGCGGGACAATGACTGTAGCGGCTGGAGCCAGAAGGCCCGGCAGTTCGCCGTGGACAACGGCATTTTCGCTGGCGGTGGTCCTGGCCCGGACGGCCAGCCCAACTATATGTGGGAGGATCTTCTGACCCGAGAGCAGTGCGCTCAGGTGCTCTATGCTTTCGCTACCAAGCTCGGCCTGGCATGAGCAGCGAGACATGGGAACAGCGCCCCCGGAAGCGCAGGAAGCGCAAGAGGCAAGCTGACTACTCAAAGCAGATGATTGCTGACATCCGGGCGCTGCTTTGGGTGGTGACAGTGGGTGGGTTGCTGCTGGCTGGTTACTGTATCCACGCTGACTACGCTGGAGCCCTGCCCTGGCTCACCGCCATGGTGGGCCTACCCTGGACGGCCCACGGCGTGGTCTGCTCCAACTATCTCAGCATGGCCAAGTCGGACCACAAGCGGGGCGGTATTACTTACGAGACCGCAAAGGCAAACGGTTTTCTGCAAGCTGGGGATGTATCAGAGAATAGTCCGCCCATTTAAATGATCCCTGCTATGCGCTGTATTTGGCAAAAAGTTTTCCCTAAATTTTTCCCTTTACAAGGGAACACATCCCACACTTGACAGGGATAAAATAACATGATAAAATATCAATTATCATACAGTTTGTGAAGAAATGGTGTAGCTTAATATACGCTGGGCTTTATGCGGTTGGTTCGACTCCCGCCTCGCGCACCACGTCGGAGCAAAGTCCGCTTTGCTCCGGCGATTTTTTATAAAAATCGCC
>CANSSJ010000121.1 GCA_947649625.1 uncultured Bacillota bacterium | reverse complement strand
ACGTCCAGTTCTCCGCTTCTGGCCGCGTTCAGCAGGGCGTCTATCTGACTTTGTGATAAGACTTCAGCCATATTGTTCCCTCATTCTTCTGATTCCTTGGCTCCTGCCGGGGACAGGATCAGCCCGTCGTCTTGAGCTCCTGGGTCGTATGATATACAGTCTGGTACTGGGTGATGCTGTCGCCCAGCCCGTTATCCAGGTCCAGGCCGGTGATCATCAGCTCCACCCGGCGGTTCTTCACCCGGTTGGGCTCCGTGCCGTCGTGGGGGGCCACATTGTACCACTGGCCATGCCCCTCGTCCACGATCCGCGCCGGGTCCAGGTTGTTGATCGTGCCGTCCTGGATATAGGCCGCCACGGCGGCGGCCCGCCCACCGGCAATCTGCCGGTCGCCCGGCGCCGGGTTAGGTTCATCCTTCTTCACCTGGGCGGTGTGGCCCAGCACCTTCAGCTGGTCGATGGAGGGGGCACACTCATTCAAAGCGGGCATAATGCCGTCCAGCATGGCCTTGCCGTCCGCTCGCAGAACGGTGCTGTCGCCGTCAAAGAAGACCGCGTCGGCGAAGGAGATGAACACAAAGCCGTCTCCCTTGCTGACCAGGATCTCTCCCGCCTCCTGATTGGCGGCGGCGTAGGCGGCCAGAAACTCATACAGCTCGTTCAGGTCCTGCTCCACCTCATCCAGAGCGGGAAATCCGCTGCCGCCCCCATCGCTCTTGCTGCTGGGCGTAGGGCCCGGGGGCTGAGTGGGGTCGCTTACGATGGCGCTCTTGTTAAAGCTGCGCACCACGATCATCCATTTCTCCTGGTCGATGGAGGAGATGGAGTACAGCAGCACGAAGAAGCACAGCAGCAAAGTCACCATGTCGCCATAGGTATCCATCCAGTTGGCTCCGCCGCCGCCGGAACTTTTCTTTTTTATGCTTGCCACAGCTGGTTCACCTCAGTTCATATGTGGCGGGAGTTCTTACTCCCCTTTACCCTTCTTGCCGCCGCCTTCACCGCGCTGCTTCTGGCCCAAGAAGGTAAGCAGCTTCTCACGCAGGAACTTGGGGTTGGCGCCCGACTGGATGGACATGATGCCCTCCACGATGATGAGCTTGCAGAGCATCTCCTCCTCGTCCCGCTGGCGCAGCTGGGTGGCGATGGGGCCAAAGATCATATGGGCCAGCACGCAGCCATAGAGGGTGGTGATCAGGGCGGTGCCCATGGCGGTACCGATGGAGCTGGCGCCGCCCTCCTCGATGTTCATGCCCTTCAACATGTTGATCAGGCCCACCAGCGTACCCACCATGCCGAAGGCGGGGGCCACAGAGGAGGCCTTGTCGTACATGCCCGCGGCCGACTCATGCCGGGCGGAGGCCTGCTCGATGTCGTTCATCATGATCTCACGGGCCTGGTCGGCGTCGTTGTTGTCCACCACCAGCATGATGCACTGCTTGAAGAAGGGGTCGCTCTCCTGATTGCCCATCTCCTCCAGGGCCAGCAGGCCGTTTTTACGGGCCACCTGGGCCAGCTCCACCAGCTTGTCAATGACAGACAGCGGGTCGTACTTCTTGGTGTTCATCAGCACCTTGAAGTGCTTGGGGATGGAGGTCAGCGTGGGGATGGGAAAGCTGGCGATCAGCACCGCGAAGGTACAGCCGATGGTGATGAACACGGAAGCCGGGTCCACAAAGTTTTTCAGCTGCTTCACGCTGAGGAAGGCGCCGCTGGGGTCGCCCTGCATCATACCGATGATCATGACCGCGAAAGCGGCCACAATACCAATGATATAGGTAATATTCATTGCTTTTCATCCTCTTCCCGTGGGAGTATTTTTTCTCTGTTCAAGGCCCATTTGATAGGCGTTGTTCCCATACAGCGCGCCACAGGCATAGCTCAACGCCTGTCAAACAAGCCCCTGTTCCTCAGCGCCGGTCCTCGATGGTCAGGGCGCGGTGCACATCGTGCACCTTGGCGGTGTACTCGGCGATCTTCCGGATGATCTGGTCGGGGGACTCCCGCACGATGAAATAATCCCGGTTCATCATCACGATCTTAGACTCGGGGATCATTTCAATGCTCTCGATCTGGTGGTGGTTGACCAGGAACCGCTCACCGTTTCTCTTCGTCAACTGGATCATAGATAAACCTTCCTTTCATCTTTCAAGCCTCTCGTAGGCCTCCCTTCGCAAAGGGAGGGGGACCGCCGCCGAAGGCGGTGGCGGAGGGTTTTCTTCGGGTATTTTACGTTTTGGAGAAAACCCCCACCCGGCTCGCGCCGGGAGCCCCCTTTGCGAAGGGGGCTCTGGGCGTTTGCCTCAACAAACCGGTTTAACTTACCGCTTCATGTTCACCAGTTCCTCCAGCATGGAGTCGGTGACGGTGACGATACGGGTGTTGGCCTGATAGCCGCGCTGGGTGGTGATCATCTCGGCGAACTCGTTGGCCACGTCGGTGCTGGAGGCCTCCAGGCCGCCGTTGCGGACCTTGGTGGTCTTCTCCCGCAGGATGGCGTCCGCGGCGTCAGGTTCGGGGTCGCCCTCCTTGGTGGGGGCCACCTGGTTGCCCAGATAGGAGGTGGGCAGGTCCACCAGGGCGGAGACCCGCAGGTTGCCCGCGCCGCCCATGCACTTGTAGTAGGGGCCGTCGGTGTGGGTCACGCCGTCGGGGCTGTCGGCGGTGGCGATGGCCACATAGCCCACCACCACGGTCTGGCCGTCCACGGTAGTGCCGGTGACCGAGCCGTCGGTGCCCACCTTCATGTTCCGCAGCTGGACGGGCATCTCGTCGGAGACCCGGTTCACGTTGGTGTTCTGGGCCACGGGGATCTGGGTCACGCCGGGCGCCGCCTTTGAATCTGCTTTATCTTCATCCACCGGCGAGGCCGTTTCCTTATAGGAAGGATATCTGTTTTCACCAGCGGCGCTCAGATAGGGATAGACCGGATCGCCTTCTTTCCACAGGCTCTTGTCGCTCTTATTTCCATCTGCATCTGTTACTTCTACAATGCCCCCATTGTCTTTAGTCGGCGCAGCCGCAGACAGAGGGACCCGCAGGGGGACCAGCTCGGTGCTGATGATGGTTTTGCTCTCAATGTCTATACCCAAGGCTTTCTGTTCCGCGATCTCCTTTTTGGAGGCGCCAGGCCTATAGTTGGGGTTCTGCACCCGGGCAAAGCCGTAAAGCACCTTGTTGTCACGGTTGCAGACATAGCCGTCGGCGTCCACCCAGAAGTCGCCCACCCGGGTCAGGTCGGGCTGGGTCAGCTGGTCGGCGCTGGTGATGCCGCTGCCCGTCACTGTCCGCTTGTAATCGGCCTCGCCCGGAGTCCCTTCCTCCTCGATATCATACTCGATCTTGTTGCCCACCATGAAGAAGCCCTCGCCGTCCAGCATACAATCCAGGCCCACGCCGGTAGGTGCGAAGGTGGACGGGGACATGTTCAGGTCGATGGAGCCCACCGAGCAGCCGTAACCGGTCTGGGAAGGGTTGTTGCCGCCCATGGTCACGCCGCCGTTGGAGCCGGAACGGCTGGTGGTGTACATAGACTCCTTGAAGGTCATGCGCTGGGCCTTGTAGCCGTGAGTGTTCACGTTGGCCACGTTGTTGCCGATGACGTTCAGCTTGGTCATGTGGGATTTCAGGCCGCCGATGGCGGCATACATTGCACCTGTCATGAATCAAAACTTCCTTTCTGTGGCGCTGCCGGCCCCCTGTCAGTCGGGCAGGGGACCAAAGCATCCAAAAAGGTCCTGCTTTTGCCTTATTTCAGCAGTACAGCGCCGTCAATGTTGGTAAAGATGTTCTCTTCCATCTCCTCCTGGGACATGGTGGTGATCACCCGCCCGTGGGGGACGTTGATGATAAATGCCCTTGTGGCGTCAAAGGCCAGGATATTGGTGGCTCCCTTGGCCTGGGCCCGCTCCACCGAGTCGGCCAGCTGACCCATCA
>CANSSJ010000120.1 GCA_947649625.1 uncultured Bacillota bacterium | reverse complement strand
GGGGTGTTCACCAACGAGGCGGGGCTGGGCACCTCCGCCATGGCCCACGGGGCCGCCCGCACCGACTGCCCCGTTCGTCAGGGGATGTGGGGCATCTTCGAGGTCTTCGTGTCCACGGTGCTGGTGTGCACCGTCACCGCCCTGGCTATCCTGGTCAGCGGCCTCCCCCTCTCCCCCGGCGGGC
Source organism: uncultured Bacillota bacterium (assembly GCA_947649625.1). Lineage (GTDB taxonomy): Bacteria > Bacillota > Clostridia > Oscillospirales > Oscillospiraceae > Lawsonibacter. The sequence continues at coordinate 3,869 of CANSSJ010000120.1, read as the reverse complement.
TGACGGGGGCCCCCCTCACCGCCGCCGCCTTCGGCTCCGTCCTGGGCCGGGCCGGCGAGGGAGTGGTCGCCCTGTCCCTGCTGCTCTTCGCCTTCTCCTCCATCCTGGGGTGGAGTTACTACGGCCAGCAGGCCCTGGAGTTCCTGTCCGGCGGCCGGCTGCTGCCCGCCTACCGGGCCGTTTTCCTCCTGTGCGCCCTGGCCGGGGCCTTGTGGGAGGGGAACAGCCTCTGGCTGCTGGTGGACCTGTGCAGCGCACTGATGGCCCTGCCCAATCTGGCGGCACTGCTGATCCTTGCGCCCCAGGCGCTCCGGGATTTGAGCCGCTGGCAGGTGGAAAGAAAACCCTCTGCAAAGTGAAGAAAATGGAAAAACCCTATTGACAGCTCCGGGAAATTTGCCTATCATAGGGACAGCAGTATGCACAGGCATAAAATTAAAAGGAGCGACTCATTATGATCTTTGAAAAGCTGGCTGCCCTGATCGCCGAGCAATTCAATGTGGACGCCGATACCATTACCATGGAAACCTCTTTTACTGACGACCTGAACGCCGACTCTGTGGACATCGTGGACCTGTCCATGGCTCTGGAGGAGGAATTCGGCATCGAGGAGCTGGGTGAGGAAGAGGCCTCTTCCATCTCCACTGTGGGCGACCTTGTACGCTTCCTCCAGAATAAGATCGACTGACCTCAAACCAAAACATCACCGGAACTCCGCCTGCTGGCGGAGTTCCACTATTTAAGAACCCGCCCGGAGACAGAGCGGGCTCCAAGGAGTTTACCATGACGACATTGGAAGAAAAGCTGGGCTACACCTTTCAGGACCCCTCTCTGCTGGACAACGCCCTCACTCACAGCTCCCGGGCCAATGAGAGCCGGGGCAAGCTGCACAGCAACGAGCGGCTGGAATTTCTGGGGGATTCCATCCTGGGCATGGTCGTGGCCGACCATCTGTACCGCAACCACCCCGACCTGCCCGAGGGGGATCTGACCCGTACCCGGGCGGCCCTTGTGTGTGAGGAGAGCCTTGTGGAAGTGGCCCGGGAGCTGAGCCTGGGGACGTACCTCCGGCTGGGCAAGGGGGAGAGCGCCGCCGGAGGCCGGGAGCGGCCCTCCATCCAGGCCGACGCGGTGGAGGCCCTGCTGGCCGCCATCTACCTGGACGGCGGCATCGGCTCGGCCCGGAAGTTCATCCAGAAGTATATCCTCAGCCGGGAGGTGGCCGGCCTTGCCAAGCCCCGGGACCACAAGACCTCCCTCCAGGAGCTGGTCCAGCGGGAGAGCGGCCAGGTCCTCCAGTACCGCCTGACCGGTGAGGAGGGTCCCGACCACAACAAGCGCTTCTTTGTGGAGGTCACCCTCAACGGACAGGGGATCGGTTCCGGCTCGGGCCGCAGCAAGAAGGAGGCGGAACAGATGGCCGCCGCCGCCGCCATTGAAACATTGTCAAAGTAGTTTGAAAGAGGCTCCCCGGGCGGGGAGCCTCTTTCAGCGCGTCAAATACGTTTTACTTTCTGGCGGGCAGGACGATGACCTGACCCTCATAGATGGTGTTGGCGTCTTTCAGCCGGTCGGTATTGCGCTGGAAAATGGCCTTGTATTCGCTGGCCTTGCCGTACTGGCTGGCGGCGATCCTGCCCAGCGTGTCGCCCGCCTTCACGGTGTACAGCTTCTCACCAGCAGCCGCGACAGGGACGGGGATCAGGGTGTCCTTGCCCAGCTTCTCGGGCAGGGTGATGACCGCCCCCTCTTTCAGAGTGACCCCCTTGTTGGCTTTCTGGAGGGCGTACCGCTGAGCGTTGGTGCCGTAAAAGTTGGTGCAGATGGAGCTCCAGGTGTCGCCCTTTTTCACGGTGTATGTACCCGGAGCGTCGGGGGTGCTGGGTGTGGTCGGGGTGCTGGGTGTGGTCGGGGTGCTGGGCTGCTCCGGTTGGGTGGGAGTGGTCGGCTGTTCAGGCTGACTGGATTCAGTGGGCTGGTCGGGCGTGGCGCTCCCGTTATCCGGTACGACCTCAAATTTGACCTCACTGTTTACGCCGTGGAAACCGCTGATAGTGCTTCCATTGAAACCGCCGCCGGTACTTTCGCTTTTGTTGGGATCGACACTGACGCCGCTGCAGTCGATTTGGCGGAGTAAATAATATAATCCCTTGGAAAGCGGCTGGATGGGGTCACCATCGTAATTCACGCCCTCCAGATATCCCGCGGCCATCGAGTCCCATGTTCCTTCATATTCCGGTCCGTATATTGCGCTGCCATCCACGAATTCCCCTACAACATATGTGATAACGAAATCATAGTACCCGTCAAGATAATCATCGGCATATTCGTCAAATCTGGCGACCTGCCTGCGGCCTTCCGCATCGTCGGCCAGCTTGTAGGAAACCTTTCCATACTCTTCTACCTCTTTTATTGTTCCTTCGGGCAGCACAGGCGTGATGATGGTGCCTTCCGGGACTTGATAGAAAAGACCCAGGCCGTCTATGACGCGGGTGCCCACGACCGGCTTGGATAAGGTATAGCTGAATCCGGTCTCATCCTGAATGGTGGTGGAACCGACTTCTCCCGCTGCCATTGCGGGGACGGCCAGCGCCAGGGAAAGTGCCAGTGCCAGGGTCAGGGAAAACGCTTTTTTCAGTCTTCTCATGGTTTTGTACCTCTCTTTCTGTTTCGAGGCCCCTTTTCCTTTGCACTGCAAAGGAAAGAAGGGTACCCTTCTTTCCTTTGCACTGCAAAGGAAAGAAGGGTACCCTTCTACATCGCATTATAATATGGTCCTTCCGAAATTGCAAGGGTAAAATGGAAAAAGGCCCATAAAATCCCCTTGTTCAGGGAAACGAAAGTCCTTTGACAAGCTGAAGAGGCTCCCCGGGCGGGGAGCCTCTCCTTTTTGCGCATCACTTTTTGAAGAATCCAAATAGTCCGCCCTTCTTGGGCTTTTCCTTGGCCTTGGGAGGCTGGGGGACTGGTGCGGGCGCGGGGGTGGGGGTGGGACCAGCCGGCTTGGGTGGAACATAGGCATAGGCGCCGGTGGGCTGGCCGTTCAGCCGCGCGAGGGCCTCCTGGGCGCTCTTGTAGCCCTTGTCGGCCGCCTTCTGGTAGTACTCCAGCGCCTTCTGCAGGTCGGCCTGAACGCCGTTGCCCTCCTCATAGCACTCGCCCAGCAGGAACAGCGCCCGGGGCTGGCCCCGGTCGGCGGCTTTCCGGAACCAGACGACCGCCTCCGCCTCGTCCTCTTCCACACCAATACCGGTGTAGTAGCAGTAACCCAAGTTGCACATGGCGGTGACATTGCCGTTGTCGGCGGCCTGACGGTAGTACTCGGTGGCTTTCCGTTTGTCCTCCATCACACCCCGGCCCATCTCGTAGCACAGACCCAGCATACACTGGCCCCGGGAATTGCCCTGTTCGGCCGCCTTAGTGAACCAGTAGAAGGCCTGGTCGTCATCTTTTGGGGTGCCGATGCCCTCGTAACAGCAGTAGCCCAGGTTGCACTGGGCCCGGGACAGTCCCCGCTCCGCCGCCTGTCGGTACAGCTCCACCGCTTTGGCCTTGTCCATCTCCACGCCGGAGCCCAGCTCGTAGCACAACCCCAGGGAACAGGTGCCGCCGGCGCTCCCGTCCTCATGGGCCCGGCGGTACAGCTCCACCGCCTTCTGGATGTTCTCCGCCACGCCGTAGCCATTTTCATAGCATTCGCCCAGCAGGTACAGGGCCCGGGGATAGCCCTGAGCGGCCGACTTCTCGAACCACTGGAAGGCCTGGTCGTTGTCCTCCTCCACGCCGATGCCCTGATAATAGCAGTAGCCCAGGTTGCACTGGGAGCGGGCGTGGCCCCGCTCAGCCGCCTTGCGGTACAGCTCCACCGC
>CANSSJ010000119.1 GCA_947649625.1 uncultured Bacillota bacterium | reverse complement strand
AAGGAGAAGCAAAATGACCGGATTGATTACCAAGGACTTTCTTGTGATGCGCAAGGCTTTAAAATCCTACCTGCTCATTATGGCTCTCTACGCCGTGATGGCCTGGCTGGATATTTTGAACTACGGCTTTATTATCACCTTTATCCAGGTGATGCTCATGGTGCTGCCCATCTCCGCCTTCGCCTATGACGAACAGGCCAAGTGGGACCGGTACGCCATGTCCCTCCCCCTGGGCCGGCACAAGGTGGTGGGGGCCCGGTATCTCTTTGTGCTGATCCTGACCCTGGCTACCACAGCCATAGGGCTGGCAACCACCGCCATTCTGACTCTGGCCCGTGAGGCGGACCCGGTGGAGATGATTCTCACGCTGGAGGTCTCCACCACCATCGGCCTGCTGGTGCCCGCCGTGATCCTCCCCCTGAGCTACAAGCTGGGGGCGGAGCGGGCCCGGCCCTATCTGTACGCCATTATTTTCATCCCTACCATCGCTTTTGTACTGCTGGCCAAGGCAGGCATCCTGGACCTGTCCGCTCTGAACAGCCTGAACAGCCTGTCCCCCGCCTCTATCGTCGCCGGGGCCGCCCTGCTGCCGGCGGCGGGGCTGGTTGGGCTGGGTAGCTCCTACCTCATCTCCTGCCGGGTGGCGGCGGGGAAGGAGTACTGACATGGGGTCCGCTGTTATCCTCCTCTGGGCAAGCTGCCTGTACATGCTGGTCAGGTCAATTCTCTGTCTCATCTGGACGTCCAGCCCCCTGCGGCGGGCGCTGACCCTGGCCGTCCTGCTACTGGCTCTCACCTGCTGCCGCAGTCCGGAAGAAATGAGGAAAAATCACCAATAAACCTCTTGCACTCCCGCCCTGTTCTGTGGTAAAATAACAGTGTAAAGGAGTGTGACCGCCATGCGTCTGAAGGATATGACCACCAAGGAAGCCATCCGCCAGCTTCAGGACATGAAGCAGTACTGCACCGCCAAATCCATCCCCGCTCTGGATTACGCCATTAAGGCCCTCAAGGAAAAGGCGGCCGCCGAAGGAACAGAAGCATAACGCAAGGCCCCCGGCTCAGCTGGGGGCCTTGCATATCTGTATCAGATTTCGGGTGATCCGCCCGGTCAGGCCCCAGATGGCCCGCCCCTGCCAGGGGTAGACGGGGACGTTCTCCCTCCCGTGCTGCCACTGGTAGTCCCGGGGGATGCCGATAACCTCATAGGGGAAGTTGACCGCCGGGGTGGGGATCAGCTCGTACTCATATCCGATGGGTTCGGTCTCCAGCAGGTGGGACAGGGGGACGAAAAACACCTCGTCCACCTCGGCGGGGCTGGGGACCATCCGGTCCAGCGCCCCGCTGTCCACCACGCCCAGGATGGGCCACATGATGAAGTTGGCCCGGTGGGCGATGAAGTCCAGCCGGCCCAGCAGCTTTACACAGCCGGAGGGGATAGCCAGCTCCTCCCAGGTCTCCCGGAGGGCGCACTCCTCTGGAGTCTCGCCCTCTTCCATCCGTCCCCCGGGGAAGCAGACCTCCCCCGGCTGGCGGCGCAGGGTCCTGGCCCGGACCTCGTAGAGCAGCCACAGCTCCCCTTCCCGCTCCACCAGGGGCACCAGCACCGCGTAGGAGCGGCGGGAGTCCATCAGGCCGGGGGCGCGGGTCTTTAAGGTCTGTTCCAGAGCGGTCAAATTCAACTTCATTTACATCTTCTCCGGGGCGGTGACGCCCAGCAGGTTCAGTCCATTGGCCAGAACAGACCGCACCGTGTCGGCCAGCTTGAGGCGGGCGTAGGTCTGGTGCATCTCGCCGCCTCGAATATGGCAGGCGTTGTAGAAGCGGTGGAAGTCGCCGGCCAGGGCGGTGAGATAGCGGTTGATCCGGCTGGGGTCGTAGTATTGAGCGGCGAGATGAATTTCCTCGGGGTACTGGGCCAGGGACTTGATCAGCACCTTTTCCTCCGGGGTATTCAGCAGCTCCGGCTTTACCTGCTCCGCGTCGGGCACTCCCCAGCCCTCCCAGTCCATCCGGGCAATCAGGGAGCAGATGCGGGCGTGGGCGTACTGGACATAGTACACCGGGTTCTCGCCGTCCTGACGGACGGCCAGGTCCAGATCGAAGTCCAGGGGGCTGGAGGGGGCGCGGTTGTTGAAATAGTACCGGGCGGCGTCCACGCTGATCCCGTCCAGCAGGTCGTGGAGGGTGATAGCCTTGCCCGTCCGCTTGGACATGCCCGCCGGCTTGCCGTCCCGGAGGAGGCGGACCGGTCGTACCGGTACGACGGCCAGTTGGGGCGCGCCCTCCAAGGCGGCCGGGAGCCCTTCGGGGCGACCGGCCTCCCGGATGGCGACAACCAGGTCAAAGCCCCGCGCCGCGGGTCGGCCGCGGCCGCCGGCACAGAGCTCCCTGTGTACGCTCCAGCCGTCCCGGGAGAGCACATTGGCCAGGACATCTCCCAGCACCAGGGCCCGGGCGCCGTCCAGGTTCATGGGGCCGGTGGGGTTGGCGGAGACAAACTCCACCATCACCTTTTTGCCCGCGCCCTCGGGGCCGGAACCGTACCCGGCTCCCTCGGACTCAATGGCGGACAGGACCTCCCCGTACCACCTGGGGCCCAGGGTAAAGTTGAGGAAACCGGGGCCGGCGATCTCCACCTTTTGGAAGCAGCTGCCCTCCAGCTCCAGGTGGTCCACGATGGCCTGAGCGACGGCCCGGGGGGCCATGCGCAGCGCCCTAGCCCCCGCCATGGCAAAGGAGGAGGCGTAGTCCCCGTGGGAGGTGTCCTTGGGGATCTCAATGGCGGCCTTTACCTCAGCGCCGGCGGGCAGAACCCCCGCGGCGGCGGCCTTCTCATAGGCCGCCTGGGTCAGCCAGGCCGCCTGGTCCCTGGCGGCCTGGATCATGTTTGTCATTCGTTCCACCTCAAATCATTGTTTCAGGCTGCCCAAACCTCCTTCCGCCTCCTTCACGTTGATGCGGAAGATGCTGCGGCCGGCCAGGGCGTGGTCCACCTCGATGGAGTAATCCACCTCGATGTCGCCCCCCTGGTCATTCAGCTCGGCCAGCAGGTGGCGGGTATGCACGCCGATGGCCATGGCGCCATAGGGTGTATTGTACATGGACAGATGCCGGCGCCCCTCCTGAAACACCATCTGGGAGTTGAACTCCCCCACCCGCAGAAGGGTGACCTGTTCCCTGTCCACCTGGATGGTGGTCAGGGTACCCTCCAGCCCGGTGAGCTCGCTCTCCTGGTAGGACAGGGTGTAGCTCTCCCCGTCCCGGGCCAGCCGGCCGGCGGTGACAAGCTCCACCACATCGGGGAGCGCGCCTTCATATTTCTGCATCCCCTTGATGGAGATTACTACTTCCTTGTCCATAGGGGGCCTCCAATCGCTGTGAAATTCTGGGGTCCGGCGGGCTCCTGGCCCGTCAGCCTGAGGTATTATACACAGTTTGGGGGCGGCTGTAAAGTATCTCTTTCACAGTATGTCATTTTGCCTGAAAAAACAAGGCATTTTGCCGTGTTTCTCCATTTGACAAATTTTATTTGGGCGCTATAATAGCTGTAGACTGTATGCTCCCGTCCTCCCTCCGGATGGGAGTGTATCGTCATCTTCCGCCCGGAGAGGAGGTCCTTCCATGAATCTGGAATTGAGCAGAAAGCAGTTTCGCCGGCTGCTGGACCTGGTGTATATCGGCAACTGGATCCTGAACTCCACCCGGGGCGATGACCGCTTCGCCGACTACGACCAGGTGGAGAGTCTGCTCTTCGGCCGGGCCGCCCTGGAGGGCATGCCTCAGATGGCGGAGCTGTACCAGGGAGAAATCGTCCCCTCTCAGGCCTTTGTGGAGGGGGGCATCCACGAGGCCATCGTGGAGTACGAGAACAATGTGTTTTTCGAGATCCTGGCCGAGGACCTGGCCCGCCGGGACATGGACGACGCCCCCATCGACGAGCACAACTACGCCGAGCTCACCAGCCGCATCGACGCCTACATCGCAGAGTTCGAGGAACACGGGACGGACAACATACTGGTCAACATCGAAGATTGAAACAGGCCCCCGGCGCTTATTTGCCGGGGGCCTGTGCATTGTAAGAACCCGCCGTAGGTCCTTGAAACGCAAGGCTTTCGGCGGGTTTTCGCATGGAGCAGGTGAAGGGAATCGAACCCTCGTGTTCAGCTTGGGAAGCTGACATTCTGCCATTGAACTACACCTGCA
>CANSSJ010000118.1 GCA_947649625.1 uncultured Bacillota bacterium | reverse complement strand
CCAGGTTGATGCCGCCGAAGGAGCCGGAGATGTTGTACACCGTCTGGACAAACTCATCCACATCCTTGGTTTTCACGCACAGAGGGAAGGCGTCCACCCCGCCGAAGGTCTTGAACAGCACGCATTTCCCTTCCATCACCGGCATACCGGCCTCGGGGCCGATGTCCCCTAAGCCCAGGACGGCGGAGCCGTCAGTGATGACGGCCACCAGGTTGTGCCGCCGGGTGAGCTCGTAGCTCTTGACCGGGTCCTCCTGGATCGCCAGGCAGGGCTGTGCCACCCCGGGGGTGTAGGCCAGCGACAGGGACTCCCGGTCGTTGGCGGGTACGGTGGCGACCACCTCAATTTTTCCCTTCCACTCGCCATGCAGGCGCAGGCTTTCTTTTGCGTAATCCATACAAATTTCTCCCCTTCTCCGGAAAAAAGCATAATTTTTACAAATCCTATTATACTAATCTCTGGAAAAAATGCAATGCCAACCCCTCTCTCCACCATATAAATGGCGTTTTCCTGACAATTCCCCGCTTTTTTATGCTGTTTTTATCATTTTCACCGTTGACTGGGCCGGATATTTCTGGTAAAATGTCGTTTAACTGACATTTCAGTGTGAATAAATTGTAAACAGGAGGAAATTATGGAACAACATCACAGAGGACAATGGGGCAGCAATTTAGGCTTTTTGCTGGCTGCCGTGGGTTCAGCCGTGGGTCTGGGCAACATCTGGGGATTCCCCTACAAGATGGGAGTCAGCGGCGGCTTTGCTTTTCTGATCATCTACCTGATTCTGGCCGTCCTGGTGGGCTTTCCCATCATGCTGTGCGAGCTGGCCATCGGCCGCAGGGCAGGCCGCAGCGTGCTGGTGAGCTATCAGCAGGTGGACAAGGGGATGGGTACCTTCCTGGGCTTCCTGGCCATGCTCTCCCCCTTCCTGATTCTCAGTTTCTACACCGTGCTGGGCGCCTACTGCATCGAGTACATGTCCCTGAATCTGGCGGACATGGCCTTCGGCGTGGCGGCCATGGCGGGCATGTCCGGCGGCGACACCTTCGGCGCCATGCTCACCAACCAGTTTGGCTCCATCGCCTTCACCTTTGTCTTCATCTTTGTCTGCTTCCTCATCATTCGGGGCGGCATCAAGGACGGCATCGAGAAATTCAACAAGATCGGTATGCCCGCCCTGTTCATCATGCTGGTCATTGTCATTGTCCGCGCCGTCACTCTGCCCGGAGCCGGCGAGGGCCTGGCCTTCATGTTCGCCCCCAACTTTGAGCCCTTTACCAACTTCAAGAGCTTCCTGAGCGTGCTCTCCCTCGCCGGCGGTCAGATGTTCTTCTCCCTGTCCCTGGCCATGGGCATCACCGTCACTTACGGCTCCTACCTGAGCAAGAAGGAGAGCTTGGTGAAGAACTCCCTGATTATCATCATTTCCGACACCCTGGTGGCCATTATGGCCGGCATGGCCGTCCTGCCCGCCGCCTTCGCCCTGGGCGGCGCCGATTCCGCCAAGGCTGGTCCCAAGCTGCTGTTCATCACCCTCCAGGACGTGTTTAACGCCATGGGTCCCGCCGGCCCCATGTTCGGCGTGATCTTCTACCTGCTGGTGCTCCTGGCTGCTATCACCTCCGCCATTGCCCTGCTGGAGGTGCTGGTCACCTTCCTGTCCGACCGGGTCGCCCTGAAAGGCCGCACCCCCAACCGGAAGAAGCTGGTCACCATTGTCTGTCTGGTGGTCTTTGCCGAGGCCGCCCTGGTGGCCGCCGACGGCTTGGGTTCCAACGGCCTGTGGATTCCCTTCAACTCTACGGGTCGGCCTCTGGGCAGCACCTGGCTGGACTTTATGGACTTTATCTCCGAGGGCGTGGCCATGCCTCTGGGCGCGCTGCTCATGTCCTTCTGGATCGGCTGGCTTGTCGGTCCCAAGCTGGTCCGGGATGAGGTGGAGCTGGAGAACCACAGGATGAGCTCCGGCCTGTATGGATTCTTCAACTTCTGCATCAAAGTCATTGTTCCCCTCGCTATGGCATTCATCCTCTACGGCATGGTGCATGACTTTGTGACAATTCCCCCCCAGTAATCCAGTCAATATTTTGGGCGCGCAGCTTAGCTGCGCGCCCTGTTTTGTCATTGCCGGGCCCGAACCAGTTCAATGGCTTCCTTGCCCGTCACATGTTCAACGGTCATCTCCAGCATACACAGCGGCGTCCAATCCCGCTGGATGGCCGCTTCCCTGTCTTCTTCCGTGCCGTCTGGAGTGTACTTGACGGCCAGCTTTTCAATGGCCGCCCGTTTCCCGGCGTCATCCTCCAAAATGTGAATTCGTCCAAAGACTATGACGCTGCGGAAGTAAGTAGTATACTCCTCGGGGACGATCTGGTCCTGGTCAATGACACAGAAGGAGGCCTTGTCACTGCGCCGGATGGCGTCCAGCTTGTGGCCGCTTTTGGCGCAGTGGAAGTAGATCTTCTCTCCGTCGTACACATAACTGATGGGGACGGCATAGGGGTAGCCGTCGTCCCCGGACAGAGCCAGCACCCCGGACGTCCCCCGCCTCAGTACAGCTGCCGTTTCCTCCGGAGACAGCAGCTGCTTTTTTCTGCGCATATCACGAAACATCATCATCCCTCCGTTATTTCTTTTTGTGATAGGCTTCCGCCTGAGCTAACAGCTCCGCCGCGCTCTTGCGCAGAACGTCGGTGACGGCGGCTCCGCCGATGAGGCGGGCCAGCTCCTCCACCCGGCCCCCTTGGTCCAACCGCTCCACATTGGTGAAGGTGCGGCCCTTCCGCTCCCCCTTCTCCACTGAGAAGTGGGTATCCGCCATAGCGGCGATCTGGGGCAGATGGGTGACGCACAGCACCTGCTTACGGCGGGCCACGTCGGCCATCTTTTCGGCCACCTTTTGGGCCGCCCGGCCGGATACGCCGGTGTCCACCTCGTCAAAAACCAGGCTGCCGATGCCGTCATCCTCCGCCAGCACGTTTTTCAGGGCCAGCATGATCCGGGCCAACTCACCGCCGGAGGCCACCTTCTGGATGGGCTTCAACGCCTCGCCCAGGTTGGCGGACATAAGGAACTGGATCTGATCCATGCCGGTGTCGTCCATGCCGTCCTGGCCGGAGCCGGGTGAGAATTCGGTGACAAACTGGACCTTGGGCATGTCCAGCTGGCGCAGTTCCTCCTGCACCCGCTTCTGGAGGCTGTCCGCCGCCTTCTTCCGGGCCTTGGACAGGGCCTCTCCCCGTTTGACAGCCTCTTTTTTGACCTTCTCCAGCTCCTTTTCCAGCCGCTGGATGGTGTCGTCCGCATCCTGGATCTGCTCCAGCTCCCCTCTGCTCCGTTCCAGATAGTCCAGCATGTCGGCCACGGTGGGGCCGTATTTCTTTTTCAACCGGTAGATGACGTCCAGCCGGCTCTCCAGCTGATCCAGCTCCTCCGGGGAGAAGTCAAACTCGTCGGCGAAGTCCCGCAGCACCTCCGCCGCGTCGTTGGCGGCGCAGCGCAGCTCGGTGAGCTTCTCCCCCAGCCCCTCCAGCTGGGGTCCCAGCCTGGAAACAGAGCGGATCGCCCCCTCCGCCTCGCCGATCAGGTCACAGGCTCCCCGGCTGTCCTCCCCGCCGGACAGGGCGAACATGGCCTCCTGAATTGCCTCCATCAGCTTTCCGGAGCTGCGCAAAAGGGTCTTGCGGGCATCCAGCTCCTCGTCCTCGCCGGGCTTGAGCTCGGCCCGTTCCAGCTCTCTGATCTGATATTCCAGGGTATCCACCCGGCGGGAACGCTCCGCCTCGTCCATCTCCAAAGCGGCGATCTGCTTCCGCAGCTCGGACATGGAACGGTATGCAGTCTGGTAGTCCTCCAGCAGAGGAGCCGTTTTGCCGAAGCTGTCCAGATAGCCCAGGTGGCAGTCCGGATCCAGCAGCTGCTGGCCGTCGTGCTGACCATGGATGTTGAGTAACTGCCGCCCCAGCTCCCGGAGTTGGGCCACCGTCAGCGGGCGGCCGTTTACCCGGCACAGGTTGCGCCCGTCCCCCTGAATCTCCCGCTGGAGCATCAGCTCCTCTCCATCCAGGGGGAATCCGTTGTCCTCCAGCCATTTCAGGGGCAGCGAGCCGGTAAATACCGCGTTCACCAGAGCCGACTTCGCCCCGGTCCGGATCAGCTCCCGGCTGGTCCGTTCCCCCAGCACGGCGCTGATGGCGTCGATGACAATGGA
>CANSSJ010000117.1 GCA_947649625.1 uncultured Bacillota bacterium | reverse complement strand
ACGGCCTGCCCCTGGTCATTGACAACACCTTCGGCACCCCCTACCTCATCCGGCCTATTGAGCATGGCGCAGACATTGTGGTTCACTCCGCTACCAAGTTCATCGGCGGCCATGGTACCACCTTGGGCGGCATCATCGTAGACAGCGGAAAATTTGACTGGAAAACCTCCGGCAAATACGCCCCCATTGCCGAGCCCAACCCCAGCTACCACGGGGTCAGCTTCGCGGACGCCGCCGGCCCCGCCGCCTTCGTCACCTACATCCGGGCCATCCTTCTGCGGGACACCGGGGCGACCATCTCACCCTTCAATGCTTTCCTGCTCCTCCAGGGCGTGGAGACCCTCTCCCTGCGGCTGGAGCGCCACGCCGAAAACACCAAAAAGGTGGTGGAGTTCCTGGCGGCCCACTCCCTGGTGGAGAAAGTCAACCATCCCTCTCTGCCCGGCCACCCGGACCACACCCTGTATGAGAAATATTTCCCCAACGGCGGCGCGTCCATCTTCACCTTTGAGATCAAGGGCGGACAGGAGGAGGCCCACAAATTCATCGACAGCCTGGAGATCTTCTCCCTGCTGGCCAACGTGGCGGATGTAAAGTCGCTGGTCATCCATCCCGCCACCACCACCCACTCCCAGCTTTCACCGGAAGAACTGCTGGACCAGGGCATTAAGCCCAACACCATTCGCCTGTCCATCGGCACCGAGCACATCGACGACATCATTGCCGACCTGGAGAAGGGTTTCGCCGCTGTAGCGCGGGGATAATAAGGAAAGAAGGTCATAGCATGTCCAATATTTACACATCCGCTGACCAGCTGATCGGCAAAACGCCCCTGCTGGAGCTGACCCATATTGAGAAGGAGGCAAGGCTGAAGGCCCGTATCCTGGCCAAGCTGGAGTACTTCAATCCCGCTGGGTCGGTAAAAGACCGCATTGCCAAGGCTATGATAGACGAGGCCGAGGCCAGCGGGAAGCTGAAACCCGGCTCCACTATCATCGAGCCCACCTCCGGCAACACCGGGATCGGTCTGGCTTCCGTAGCGGCGGCTCGGGGCTACCGCATCATCATCACCATGCCGGAGACCATGAGTGTGGAGCGCTGCCAGCTGATGAAGGCCTACGGCGCGGAGCTGGTACTGACCGAGGGGACCAAGGGGATGAAGGGGGCCATTGCCAAAGCGGAGGAACTGGCCCGGGAGATCCCCGACAGCTTTATCCCCGGCCAGTTTGCCAACCCTGCCAACTCCGCCGCCCACCGCGCCGCCACTGGCCCGGAAATCTGGGCGGATACCGACGGCCAAGTGGACATCTTCGTGGCGGGCGTGGGCACTGGCGGCACCATCACCGGCGTAGGCCAGTACTTGAAGAAGAAAAATCCGGCGGTAAAGGTGGTGGCGGTGGAGCCCAAGGACTCCCCCGTTCTCAGCGAGGGCCGCTCCGGGTCCCACAAGATCCAGGGCATCGGCGCTGGGTTTGTCCCGGAAGTGCTGGACACCGCCGTCTATGACGAGATCATCCCCGTATCCAACGAGGACGCCTCTGCCGCCGGACGGCTGATTGGCCGCAAGGAGGGCGTACTGGTGGGCATCTCCTCCGGAGCCGCGCTCCACGCGGCGATTGAATTGGCAAAGCGGCCCGAGAACGCGGGCAAGACCATTGTGGCCCTGCTCCCGGACACCGGCGACCGCTACCTGTCCACACCGCTTTTCGCGGACTAAAGTATAGTGGGTGAATTGGCGAGGGTATTTTGGACACTTCCTTTTGGAAAGTCCAAAATACCCTTACTGCTTTTATGCCCCATAGCAATCGGCCTCTACCTGACTTGGAGTGCGATAGCTGAATGGCGTACTACACTGAGGAAAAGGCGCTGAAGCCATCTTGCATACCGCCTTCAACTCTGGTATGATGATACCAACAGTCCCTTCCCCTGACGCCGCCGGTCCCGGCGGCAGGGCAGGCAAAGACAGCGGAATCAAAAACATACAGGAGGAAGATTGCTATGAACGCTCCCATTCAATGGACCCTGAACCGCATGCCCGCCGGCCATGACAGCCATCTGTCTGTCATGGCGCTGGACGAGGTAGACAAGGCCCGCGCTTTCCACCGCTCCTTCCCGCAGTACGCCCCTACCCCGCTGGCCCGGCTGGACGCCATGGCCGCCCGTCTGGGGCTGGGGGCCCTGTGGATCAAGGACGAGAGCTTCCGCTTCGGTCTGAACGCCTTCAAGGTGCTGGGCGGCTCCTTCGCCATGGCCCGGTATATCGCCGGGGAGATGGGGCGGGATGTGTCTGAACTCACCTGCGGCTACCTGACCAGCCCCCAATTCCGGGAGGATTTCGGACAGACCACCTTTTTTACCGCCACCGACGGAAACCACGGGCGGGGCGTGGCCTGGGCGGCCCGCCAGCTGGGTCAGAAAGCGGTGGTCCACATGCCCAAGGGCAGCTCCAGCCGCCGCTTTGACAACATCGCCAAAGAGGGAGCCCAGGTCACCATCGAGGAGGTCAACTACGATGACTGCGTCCGCATGGCGGCCGCCGAGGCCGCCGGTGCGGAACACGGCGTGGTGATCCAGGATACCGCCTGGGAGGGCTACGAGGAGATCCCCGCCTGGATCATGCAGGGCTACGGCACTATGGCGGGTGAGGCGGCGGAGCAGCTTCAGGACTCCGGCCGGCCCACCCATGTCTTCGTTCAGGCCGGCGTGGGCTCTCTGGCCGGAGCGGTAGTGGGTTACTTCACCAATCTGTACCCCAGCGACCCGCCCAAGTTTATCGTCATGGAGGCCCGGGCGGCGGACTGCCTCTACCAGGGCGCTTTGGCCGGAGACGGCACGACCCGGACCGTGGGCGGCGACCTTCGGACCATCATGGCCGGTCTGGCCTGCGGAGAGCCCAATATCATCGCCTGGGATATCCTGTGCAGCCACGCCGCCGCCTTCCTGTCCTGCCCCGACTGGGTGTCCGCCCGGGGAATGCGGATGCTGGCCGCCCCCCTGAAGGGAGACCCGGTGGTGACCTCCGGGGAATCCGGAGCCGTGGGCATGGGTGTGATCTCCGCCATCATGGAGGACGGCGCCTATCAGGAGCTGCGGGACGCCCTGGGCCTGGATCGGAGCAGCCGGGTCCTCCTGTTCTCCACCGAGGGAGATACCGACCCGGAGCAGTACCGGAAGATCGTCTGGGACGGGGCGTACCCCGCGGAATGAGCGGACAGATCGAATACATCCCCGCCAAATCTATCGTGCACCGCGCCAAAGATACCAGCTGGTTTGGCGCGGAGTACAATATGAATATTTACCGGGGGTGCTCCCACGGGTGCATTTACTGCGACAGCCGCAGCGACTGCTACCGCAACGACCGCTTCGACCAGGTCAGAGCGAAGGCGGACGCCCTGCGCATCATCCGGGACGACCTGGCGCGGAAGGTCAAGCCGGGCGTGGCGGCCACCGGCTCCATGAGCGACCCCTACAACCCCTTTGAGCGGGAGCTGAACCTTACCCGGCGCGCCCTGATCCTGCTGGAGGCCTATGGCTTTGGCGCGGCCGTCGCCACAAAGAGCGATCTCATTACCAGAGATATCGACGTGCTCACCTCCATCAGCCGGACCATGCCGGTGATCTGTAAGCTGACGGTCACCACCTGCGACGACGGCCTCGCCGCTCAGGTGGAGCCCTGCGCCCCGCCGCCCAGCCGCCGTCTGGCCGCGCTGGAGGAGTTGAGCGGGGCCGGCCTGTTTACCGGGGTGCTGATGATGCCCCTCCTCCCCTTTCTGGAGGACAGCGAGGAAAATGTCCGGGCGGTCGTGGACCGGGCCGCGGACGCAGGGGCGCGCTTCATCTACCCCGCCATGGGTATGACCTGCCGGGCGGGTCAGCGGGAGTACTTTTATCAGCAGCTGGCCTCCCGTTTCCCGGGGCAGGACCTGGCCGAACAGTACCGGCGCCGGTACGGAACCCGATATTACTGCGCCAGCCCCAGGGCACGGGCGCTCTGGGATGTGTTCCGGGAGCAGTGCGGCTGCCGGGGCCTGCTGTATTCCATGGGACAGATCATCGCGGCCTCCCGCCGCGGATACGGGACGGAGCAGCTCAGCCTGTTTTGACTTTGCCCGGCGGAAATTTTCAGCCTCCAAAGAACCGGAAACCCCCGTATTCACTGCGAATACGGGGGTTTTGACAGACTGCGGGATCATAAAAAAGCGGCCCTGCCCGATCTGTCAAGTCTTACCAACTTGCTCAAATCGAACAGGGCCGTTGGAGGCGCCACCCAGACTCGAACTGGGGGTGGAGCTTTTGCAGAGCTCTGCCTTACCACTTGGCTATGGCGCCATCCTTACAGGATATGCGTTTGGAAAAGAAACTATGATTTGAGAAAAACGGGGCAAAATTTCTTTGCCCCGTTCTGGAGCGAGTGACGAGGCTCGAACTCGCTACCTCCACCTTGGCAAGGTGGCGCTCTACCAGATGAGCTACACTCGCATTTGGGTCCCCCGCAGGATTTCTGCGGGGGATGGTGCCTCCGGTCGGAATCGAACCAACGACACGAGGATTTTCAGTCCTCTGCTCTACCAACTGAGCTACAGAGGC
>CANSSJ010000116.1 GCA_947649625.1 uncultured Bacillota bacterium | reverse complement strand
GGGGGGAGTACTGGGAGCTGCGCTGGACCCCGGAGGCGGAGATCGAGATTGTGGAGTCTGCCCTCATGGGGGACACCGTTGAGGGGGCGGCCGCCTTCGCCCTGAAGGAGCGGGCGGACAACAGCACCGCAATCTCTGAAGCCGCGTCCATCTTTCAGGACGCCTTCCTGTGTGGGATGCCCGCCGCGGCCCGGCACGCTCTGTCCGTTTTGCAGGGGCTGGGGGTGGATGCCGCCGCCATTGCCGACGTGGCTGAGACCGCCTCCCGGCTCAGCCTGGTGGTGCGGTACGGCGACCTGCGGCGGTTTGACACAGAGCCGGTGATTCCGCTTGTAAAGCAGTTATACCTGCGCGCCTGCCTCACCCTGGCGGACGCCTGTGTCTGCGACGCGCAGGCCGCCCCGGCAGTGACCAGGGCCATGGACCAGCTCAACACCCTCCAACTCAGCCATGACTTTCTGGAGGAGGACCGGTGGATCTCCCTGCTGGAGGATATCTCCGACCGGGACGACCTGAACACCCGCTGCTCCGGCTTCGCCATGGCCATCCTGCTGGAGCGGGGCGAGGCGGATGAGGACCTCCTGGCCCGGGAGGTGGCCCGGCGGCTGTCCCCCGGCGTCCCCGCCGACCTGGGAGCGGGGTGGTTCGAGGGGCTGGCGGGGAAGAACCGCTATGCCCTCATCGCCCGGCTGTCCCTGTGGCGGCAGCTGGACGACTACCTCTCCGGCCTGGACGACGAGACATTCCGCCGGGCGCTGGTGTTCCTCCGCCGGGCTTTCGCCGACTTCTCCCCCAAGGAGAAGAACGACATCGCCGAGAATCTGGGGGAAATCTGGGGAGTGAGCCCCCAACAGGCGGCGGAGCTGCTGATGAATGAGACGACAGAAGCCGAACAGGCGGTACTGGACAGCCTGTCCGATTTCGACTTTGACGACATATGAGGGGCGGAAAATGAATGGCACAGGAAATGAACTTTTCCCAGGGATACCGCATGATGTACCGGTATCTGGACAGCTTGTGGGAGCAGACCCGAGATGATACCCTGGGCGGTCTGCTGGGAGAAATGAGTCTGCTGCCCGACGGTACTCCTGCGGACCCTGCTCATACAGAAGATTGGAACGATGCGGTAAGCCTTGCGATGCAGCGACGTAAAGCCGGGGAGTTAGATGCTGATTTGGCGTATGATGCGGGCATCTGGTTTCTGGAGGGCTGGCTGGCGATTGGATGGGGCCTTTCGGCAGCTGAGGTGCATGATAAAGAGCTTTGGACCGACTTATCCGATGATTACCAGGCCCCGGTCTGCTGCGTGGTCCGTGACATGATAGAGCGGCGAAGAATAGACCTTTGGGAGAAAGCGGTAAAAAAAGTTTCTGACAATTTAGATGACCCATACCTGCATTTATATCAATGAAAGGGGGAGGCATCATGACACAGACACAACAACTCTCCCGCTGGCGGCTGATTTTGGGGGCGGAGACCCAGGACTCCTTTCAAAATATGGGTGGCGGCGGACTGTCCCGGGAGGAGCTGCTCATGGACTCCGCCCTGGGGGCCATCTACGGCGGGCCAGGGGAGGGCTTCGGCGAATCCGGCCGGGGAGCGGGGAAGGGACCGCCCTCCCCTGTCATCTCCAAGTGGCTGGGGGACCTGCGGTCCCTCTTCGACCCGGAGACGGTGGCGGTGGTGCAGAACGATGCCATCGAGCGCAAAGGCCTGAAGCAGCTCCTGCTGGAGCCCGAACTGCTGGACACCCTGGAGCCCGACCTGAACCTGGCCTCCACTCTGCTGATGCTCAAGGATCAGATCCCCAAAAAGTCCAAGGAGTCGGCCCGGGCCTTTATCCGGAAAATCGTGGAGGAGATCAACAAGCTGCTGGAGAACGACGTGCGCCGGGCGGTGACCGCCGCCCTGAACCGCCGGGCCCATTCCCCCCTGCCTTCCGCCTCCGCATTGGATTTTCCCTATACGATCCGGAGAAATCTAAAGAATTATAATAAAGAGTTGGGCGTTATCATTCCAGAGCGGGTGTGGTTCTTCGACCGGTCCAGCCGGGTGAACCGGTGGCACGTCATTCTGGACATCGACCAGAGCGGCTCTATGGGCCAGTCTATCATTTACTCGTCGGTGATGGCCTGCGTGCTGGCCTCCATGTCCGCCGTGCGGACCAGTGTGGTGGCTTTCGACACCCAGATCATGGACCTGACCCCCTTGTGTGCCGACCCGGTGGACCTGCTCTTCGGCTTTCAGATGGGGGGCGGCACCGATATCGCCAAGTCCATCGCCTACTGTCAGAATCTGGTGGAGAGTCCGGCAAAAACCCTGTTTTTCCTCATCTCCGACCTGGACGAGGGGGGCAACCGGGCGGGGCTCCTCCGGCGGCTGGAGGAGCTGAAGGCCTCCGGGGTGACGGTGGTGGTCCTGCTGGCCATCGCCGACGGGGGCAAACCCTACTATGACGCCCAGACCGCCCAGCGGGTGGCCGCCATGGATATCCCATGCTTCGCCTGTGCTCCGGAGAAGCTGCCCGAGCTGCTGGAGCGAGCGCTGACCGGGGGACTGTAGAGGACAGCCTGAGACGTAAAAACTCCCGCCTGAGAAGGCGGGAGTTTTTACGGTATGTGCGGGGTATTTGGGCAGATCCCTTATTTCGGAACTGCCACAATGATCCGGATGCGCCCGCCGGCGGAGTATCCAAAGCTGTCATACCAGCCGGTAAGCGCATACTCCTCTCCGTTGATCTGGGACAGGGCGGTGAGATAGTATCCGCTGCCGTCCCGCAGGAGGACCTGTACATCCTCCGCCACCTTGTACTCCCTCCCGCCCCCGTAGGCGCTGAGAGAAGACAGGCTGTCCAGGCTGACCGAGGCCAGCTGGCGCATACCTTTCAGGCTGCCCTTTTCATAGGCCAGCATCACCCCACCGCCTTTGACGGCATATTTTGCCCCGCCGTTGATGGTTTTGGCCTGGCCGTCCTGGATATAGGTGTAGTTGACGGAGATGTTCATATTACTGGAATTGTCCTCGATCCCGCTGAGGTAGACATAGGGCTGGGTGTCGCCGGTGACGTTTTGCAGCACCATGCGGTCGATCTCCCCGGCGGCGTTTAAGGTATAGTACCGCACATCCTCTCCCGACAGCTTGACCCCCGCCAGCCGGGAGGGATAGATCCGGGCATAATTGCCGCTCCCGTCCGTGTCCAGAATCTGTGCCCCGGCGGCGAAGGAATGACCGGCAAAAGCAGTCCCATCCTTGCTCACCGTCCCCTCCAGCCGTTTCGTGGACAGACTTTTTATGGCTGTCCCGGACTGGGTGGTGGAGACAGTGACCAGTTTTCCGATGGACAGAGCCGTCCCGCTGTGATAGAAGGTGCGTACCACTCCGTCGGTGCAGGCCGCCTGAGTGGTCACCTGGGCGGAGACGGTGGCGGAGCTGGTGGTGGAGGAGGTGGAGGCGGCCTTGGTGCTGGCCGTCACAACGCCGTAGTAAACTGCCTGGTTCTCTGCGGCGGGAATGACGTAAACCACCTCGCCGTTCATACCCAGCAGAAGAGTGACCATATCCCCCTCCTGGAAGCTGCCCTGGCTGGAGAGCTGGTATGCGGCCTCGGAGGTCCCCAGCTGGTAGCTCACCCCGGCCACGGTGACGGCAGTGGGGGCGGTGGCGCTGGGAGACAGGCCGGTGAGGGTGCCCGTCACCCGGTCGTGATAGACCCAGACTGTGGACATATTGGCGTTGTAGTAGTACACATCGTACTGCTGGACGGAGGACAGGGAGGCAGCGGCTCCGTTGTAGTACACAGTTCCAGGGGTAAATGGCAGGGACAGGGAGGCGCTGTCCGCCACATAGGGCCCCTTGGTCTCGGCGGTGACCAGAGCGGAGTAGTCCACCTGGCCGTTGGTAACGGAGTAGCCCAGGGTGGTTCCGTACACGCTTCCCCCGCTGGTCTTGGCGGTGAGCAGGTTGTAGAACAGGTTGGCACAGTCCTGCCCGGTCAGCCTGCTCCCCTGTTTTGCGGATACGCCGTCCAGCAGGCCGAGGGAGCCGGACTTGGACAGCTGGGCGGCGGGATAGGCCCCCTTCAGGGTGCTGGAATCATAGCCCAGCACTTTCAGCAGGGCGGCGCACCCCTCCTCCAGGGTGATGGACTGGTCAGGGCGGAAGGTGCCGTCCACATAGCCGGTCATCCACCCCTGCTCAATGGTGATGCGGACATAGCCGCTGGCCCAGTGGTCCCCTTTCAGGTCCTTGAACAGGGAGGCGCCGTAACCCTCTGCGCTGTCCTGATAGGCGGATGCGTTTACCAGCATTTTGGCAAACTGTGCCCGGGTGACCTGACTGGTCAGGCTGTCGCTGCCGGTGAGGATGCCCAAGGCCTGGAGCGCCTCCTGCTTCGTGCCGGAACCGGCGGCCCCCGCCCCGATGCACAGCAGAGAGAGGGTGAGGCAGAGGGTGAGGGCGGCCGAAATCATGCGTTTTTTCATAAAATCGCTTCCTTTCATCAATCGTAGTGCAGCGCGTCGATGGGGTTGAGCCGGGCCGCCTTTTTGGCGGGGAGGTAGCCGAAGAGCACCCCGATGCCCGCCGAGATGCCGAAGGCCATGA
>CANSSJ010000115.1 GCA_947649625.1 uncultured Bacillota bacterium | reverse complement strand
CGGTAGTGGCTTACTCCGAGGCCCATATCGACATCACCTACCGCCGCACCCGGGAACAGGTGGCCTCCATCGTCCAGGCCACCGGCGTCACCGCTATCCGCGGTGAGCTGGAGTCCGCTCTGGCCTCCTTCGCCTCCTCCCGGACCCTGCGCATCCGCTATTTTGAGGAGGACGAGGCCTTCATCCAGGACCTGGCCCGACAGGCCTACTACGGCGTCCCCGGCTGCGCCCTGGGAATGCCGGAGATCGACCTGTCCCTCTACCCCAACAGCGGGCAGCAGCGCATCGTGGAGATCCTGCTGCGCTATCCCCTGGAGCGCGACCAGCTGGAGGAGCGGCGCGCCGCCCTCTCCGGCCGGCTGGAGGAACTGGCCGCCGGGCTGGCGCTCCTCAACGGCCGGGAACAGCTCCTGGCCGCCGGGCTGGCGCTCCGGGGAGCGGGGGAGTACGATCCCCAGGGCGGCTCCACCGCCTACCACCTCCTTGAGGAGGGCGCCGCCAACAGCGAGGGCCTGGCCCTGGCCTTCGCCGCCCTGTGTCAGAGGCTGGAGCGGCCCTGCCAGGTGGCCTGGGGGACCCTGGATGGGGAGCCTCGCTTCTGGAATGTGGTCCAGACCGAAACTGGCTGGCGTCACCTGGACCTGTCCGTCCCGGAGGAGGACGGCGGTCCCCTGTACACCGACACTCAGTTCCTGGGGCTGGGCTACCTCTGGGAGGAGGGAGACTTCCCCCCCTGCGTGGAGGCCTGACAAATTCTTACCATTGTGTTACATCCCTTGCCAAGGTGGGAAAAATCAAGTATAATACGCTCACCTGATCCTAACACTCTGGAAAGGAGTTTGGTCATGAGACGATACAGGCGGTGGATGGCCGCGTTTCTGGCCGCCGCGACGGCGGCGTCGATATCTGTTTTTCCCGGCCTGGCCCTGCCTGCAGCCGATCCCTTCGCTGAGTTCCACATCGGCGCCAGCGACTCGGACGCCCCCCAGCGCACCCTGTCCATCGCCCGGTATGGGCGGGATGCGGAGGGCGGTTTTCAGCTCAGCGGCACCGAGGAGTACGTGTGCAAGCTCAACCGGGTCACCGGAGACGCCAACCTCTTTATTCAACCCGCGGAGGAGGGCGTGTGGGTGACTGTGGATTACCTCACCGATGTGGACGGCGACAGCGTCTATGAACTGCTGGACGGCGGCAGCGCCCCGGTGTGGGAGATAATGGACGCCCAGGGCGATTTAATCCCCGCCCAGGACGGGCCGCCCGTCCTGGACGCGGGCCAAATGTATATCCTCCCCTCTGAACTGCTGGTCCAGCACAGTCAGCAGGCGGCCCAAAACCGCCTTGCCGGCGGCGTCCACGCCCTGGCGGAGGCGCCCGAGTCCTCCGCTCAGCCCGAGTTCCCCCTGTGCGTGGTCACCCTCCACCGCACCGACCCCGCCGGCGGACAGGATTTGGAGGAGGTCTTCTATCTTCAGATCTACGAGGATGTTCTGGTCCCCTTCGACGTCTCCCCGGAGGACCCCTACTACGACGCGGTCGTCTTCTGCCTGTTCCGCGGCTACTTCACCGGCACCGGCGGCGGCCGGTTCAGCCCCGACT
This sequence comes from uncultured Bacillota bacterium, assembly GCA_947649625.1. GTDB lineage: Bacteria > Bacillota > Clostridia > Oscillospirales > Oscillospiraceae > Lawsonibacter. Next base: position 3,113 of record CANSSJ010000115.1, on the reverse strand, counting down.
CCCCCCTGACCCGGGCGCAGCTGGCCCAGGTGCTCTGGACCGTGTGCGGCTCGCCGGAGTCGGCACCCACCAGCTTTACCGACGTTCCGGAGGGCGCATGGTACTACCGCGCCATCTCCTGGTGCCAGCAGACCAAGCTCATCTCCGGCCAAGGCAACAGCACCTTTGCCCCTAACAGCCTGCTGACCCGGGAACAGATGACCACCATCCTTTACCGCTACGCCCGGCACACCGGCTCCAGCCTGAACGCTACCGCTAACATGTCCCGCTTCTCCGACCTGTCCAGCGTCTCCCCCTGGGCCTACAACAGTATGCAGTGGGCCGCTACCAACTGGCTCATTGATGTCACCGACGGCGCCCTTCTCCCCAAGAAGACCGTGACCCGGGCGGAGTTGGCCGAGGCGCTGTACTGCTACGATATCAACCTGGTCTTTCAGGGCTTTTGAGCCCGCCGCCCGGCAGCAGACATCTGCCGGGCTTTTTTATACTCCTTTCTGTTTAGCCGCTGGAATATTTGTCCAAACTAGCCATAGAATATATCAGCTGCAACGATGAGAAAGGAGAAGCCATATGCTCCAGTCTGTCCAGAAATCACGCCGCGTCAGCCCCGCTCAAGAGGACGAGCGCAGGGAACTGATCCACTCTCTGTCCCACACCCGCACCCTGATCAACCAGGCCTACAGCGGCTTCAACACGGCCAGCGACAGCGACCTGATCGAGTCCTACGTCTTTGAGATCAACGCCCTCCAGGCCCGCTACAACTATCTCCTGCGCCGGGTCAAGGACCTGGAGGGGGCCACATGAACCCTGTGCCCGGATATGCGGCCTGGTGTCTGGCCGGGCTGCTTCTGTGCGCCGCCCTGTTTATACTGCGCCGGCCGGCGGCCCGGCTGCTCCGGCTGGCCCTGCGCTCCTCAGTGGGACTGGCCGCCCTGGCTCTGTTCTCCCAGGTCGGGCAGCTGATCGGCGTCCGCCTGGGGGTCAATCTGGTCAATGCCCTGGTGCTGGGCCTGCTGGGCCTCCCCGGCTTTGGCCTGCTGCTCATGCTCCAGTGGGTGCTGCGGTGAGCTCTCTCAAAACGGAGCGGACGGAAGTCCGTTCCGTTTCTGTTATATTTTGAAAAAGCTCTTGACAAATCGGATTCCAGATGGTAAGATAGCACACGTCTCTGGTCGAAGGACGATTTGGAGAGATGTCCGAGTGGTTTAAGGAGCTGGTCTTGAAAACCAGTGACTCGCAAGAGCCGTGGGTTCGAATCCCACTCTCTCCGCCACGGCGTCGGAGCAAACTTCGTATCCTTCGCTTCCGCCTTGCGGCGAAAGCTCACTCACTGCGTTGCTCCTCCTTTCCAAATCGCAACCGCTGCGCTGGGTTGCGATTTGGTGGCCGCCTCCGGCGGCCTGCCTATAACTTAACATTTGCAATTTTACTTGCAGCCATGCAGAAGTACCCAAGTGGCTATAAGGGGCTCCCCTGCTAAGGGAGTAGGCGGGTAAAACCGTGCGGGGGTTCGAATCCCCCCTTCTGCGCCACGTCGGAGCAAGCGCCGCTTGCTCCGGCGTTTTTTCTTGGTTTTTCGGCTTACGCCGTCCGCTCCAGCGTTTTCCCACCAAAAAATAAAGAAAAGGAGCCTCCCGTTATGGACATGAAATTTGACGTCAAGGAAAAAGTGGAAGAGATTGCGGCCAAGCTGCAAAAGGACCCCGCTCTCCTGAAGAGCTTTCAGGCCGACCCCGTCAAAACCCTGGAGAAGCTGACCGGCATCGACCTGCCTGACGACCAGCTCAAGCCTGTGGTCGCCGGGATCAAGGCCAAGCTGGCCGCCTCCGATATCGGCGGCAAGCTGGACGGCCTGAAAAAGCTGTTTTGATCCACCGCTTCAAAGCACCTCTCCGAGGTGCTTTTTTGATAACGTCCTGAAAGAGAGGTCCCCTATGGATCTGTGTGACATCAATCAAATCAAAGCCCTGCTGGCCCGGCACGGCTTCCGGTTCTCCAAATCCATGGGGCAGAACTTCCTCATTGCCGACTGGGTCCCCCGGGATATCGCCGCCTCCTCTGGGGCTGGACCCAGCGTGGGCGTGCTGGAGGTAGGTCCGGGCATCGGTCCCCTCACCATCCAGCTGGCCGAACGGGCTGACAGGGTGGTCTCGGTGGAGCTGGACCGGGCCCTGCTGCCCATTTTGTCGGAGACGCTGGCGGGCCGCCCCAACGCGGAGGTGGTATCCGGCGACATCCTCAAAACGGATATTCCCGCCCTGATCGGGGAAAAATTCCAGGGGCTGACCTCCATCGCCTGCGCCAACCTGCCCTACAACATCACCACTCCGGCCATCACCGCCCTGATTGAGGCCAAGTGCTTCTTTTCCATCACCGTGATGATCCAGCGGGAGGTGGCAAAGCGCATCTGTGCCCAGCCGGGGACGGCGGACTACGGGGCTTTCTCGGTCTACTGCCAGTACCACACCGCCCCGGAGCTGCTCTTCGAGGTCCCGCCGGAGTGCTTCCTCCCGGCTCCGAAGGTGACGTCGGCGGTGGTGCGGATGGTCCCCCGGCCCGCCCCCGCCGAGGTGGACGACCCGGACCACTTCTTCAAGGTTGTCCGGACCGCCTTCGCCCTGCGGCGGAAAACCCTCCTAAACAGCCTGTCCGCCAACCTGAGCGGCACACCGAGAGAGGACATTGCCCGGGCCATTGAGCGGTGCGGACTGCCCCCCGACATCCGTGGAGAGCGGCTTTCCATTCCCCAATTTGCCCAACTGTCAAAGGCTTTGCGGGGATTGGTTTGATTCTTTTGCCCATTTAGTCAAATTCGCTCACTTGTCTCTTGCCAATCCCTGAAAAATGGGGTAAAATAAGGCACGATCTGAAATGGATGACCATTTTCACCATTTTTATAAGGAGGAACTTATCTATGGAAACCTACGGTCTGGAAAAGTACGGCATCACCGGTATCAAGGAAATCGTCTACAACCCCACCTTTGAACAGCTCTTCGAGGCTGAGATGGACCCCACTCTGGAGGGCTTTGAAAAGGGCCAGATGACCGAGCTGGGCGCCGTCAACGTGATGACCGGCATCTACACCGGCCGCTCCCCCAAGGACAAGTTCATCG
>CANSSJ010000114.1 GCA_947649625.1 uncultured Bacillota bacterium | reverse complement strand
AAGATCGACGTCATCGGCCAGTTTGGCGTGGGCTTCTACTCCGCCTTCATGGTGGCCGATCACGTGACCGTCATCTCCCGGGCCTGGGGCGCGGAGGAGGCCTGGATGTGGCAGTCCGACGGGGCGGACGGGTACACCGTCACCCCCTGCGAGAAGGAGGCCCCCGGCACCGACGTCATCATGCACATCAAGCCCAACGCCGAGGGAGAGGACTACGACCAGTATCTGGACACCTACAAATTACAGGAGCTGATCAAAAAGTACTCCGACTACATCCGCTACCCTATCGTCATGGAGGTGGAGGACTACCGCCAGAAGGAGAAGCCGGAGGACGCCCCCGAGGACTACAAGCCCGAGTGGGAAACTGTCAAGGAGTGGAAGACCCTCAACTCCATGGTCCCCCTGTGGCAGCGGCAGAAGAGCAAGGTGAAGCCCGAGGAGTACAACGCCTTTTATAAGGAAAAATTCGGCGACTGGCAGGACCCCCTGACCGTCATCCACACCAGCGCCGAGGGGGCGGTGACCTACAAGGCCATGCTGTATATCCCGGAAAAGACCCCCTACGACTTCTACACCCGGGAGTACCAGAAGGGCCTCCAGCTCTACTCCTCCGGCGTGCTCATCATGGACAAGTGCGCCGACCTGCTCCCCGACCACTTCCGCTTTGTCAAGGGCGTGGTGGACTCCGCCGACTTCTCCCTGAACATCAGCCGGGAGGTCCTCCAGCACACCCGGCAGCTGAAGGTGATTGCCGGAGCACTGGAGAAGAAGATCAAGAACGAGCTGCTGAAAATGCAGAAGGAGGACCGGGAGAAGTACGAGAAGTTCTGGTCCGCCTTCGGCACCCAGATGAAATATGGCGTGGTGTCCGACTACGGCCAGCACAAGGACGTCTTGCAGGACCTGCTGCTGTTCTGGTCCTCCAAAGAAGAGAAGAACACCACTCTGGCCGCCTACAAGGACCGGATGCCCGAGGACCAGCCCTTCTACTACTACGCCTGCGGCGAGAGCGTGGAGAAGATCGCCAGGCTGCCCCAGGTGGAGCGGATTCTGGACAAGGGGTATGAAATTCTCTACTGCACCGAGGACGTGGACGACTTCGTGATGAAGGGCCTGCGGGAAATCGACGGCAAGCAGTTCAAGTCGGTCACCGAGGAGGACGCCCTGCCCCAGTCCGACGAGGAAAAGAAGGCAGCCGAGGAGAAGGCCGAGGCCGGCAAGCCGGTGCTGGAGGCCGTCAAGAAGGCCCTGGGAGACCAGGTGAAGGAGGTGCGGGCGTCCGCTATCCTCAAATCGGGGGCCTGCTGCCTGTCCGCCGACGGCCCCGTCTCCATTGAGATGGAGCGGTACATGCGCAAGGTGGAGGGCGGCCAGCCCATGAAGGCCGAGCGGGTGCTGGAGCTCAACCCGGATTCCGCCCCCTTCGCCGCCCTGAAAAAAGCGGTGGATGCCGGCGACAAGGACACCGTCGCCAAGTACTCCAAGCTGCTCTACGCCCAGGCCCTGCTCCTGGCCGACCTGCCCCTGGAGGACCCGGCGGAGTATACCGCGCTGGTGTGCTCGCTGATGATCTGATAACAGAAACAGGGCGGCCCGGAGACCGCCCCCACATGTATAAAACTCCACCCTTTCGGGCAAACTGGCCACAAGCCAATTTTTACCGAAAGGGTGGTTTTCCATGCAGGTAAAGGATTTAATGAACCCCAGCGCGGTAACGGTGGAGCCCGCCTCCTCGGCGGCGCTGGCGGCCCGGCTCATCAGCCGGCACAACGTGGGGGCGCTGCCCGTGTGCGGTCCGGACCGCCGCCTCCGGGGAATGGTCACCGACCGGGACATCGTGCTGCGGTGCGTCGCCGCCGAGGAGGACCCCGCCCAGACCCCGGTGCGGGACATTATGACCCGTTCCTGTGCCACCGTCGCCCCCGGGGACGACTGCCGGGAGGCCACCCGGCTCATGGCCCAACACCAGGTCCGCCGCCTGCCGGTGGTGGACAATGGAAAGCTGGTGGGGGTGATCTCCCTGTCCGACCTGGCCCGCAGCGGCCGGTTCGACATGGAGGCCGCCCAGGCCCTGAGCGAGATTTCGGAAAATATCATTGTCCGCTGATTGGACAAAATCCCTCCTGTATCTTATAATAAAGGTACAGGAGGGATTTTTATGGAGATGACCCCCATTGCCCATATCCGAAGCGATTTTTCAGAGAAATTCGGCATCCCCCGCCAGAGCGGCTTGGTGGAGGAGCTCACCGCCGCCGTTGTGTTTGAGCCGGAGTACCGGGACATCAGTGCCCTGCGGGGGATCGAAGGCTTCTCCCACCTCTGGCTCATCTGGGAGTTCTCCCGGTCCCAGGGCTGGTCCCCCACCGTCCGGCCGCCCCGGCTGGGGGGCAATAAGCGGCTGGGGGTGTTCGCCACCCGGTCCCCCTTCCGGCCCAACCCCATCGGGCTGTCCTGCGTGCGGCTGGTGGAGGTCCACCGGGATAAGGCGCTGGGGCCCGTCCTGGTCGTCGGCGGGGCCGACCTGCTGGACGGCACCCCCATCTACGACATCAAGCCCTACCTCCCCTATGCCGACTGCAAACCGGATGCCGTGGGCGGCTTTGCTTCCATCCCCAAGGGGGCGGACCTCGCGGTGGACTGCCCCCCAAAATTGCTGGAGGCTGTCCCGGAGGACAAGCGCGCCGCCCTGCTGGCCGTGCTGGCCCAGGACCCCCGGCCCCAGTATCAGGACGACCCCGCCCGGGTGTACGGCATGGTATTCGCCGGAGCAGAGGTGAAATTCCGGGTGGAGGGGGATGTGTTGACGGTGGTGGAGGTTTTGTAGGGCGGGACGACCTCGGCCCGCCGTTTCAAGTAACCCTAGCCCGCCGATTAAGCAAAATGGTTTTGAATGGCGGCGCGCCGAGTCGTCGCGCCCTACAGTAACCGGAACCCAAAAAAATTTCAAAAACCTCTTGACTTTCCCCCTTGTGGAAGGTGTAGAGTGGTCACAGAAAGGGGGAAGGCCCATGAAGATCAACGAAGTGGAGGCCCAGGTGGGCATTACCAAAAAGAACATCCGGTTCTATGAGGAACAGGGGCTGTTGTCCCCCCGGCGCAACAGCGAGAACGGCTACCGGGATTACGGCGAGGGAGAGGTGGCTGTGCTGCGGCAGATCAAGCTCATGCGCAAGCTGGGCGTGCCGCTGGAGGAGATCCGCCGGATGCAGGCCGGGGGCACCGTGGCCGACGGGATGCGCCGCCACCTGGTCACCCTGGAGCGGGAACGGAAGAGCCTGGAGCAGTCCATTCAGCTCTGCCAGTCCCTGAAGGACCGGGAGGAGCGGCTGGACAGCCTGGATGCCGCCGCTCTGCTGGAGGAGATGGAACAGTTGGAGCAAACGGGCACCACCTTCCAGGACAAGCAGAAGCAGGACGCCAAGCCTGTCCGGTATGCGGGGGCGGTGGTCATGGCCCTGCTCACCACCGCCCTCATGGCCGCCATTATTGTACTGATGGTGTGGGCCTTCGTCCAGGACCCCGCCGAGGCCCCGCCCCTGCCCCTGATGGCGGTGCTGGCGGCCATCCCCGGGGTGATTATTCTGGGGGTGCTGCTGGCCCTGTTCCAGCGGATCAAGGAAATCCGGAAAGGAGAAGAGGACGATGCAAAAAACTATTGACGGGCCGGCCCTGGTCGGAGCCGCAATTATCACGATTCTTACCGGAGGGCTGCTGCTTTTGCACCTGGGGCTGGCCTTTTTCTGGACTCTGGTCCAGCGGCGGGAGGAGCTCAGGAAAGGAGAACTGAACAATGCGAAAAACTACTGACAAAAAGGGCCACGGCCTGGTGGGCGGCGTGATTGTGACGGTGCTGGTGGTAGGCTTTGTGCTGCTGATCCTGGCTGCACTGATTCAGGCCTTCGGCCCGATGTTCCCCTTTCTGGGGGAGCTGGGGGCGGCCTTCGGTGTGATGCTGTTCTACGCAGGGGCCATCCTGGCCGTGGGGGTCGGCGTGGTTGTGGCGCTGATCCAGCGGTGGAAGGAGGTCAAGGGAGGAGAAGAGGATGAGGCCAAAAAGTACTGAGAAGCGGGCGGCGGTGCGTTCTGTGGCGATAAGCACCCTGTTCCAGCTGATGACGGTGGGGGCCCTGCTCTATCTGCGGACCCTGGGTCCCCCCGGCTGGCTGGCCGGCCTGCTGTTGTTTCTGGCCATTGCTGATCTGGCCACCATCCCGTTCACCTTTGCCGCCCTGTGGCAGCGGGTGCGGGAGATCGAAAAGGGCGAACTGGAAGAAGCAAAAAAATACTGAGTCTATTTTTATAAGGAGGAAAACATTATGCTGCTGGTAAACATCGACTACATCCCCGGGAAGGAATTTGAGGTGCTGGGCATGGCCAAGGGCACCGTGGTGCAGTCCAAGAACTTCGGCAAGGACTTTATGGCCGGCATGAAGACCCTGGTGGGCGGCGAGATCACCGGCTACACCGAGATGCTCAACGAGGCCCGGCAGATCGCGGTCAAGCGGATGGTGGACGAGGCCGAGGCTTTGGGGGCCGACGCGGTGGTCAATATCCGCTACGGCTCTTCCGCCGTGATGCAGGGGGCCGCCGAGGTCATCGCCTACGGCACGGCAGTGAGGTTCAAATAAGCCCGTAGGGGGCGGCCTCTGTGCCGCCCCGTTTCTTTTGCCTCACGGGTGGACCGCCCCGTTTCTTTTGCTCTACAGGCGGGCCGCCGAGGTCATCGCCTACGGCACGGCAGTGAGGTTCAAATAAGACCATGC
>CANSSJ010000113.1 GCA_947649625.1 uncultured Bacillota bacterium | reverse complement strand
ATCTGGACCTGCGGCGCTTCGGCTCCTGCCGCCACGCCGGCTACGGCCTGGGCTTCGAGCGGATGGTGATGTACCTCACCGGCATCAACAACATCCGGGACACCCTGCCTCACCCCCGCACCGTGGGCAGCGCGGAGTTCTGATGAAATCCGATTTGCGGAAGATCCCCGGGGTGGGCCCCAACATGGCCCGGCACCTGGAGCGGATCGGCTGTCCCACCCTGGACAGCCTCAGGGGGCAGGACCCGGAGGAGCTGTACCGCCGGGACTGCCTGTCCCAGGGCTGTCAGGTGGACCGGTGTGTGCTCTATGTCTACCGGCTGGCGGTCCACTACGCCGAGCACGGGAGCTGTCCCCCCGGAAAATCCAACTGGTGGGACTGGAAGGACTAATGAGGGCCCCGGCGCAGCGCCAGCTGCGCCGGGGCCTTTCCTGTGAATCCGGCGGACGCGCCCCACTCCTCCGCCCGGCGGGTGAAGGTCTTACGGGAGATGCCCAGCCGCCGACCCGCCTCGGAGGCGTTCACCCGGCCCGTCCACCAGTCCTCGGCGAGACGGTCGAAGTTCTCCGGCATGGCCATGCGGGGCGGGCCGAAGCGCACCCCCTTCTCCAGAGCGGCGGCGATGCCCTCCGCCTGGCGCTGGCGGATGAACTCCCGTTCGGTCTGGGCCACGTAGCTGAGCAGCTGGAGGACGATGTCCGCCACCAGGGTGCCCGTCAGGTCCCGGCCCGCCCGGGTGTCCAGCAGGGGCATGTCCAGCACCACAATGGCCGCCCCCCGCTTCTTGGTGATGCGGGCCCACTGGTCCAGGATCTCCGCGTAGTTCCGGCCCAGCCGGTCGATGCTCTTTACCACCAGTACGTCCCCCGGGCCCAGAGCCTGGGTCAGGCGCTGGTAGAGGGGGCGGTCGAAGTCCTTCCCCGACTGCTTCTCCACGGTGATGTGCTCCGCCGCCACGCCGAAAGCCCGGAGGGCGGCCAGCTGGCGGTCCTCCCGCTGGTTCCGGGTAGACACCCGGGCGTAGCCGTACATAATACCTGACATTCCTGTTTCCTCCCTTTCGTTTCTTCTGAGTGCGGACGCTCTATAGGGTAATCGAGGGGGCCGGGACGGTCAAGCGGAAAATAGAGGGAAAAGTGTCTGGAAAACTGCGTTTTCGGGCACTTTTTCATTGCTTTTATTGCAAAAACGGCGGACAGGTTGTATAGAACCTGCCCGCCGTTTTTTCATCCTGCTCACCTAATGTATCGGCCGGTTTTTTGAAAAGTTTAGCCCTGAACAGGAAATTTTTTTCACAAGTTTTTCCTCCTTTTCCAGGTGGACAGGTTCTATACAACCTGTCCACCCCCCAGGAAAGAGAGGCGAACCGGTATGCTGAAACTGACCATGCTCCCCGACGACTACCTGACCATCAACGGCAACATCGTGGTCCAGCTCTCCCGGGTCGCCGGAGGCCGGGCCGACGTGGCAATCCACGCCGGACGGGAGGTCCCCATCGTGCGGGGAGAGGTGCTGGAGCGCCAGGGGGGCAAGCGGCCCGAGTGCCTGGCCGCTCCCGCCAAAAAGAAAGCCCGCTACCGCCGGGACCAGGTGTTCCGGTGGAACGACGACCGGGAGCGGGCGGTCAAAGCCATGCGGCAGGTGATGGACCGCCTGGAGCAAAGCGGCTCCGCCGACGAGGCCAAACTCCTGCGGCTCCAGCTGGACCGGATCGTCCCGGCTGTGTGGGAGGACGATCTGGCCGAGGGGCAGTAATTCGATTTCACCCGGTTTCGCGGACCGGCTGAAATATAGTACGCGCGCAAAATGCTTTGGACCCTGTGGCCACAGCGTTTCAAGCGGACGGCGCAACACACATCGCGCGGGAAAAAGGAATTTCCAGCGCACGGATCGAACCTAAAGTTCATTTTTAAGAAAGGAAGTTTAAAAATGAGGATTCAGCACAATATTATGGCGATGAACGCCTACCGCAACTACACCAACAACACCTCCGCCGTTGCCAAGAACCTGGAGAAGCTGTCTTCCGGCTACCGGATCAACCGCGCCGGCGACGATGCCGCCGGTCTGGCGATTTCCGAGAAGATGCGCGCTCAGATCACCGGTCTGTCCGCCGCTCAGAAGAACGTCAAGGACGGCATCTCCCTGGTCAAGACCGCTGAGGGCGCCACCCAGGAGATCCACGACATGCTCAACCGCATGGTGTACCTGGCTGAGCAGTCCGCCAACGGCACCTATCAGGACGAGGTGGACCGCGAGGCCATCACCAACGAGTTCGAGCAGCTCAAGTCCGAGATCAACCGTATCGCCGACAGCTCCAACTTCAACGGCATCAAGCTGCTGGACGGCTCCCTGGCCGCTTCCGGCACCATCTCCAAAATTGAAGTCGGTGGCAACGTGGGTAGCAAGAACAGCGCCGGTGCGGCTGGTGTTTATGCGGCAACGGTTGCCAACACAAAAGCGGCTGCGGTAAAAGAGGGCGACCAGTTTAAGTATTCCGTTTCCCTGAACGATGGTACTTCTTATGAGGTATCTTTTACTGCTGCAAAGGATGCTGCTGGCGAGGTAAAGAAACTCGTTGCCGCTGACGGAACCGAGTATGACCTGGCCGCTAAAGATGTGGCGGAAATTGCTGACTTGAACAAGGCGGTCGTTGCTGAGCTGGAGAAGACCGACTTGGGTAAGTCATTCAATATCCAGGTGGAAACAACTGACGACACCATTGTGACCGGTACTAAGGCAAATGGTCTGGTGTTTACAGCCAAGGAAGTTGGCACTGCTACCCCGGAAGTCAACGGTGTTGATATCCATACAAAGTGGAATGGAGCGACCACTTGGACTGACACCAATGCCAATGCGAAGGTGTGCGTGGAGGCTCGGGACGAGGGCCGCGAGATTGCAGCGGCCAATATCGTTGAGTACAACGGTAAAAACTATAAAGATGCCGTGTTTACCATTAATGGCCATAAGTTCGTTTTGATGACCGAGGACCATGACGGAGACGATATTAACAGCACCACCTTGAACGATGTGGCTATGAATGCGGCCAAGGGACTGGGCGATGATGTCACGATCCTGATTGGCGGTACAAAAGGTCTGATGAATGATGGTACTAACGGCAATGTCTTAAACTTCGCTCAGAACATCAAGAAAATTTCTGAGGTCACTGGTCTGAAGGTGACTGACGCTGTTGGTACTGCTGCTGCTCCGGCGGACGGTAATGATATTTATGCCGGTGCTGGTATCCGTCTGAGTGGTTTTGCTGAGGCCAAGGGCGGCCTGATGCTCCAGATCGGCGATACCTCCGACAGCTACAACCAACTGCGTGTCTCCATCAAGGACATGCACACCGACGCGCTGGGCATTGATAAGCTGTCTCTGGGCAACCAGGCCGGCGCGCAGGCCGCCGTGGCGAAGATTAAGGACGCTGTCAACTACGTGTCCGACGTCCGCGGCACACTGGGCGCCACCCAGAACCGTCTGGAGCACACCCAGAACAACCTGTCCGTGATGAAGGAGAACATCCAGGACGCCGAGAGCTCCATCCGCGATACCGACATCGCCGAGGAGATGATGGCCTACACCAAGAACAACATCCTGGTGCAGTCCGCTCAGGCCATGCTGGCCCAGGCCAACCAGGTGCCCCAGGGCGTTCTCCAGCTGCTGGGCTGATCCAACGCGGGATAATTCGCACAGGCGTTACAGGCATAAGAGAGAGGACCGGGCTTCTGCCCGGTCCTTTTTTGGCGCTTTCCTCTTGACAAATCCGCGGGGCGCGGCTATAATGAACGTAGAAAGGGCGCTACCGGTAGACGGTTGGCCCCTCGAAGCAATTACTTAAAAGAAGTAACCGCTGGTTTGGTGGCCGGGCGGTTACTTCTTTTTATTGGCCGTAATTTTCCTGCTTGACAGATTTGTGGAGTGCGGATATAATAAGCATAGAAAGGGCGCTGCCGGTAGACGGTTGGCCCCTCCGGATTACAAGGAAGTAACCGCGGGTTGGTAGCCGAGGCGGTTACTTCTTTTTATTGGCCGCAATAAAGAGGCCGATAATGCCGATGATAACAAGTGTGTACTGAAACAGTTCACCGTATGTAACCATTGGACAGCCCCCCTTTCCGAAGATCAGGAGGCAAGAAGCTGCCCCCTGTCAGGAGGGGCCAACCGCCTACCGTTACTGGCAGCGCTGAAAGATTGCTCTTTCCTGCTGGCAGTATACCATATAAAGGGGTAAAACGCAATAAAAATGATTCCGCGCGGTGGAGAAGTGTAAAATATTTGTGAACGCTATTGCTTTTTGCCGAAGGATGCGTTAGAATACGGTTAGCACTCAAATGGAATGAGTGCTAACCGTATTGTTATCAAACAAATTTATTATACATGGAGGAATCAGAATCATGGCAAAGAAGCAATTCAAGGCGGAATCCAAGCGGCTGCTGGACCTGATGGTCAACTCCATCTACACCCACAAGGAGATCTTTCTCCGGGAGCTGATCTCCAACGCCAGCGACGCGGAGGACAAGCTGGCCTACAAGTCGCTGACCGACGACAGCGTGAGCGTCAAGCGCAAGGACCTGAAAATCACCATCGTCCCCGACAAGGAGGGGCGGCTGCTCACCGTGTCGGATAACGGCGTGGGCATGTCCAAGGAGGACCTGGAGTCCAACCTGGGCACCATCGCCCGCAGCGGCTCCGGCCAGTTCAAGGCCGGCCTCAGTGAGGACGACAAGGCGGCGGACAAGATCGACGTCATCGGCCAGTTTGGCGTGGGCTTCTACTCCGCCTTCATGGTGG
>CANSSJ010000112.1 GCA_947649625.1 uncultured Bacillota bacterium | reverse complement strand
TCATCATGGGCACGGGCAGCTGCTTGGCGTTGACGCCGCCGATATAGTTGTACAGAGAGGTGCCCAGAGCGTTGGCGGCGGCCTTGGCGCAGGCCAGGGAGGCACCCAGAATGGCGTTGGCGCCCAGGCGGTCCTTGTTGGCGGTGCCGTCCAGATCAATGAGCATCTTGTCGATGGCAGTCTGGTCCAGCACGTTGGTGCCGATGAGGGCCTCGGCGATCTCGGTGTTGACGCTCTCAACGGCCTTCAGCACGCCCTTGCCCAGGTAGCGGCTCTTGTCGCCGTCCCGGAGCTCGCAGGCCTCATAGATGCCGGTGGAAGCGCCGGAGGGAACGGCGGCACGGCCCATGGTGCCGTCCTCCAGATAAACCTCTACCTCGACGGTAGGATTGCCGCGGCTGTCCAGAATCTCGCGGCCGATTACGTCTACAATTTCGATCATCTGCTTCATGGTGTTTGATCTCCTTTCAAATAGTTAAATAGGATATCATTGGTAAGGCGGGCTCCCCCGCCGGGGCAACAAATTATTGCGCGATAAGAGTCTGCCCGTCCATCTCAGCCGGCTTCTCCAGGCCCATCAGATCCAGCATGGTGGGAGCGATGTCGCACAGGCGGCCGTCCCGCAGGGTGACGTTGGCCCCCACGATGCAGAAGGGCACCAGGTTGGTGGTGTGGGCGGTGAAGGGGGAGCCGTCGGTGTCCACCATCCGCTCGGCGTTGCCGTGGTCGGCGGTGATGAGGGACACGCCGCCCATCTTGGAGGTGGCCTCCACCACCTTGCCCACGCACTCGTCCACGGTGGACACCGCCTTGCAGGCGGCCTCGTACACGCCGGTGTGGCCCACCATATCGCAGTTGGCGAAATTGAGGATGATCACGTCATAGTTCCCACTGAGGATACGCTTGACCGCCTCCTCGGTAACCTCGTAGGCGGACATCTCGGGCTGGAGGTCGTAGGTGGCCACCTTGGGAGAGTTGATGAGGCACCGGTCCTCCCCGGGGAAGACCTGCTCCACACCGCCGTTGAAGAAGAAGGTCACATGGGCGTATTTCTCGGTCTCGGCAATGCGCAGCTGGGTGAGCCCCAGATTGGAGATGTACTCCCCAAAGATGTTGGTCAGCTTCTGCCGGGGGTAGGCCACCGTCACGTTGGGCATGGTGGCGTCATACTCGGTGGTGCATACGAAGTCCACGGGGATGAAGCCCGTCTTGCGCTCCACCTCGGTAAAGTCCTCGTCCACCAGGGTGCGGGTGATCTCCCGGGCCCGGTCGGGGCGGAAGTTGAAGAAGATCACCGAATCGTTGTCCCGGAGCTGGGCGTCCTTGGCACACACCACAGGGACCATGAACTCATCGGTCACTCCGGCGTCGTAGGAGGCCTGAACCGCGTCCGCGCCGTCGGCCACAAAGGGGGCCTGACCGCAGACGATGGCGTCGTAGGCCTTCTGGAGGCGGTCCCAGCGCTTGTCCCGGTCCATGGCGTAGTACCGGCCCATGACGGTAGCGATCTGGCCGATCCCCAACTGCTGCATCTTGGCCTGGAGCTTCTCCACAAAGCTCTTGCCCGAGGAGGGGGGCACGTCGCGGCCGTCCAGGAAGCAGTGGACATATACCTTTTTCAGTCCCTGGTCCTGGGCCATCTTCAGCAGGGCGTACAGGTGGGTGATGTGGCTGTGGACGCCGCCGTCGGACAGCAGGCCCATCAGGTGGAGGGCGCTCCCCCACTCCCGGCAGTTCTCCATGGCCTCCAGGTAAGCGGGGTTCTCAAAGAACGCCCCGGTCTCGATGTCCCGGCTGATGTGGGGCAGGTCCTGGAAGACCACCCTGCCCGCGCCGATGTTGGTGTGGCCCACCTCGCTGTTGCCCATCTGGCCGTCGGGCAGGCCCACGTCCAGCCCGGAGGCGGACAGTCTGCTGTGGGGACACTGGGCAAAGAATCTGTCCAGATTGGGGGTGGAGGCGTTGACCACCGCGTTGCCGGCGGAGGCGGGCTCCACGCCGAATCCGTCCATGATAATCAAAGTAGTAGGTGTTTTCATAAAACAGCCCTTTCTTTTATTGCTGAATCCGTCTCCGCGCGTCCCGTACCTCCGACAAAGGCCGGAGGCCGGGCAGGAGACTTAAATCCGGCGCAGAGACGCAGGGCGCAGACACGGGGTCTTCAGGGGCGGCGCCCCTGAACGGCGTTTTGGTGACTTTGCCGCTGTTGGCAAAGTCACTCGCCGCCGGGGCGGCGAAACCTCCCCCGTCCCCACAAAAATTACTCCTGATTCGCGGCGTTGATGATCTGCACGAAGTCGGCGGGCTTCAGGGCCGCGCCGCCAATGAGGCCGCCGTCCACATCGGGCTGAGCCAGCAGCTCCTGGGCGTTCTTGGCGTTCATGGAGCCGCCGTACTGGATGGTGACGGAGCGGGCCACGTGGGCGCCGTACTCCTTGCGGATGACGGTACGGATGGCCTGGCAGACCTCGCCGGCCTGCTCGGCGGTGGCGGTCTTGCCGGTGCCGATGGCCCACAGGGGCTCATAGGCGATGACAACATGGCGCACCTTCTCGGG
Source organism: uncultured Bacillota bacterium (assembly GCA_947649625.1). GTDB lineage: Bacteria > Bacillota > Clostridia > Oscillospirales > Oscillospiraceae > Lawsonibacter. Next base: position 2,318 of record CANSSJ010000112.1, on the reverse strand, counting down.
GGCCACGTTGGCCAGGGCGCACTTCACCTGATAGGCGATGAGCTCCATGGTCACGCCCAGTTCCCGCTGTTCCAGACTCTCGCCTACGCAGACAATGGGGATCAGGCCGGCGGCGATGGCGGCGTGGACCTTCTTGTTGACGGTGAAGTCGGTCTCGTTGTAATACTGGCGGCGCTCGGAGTGGCCGATGATAACATACTTGGCCCCCGCCTCCTTGATCATGGCGGCGGTGATCTCGCCGGTGTAGGCGCCGTGGTCCAGCTCGTGGCAGGTCTCGGCGCCAATAGCGATGTGGCAGTCCTTGAACAGGCGGACAGCGGCCTGGATGTTGACAGCGGGGACGCACAGCACCACGTTGCACCACTTGCCCTTGGGCATGATGGGCTTGATCTCCTCAGCGAAGGCCTTGGTCTGGGACAGGGTGTTGTTCATCTTCCAGTTTCCAGCGATGATGGTCTTGCGGTAACGACGATTCATGGTAAATCACTCCTATTTTATTTTTTCCAGATAGTGGACAGCGGGAATATCCCCGGAAATATTTTTATTTATCCAACAGGCAGGCCACACCGGGCAGCTCTTTGCCCTCCATAAACTCCAGGGAGGCGCCGCCACCGGTGGAGATGTGGGTCATCTTGTCGGCATAGCCCAGCTGCTGCACCGCGGCCGCGGAGTCACCGCCGCCGATGATGGTGATGGCGTCCGTCTTGGACAGGGCCTCGGCCACCGCCTTGGTGCCCACGGCGAACTTGTCAAACTCGAACACGCCCATGGGGCCGTTCCAGATGACAGTGCCCGCGTCGGCCACAGCCGCGCAGTACAGCTTGACCGTCTCGGGGCCGATGTCCAGCCCCTGCCAGCCGTCGGGGATCTCCCCGGAGGTCACCACCTTGCTGTTGGCGTCGGGGGCAAACGCGTCGGCAATCACGGTATCCACAGGCAGCAGCAGCTTGACGCCCTTGTCCCTGGCCTTCTGGATCATCTCCAGGGAGTAGTCCTTCCAGTCGGCCTCCAGCAGAGAGTCGCCCACCTTGCCGCCCTGGGCGGCGGAGAAGGTGTAAGCCATGCCGCCGCCGATGATGATGGTGTCGGCAATCTCCAGGAGATTATTGATGACGCCAATCTTGGAGGACACCTTGGACCCGCCCAGGATAGCCACCAGGGGCCGCTTGGGATTGGCCAGGGCGCCGCCGATGAAGTCCAGCTCCTTCTGAATCAGGAAGCCGGAGACGGCGGGCAGGTAGTCGGCCACGCCGGCGGTGGAGGCGTGGGCGCGGTGGACGGCGCCGAAGGCGTCGGACACATACACGCCGTCCTCCCCGGCCAGCCCGGCCATCTTTTTGGCCAGCTCGGGGTCGTTCTTGGTCTCGCCCTTCTCAAACCGGGTGTTCTGAAGCAGCATGATCTCACCGGGCTTCAGGGCCGCGGCCTTGGCCTGGGCGTCGGGGCCCACCACGTCGTCGGCCAGGATCACGCTCTTGCCCAGCAGCTCAGACAGACGGGCGGCCACAGGCTCCATGCGCAGCTCGGCCAGAGACTTTTTCCACTTTTCCTCGGTGATGGAGGCCTCGTCCTTGCCCTTCTCCAGCTGTTTCTTCTTGTAGGACTCGAAGGTGGCCACCGGCTTACCCATATGGGAGCAGGCGATCACCGCAGCACCCTGGTCCAGCAGATACTGGATGGTGGGCAGGGCGGCCCGGATGCGCTTGTCATCGGTGATGACACCGCTGCCATCCTTGGCCATGGGCACGTTGAAGTCGCAGCGCAGCAGGACCTTTTTGCCCTTGACGTCCACATCCTTGACAGTCTTTTTGTTATAGTTCATTTTCTTGACTCCTTTCTTTTGATAAAAGGTGACAAAACAGGGGTCAGCGTTTCTGGGCCATCTCCCCCGCTCCGGACAAGTCCGGGAAGCCCTGCTGCCGCAGCGCCTCATAGGTCAGGACAGCCACTGAATTTGCCAGATTCAGGCTTCGGGCGTCAGACCGCATGGGAATACGGACACACCGGTCATACCAGCGCATCCGCAGGTCCTCGGGCAGTCCCGCGGTCTCTTTGCCGAACATGAGCCAGCAGCCCTCACGATACTCCGCTCTTGTATAGTCCCGTGGGGCTTTTGTGGTAGCCAGCCATAAATCCGGCCCGGGGTTCACCGCAAAGAAGTGGTCCAGGCTGTCGTAGACGCACAAGTCGACCATATGCCAGTAGTCCAGCCCCGCCCGCCTGACAGCCTTCTCGCTGATGTCGAAGCCCAGGGGCTTCACCAGGTGGAGACGGCTGCGGGTGGCGGCGCAGGTGCGGGCAATATTGCCGGTATTCTG
>CANSSJ010000111.1 GCA_947649625.1 uncultured Bacillota bacterium | reverse complement strand
GATTACCACCTCCATGGCCTTTGACGTGCTGTCCATGGGAGTGGGGAGCGACGGCGACTCCGGGTTCCCTCTGGTGGGGGTGTACCTTACAGGGAAGGAGCTGAAGGCCGCCGCCGAGGTGGACGCCTCGGTCACCCCCCTCATGCCCGCCGCCCAGCTGTATATGTCGGGGCTGAAATACTCCTTCAACACCCATCGGATGTTCTTTAACCGGGTGACTGATATTCAACTGGCCCAGCGGATGGATTTTACCCATAGTGCGTCTGTTATCATGCCAGACAGCACGCAGGAGCCGCCGGCCGGAGGCAGCCATGTTTTTTATGAGGAACTGAAGGATGACGGGCTTTACCGGGTGGTCACCGGCATGTACTCCGCCCAGATGCTGGGCACGGTGCAGGGGAAGTCCATGGGCTTGCTGTCCCTGGAGCCCAAGATGGCTGACGGGAGCCCCGTCACCGACTTCGAGGCCTGCATCCTCCGGGATGAAAACGGCAATGAGATCAAGGAGTGGTACGCCCTGGCGGCTTACCTCCAGAGCTTCGGGGAGGAGGGGATGCCCAGCCGCTATTCCAGGCCCGACGGCGACGGCCGGAAGCATGTCAGCCGCAGCTGGAATCCCGTGGAGCTGGTGAAAAATCCCAACTGGATCACCCTGGCCGCCCTGCTGGTCCTGGCCGCGGCGCTCATCCTGGCGTCACTGCTGACGCGGTGGCTCCTGATGGCGAAGAAGCGCCGGCGCTATGGCCGGAAAAAATGGTAGATTCGTGGTCTGTGCGGCGGGTGCCGCTGGCAATAGATGAAAAAAGGAAGAACTCGACAGGAGGAGAAACAGTGAAGAAGTACGAAATCGCAAAGAAGAAGGTGCTGACGCCCGAGATTTCTCAAATCTCGGTGTACGCGCCGCTGGTGGCCGCCAAGGCCAAGGCGGGCCAGTTCATCATCCTGCGTGTGGATGAGGAGGGAGAGCGGATCCCCCTCACCATTTCCAGCGCGGTGGACGGCCTGGTCACCGTGATCTACCAGAAGATCGGCGGCACCACCCTGGCCCTGGATGAGCTGAACGAGGGCGACTGCCTCCAGGACTTTGTGGGCCCCCTGGGCCTGCCCACCGAGGTAGAGAACATCGGTCGGGTGGCCGTCCTGGGCGGCGGCCTGGGCTGCGCCATCGCTCTGCCTGTGGCCCGCGCCCTGCATCAGGCCGGCAATCAGGTGGACCTGATCGGCGGCTTCAAGACCAAGGACATTGTCATTCTGGAGGAGGAGATGGGCGAGGCCTGCACCGACCTGCACATCTGCACCGACGACGGGACCTACGGCTATCACGGTTTTGTCACCGGCAAGCTGGAGGAGCTGATCAACAGCGGGGTCAAATTTGACCGGGTGTTCGCCATCGGCCCCCTGCTGATGATGAAGTTTGCCTGCAAGCTCACCGAGAAATACAACATCCCCACCACCGTGAGCATGAACCCCATTATGATCGACGGCACGGGCATGTGCGGCTGCTGCCGCCTCACCGTGGACGGCGAGGTGAAGTTCGCCTGCGTGGACGGCCCCGACTTCGACGGCCACAAGGTGGACTTTGACGAGGTCATTGCCCGCAACGCGACCTATAAGGAGCATGAAGCCAAGGCGAAAGAGAAGCACCTCTGCCGCCTGGGAGGAGGTGCCATGAATGGCTAATATGCAGATGGAAAAGACCCCCATGCCTGAGCAGGAGGCCAATGTACGCAACGCCAACTTCAAGGAGGTGGCCCTGGGCTACACCCTGGAGCAGGCCCAGAATGAGGCACAGCGGTGCCTGAACTGCAAGAACAAGCCCTGCGTCAGCGGGTGCCCGGTGGGCATCCCCATCCCCGAGTTTGTGGCCAAGGTGGCCGAGGGCGACCTGGCCGCCGCCTATCAGTTGCTGTCCGACGCCAATGCCCTGCCCGCCATCTCCGGGCGCGTCTGCCCCCAGGAAAGCCAGTGCGAGGGCAAGTGCGTCCGGGGCATCAAGGGCGAGCCCGTGTCCATCGGCCGCATCGAACGATTTGTGGCCGACTGGGCTGCCGAGAACGGCATCGCCAACGTGGCAACCGCCCCCAAGAACGGGCATAAGGTGGCCGTCATCGGTTCCGGCCCCGCGGGCCTGACCTGCGCCGGCGAGCTGGCCCGGATGGGTTACTCCGTCTCGGTCTTTGAGGCTTTCCATACCCCCGGCGGCGTGCTGAGTTACGGCATCCCCGAGTTCCGTCTCCCCAAGGCCATCGTCAAGCGTGAGGTGGCCAACCTGGAGAAAATGGGGGTGGACATCGAGCTGAACATGGTCATCGGCAAAGTGCTCACCATCACCGAGCTGTTCGAGCAGGGCTATGAGGCCGTGTTCATCGGCTCCGGTGCTGGCCTGCCCATGTTTATGAAGATTCCCGGCGAGTCCCTGGTGGGCGTCTACTCCGCCAACGAGTACCTCACCCGCATCAACCTGATGAAGGCCTACAAGGACGACTCCCCCACCCCCGTCCTCCACAACAAGAAGGTGGCCGTGGTGGGCGGCGGCAACGTGGCCATGGACGCCGCCCGGTGCGCCAAGCGCTTAGGGGCTGACGTCCACATCGTCTACCGCCGGTCCGAGGCCGAGCTCCCCGCCCGGGCCGAGGAGGTCCACCATGCCAAGGAGGAGGGCATCGTCTTCGACCTGCTCACCAACCCCGTGTCCATCGAGGGGGACGAGACCGGACACGTCCAGTCCATCACCTGCGTGAAGATGGAGCTGGGCGAGCCCGACGCCTCCGGACGCCGCCGCCCCGTGGTCATCGAGGGCAGTGAGTTCAAGATGGAGGTGGACGCCGTGGTCATGTCGCTGGGCACCCAGCCTAACCCCATGAGCTACGACGGTACCCCCGGCTTGGAGAAGACCCGGAAGGGCTGCGTGGCCGCCGATGAGAACGGCTGCACCTCCTGCCCGGCCATCTTCGCCGGAGGAGACGCCGCCACCGGCGCGGCCACCGTCATCTTGGCTATGGGCGCGGGCAAGTCCGCCGCCAAGTCCATCGACGCGTACATCAAGAGCAAGGGTTAAGTGTGTTGAACTCCCGCCCCATGTGGGGCGGGAGTTTCAGCTCCCGTTTCCCCACGGACAGAGTTTTGTGTACTTTTTTCCATTTTACCCTTGCAATTTCTGAAAAATCATATTATAATGTGGCGAGAAGGGTACCCTTCTTTCCTTTGCACTACAAAGGAAAGAAGGGTACCCTTCTTTCCTTTGCACTACAAAGGAAAAGGGGCCTCAGAATAGAAAGAGAGGTACAAACCATGAGAAAACTGAAAAAAGTATTTTCCCTGACCCTGGCGTTAGCCCTCTCCCTGGCGCTGGCTGTTCCCGCGTTCGCGGCGGAGTCAAAGTGGAAACTGGAAGTGCCTGGCAAGAGCAACGCTGAGATTTTCGTTGGCAAAAAGACCTTTACCCTCCGCGATTGCGGCATGTATGATTACAACCCCAGCATTGACAAGGAAATCTTCTACAAAGAAGATGATCTGCAGTGGACGGCGGAAAATGTGTGCGTACTGGCAAAGGGCGACACAGCTGTATTTACCTATACCTACAAGGATGGCTATGCCTATAGTACGGAAGTCATTGATTTAACGGCGTGGTCGGACCCGGACAAAGACGGTGTGTTTGTCAAACGCTCAATGGAGATGAACTATGAAGATGATTACAGCGATGGACAGAACGGGTATGCTGATCTTCTGCCAGGGAATAAGTATGAAGTACTGCCAGTCGGCAGTCCTTGGACAGGCGACCCTTGGTCGGCTTCTGTCAACCGTGATGAAGAAGGGAGACATGAGGTGAGGCTGTCCGCTGACAGGGTGCTGGAACTGTTTGGCCCCAATACCCTCGTAGGATTTTCTAACAGAGGCATGTATACTTCAGATCCGGCTGATATGGATTGGTTCATTCTTGTGGAGGGTAATGCCTCTCAGACGACTGAGCCTGACCAGCCCACCGAGCCCGAGAATCCAACCACTCCCACTGGACCCAGTCAGCCCGAGCAGCCCACTGAGCCCGCCGCCCCCGCCACCCCTGACGCCCCGGGTACTTACACCGTGAAGAAGGGAGACACCTGGAGCAGTATCTGTATCAACTTCTACGGCACCAACGCCCAGCGGTACGCCCTTCAGAAAGCCAACAAGGGCGTAACTCTGAAAGAGGGAGCGGTCATCACTCTGCCCGAGAAACTGGGCAAGGACACTTTGCTCCCCGCCCCCGCCGCGGCTGAGGGCGAGAAGCTGTACACCGTCAAGCTGGGGGACACCCTGGGCAGGATCGCCGCGGCCGAGTACGGCAAGGCGGCTGAGTACAAGGCCATTTTCCAGCGCAACGCCGACCGGCTGAAAAACGCCAACACCATTTATGAGGGTCAGGTCATTGTCCTGCCCGTAAATAAGTAAAACGGAGCATAAAATAGTAAGGGACCGGAGCAAACGCTCCGGTCCCTGCTGTCTTTATATGAGGTGATTTACCGGCGGCCGTCCTCCCGCAGGCGGAAGGCGCTGACCAGCTGACGGAACAGGCTGGCCTGGGAAGACAGCTCCTCGCTGGCGGCGGCGCACTCCTCGCTGGTGGCGGAGTTGGTCTGGACCACGGCGGAGATCTGATCGATACCCTCAGTGACCTGGGAGATGGCGGCGGTCTGGCTCTCCACGGCCTCCACCACAATGGACATCTTCTCGGTCACGCCGCCGGCGCTCTCGCTGGTGCGGGTCAGAGACTGGGTGACCTTCTCCACCACATCGTTGCCCTCGTTGACAGCGGCGATGGAGCTCTCGATCAGGTCCTTGGTGGCCTTGGCGGCCTCGTCGGACTTGTTGGCCAGGTTGCGCACCTCGTCGGCCACCACGGCGAAGC
>CANSSJ010000110.1 GCA_947649625.1 uncultured Bacillota bacterium | reverse complement strand
CAGAAGCGGTAGTAAAAGTACAACGGCATCCCGGTCTGGAGGGCCAGGGAGAACTTGTCCGCCTGGTCCCACTCCCGAATTTCCGGCCGGGAGAGGGGAGGGCCACCCCGGACGTCCAGCCGGCGGATGGTGCGCCCCGCCTTGGACAGCGTCCGGCTGACGGTGCTCCGCTCCAGTTCCAGCTTGCCGGCCAGCTCCTCCTGACTTCTGGGGAACCGGGAGAGGACCAGCAGCATAAGCTGCCGCTGGCGGTCGGTGAGGACGGGCACCCGGGACAGATACCGCTCCCAGTCAAAGCCGCCCTTGCCGCCGGCGCAGGAAGCAATCAGCTTTTTGGCCTCCACCCACTCCTGCATCCGGGCCATGCCGTTCTTGATCACCCGGGCCACGGTGGACTTGTCCACCCCCTGCTCCCGGGCGATCAGTTCCATGGAGAGCCCCCGGTTGTAGTAGGCGTCTATGTAGAGCCGCTGCCGGTCGGTGAGGCGCTGGGCCCCCTCGGCCAGCCAGCCTTGCAGCTGGTCCATGCTGGCGCCCAGCTCCACGAAATCCCCGGCCTCCACCTGCTGCCAGCTGTGGCCCTCGATGTCGCTCCAGCAGGTGCCGGACCGCTCAAAGAAGTCAAAGCTCAGGGCCCCGATGTCCAGCCGCCGGCGTTGCTCCCTCCGGGCCTTGCGGACTGCCGGCGGGTCCAGGTGGTCGATCTGCACCTGCACGTCCCGGATGGCCGCCCGGTAGGTGGAGATTTTCGCCTTCAGCGCCGCCCGCCGCTGGGAGTCTGTTTCCTCCTTCAGCTGCTCCCGGTACTCCTGCATCCGGGCCTGGAGCTTGGCCAGCTGTGCCCGGTTCTCATCCAAGGCGTCGTCGTGGCCTGCATATCGTTCACAATGGCCTGCCGGCCATTTTTCACTCATTCCGGCACTCCTCCTTTCCCAATGCGGCCCACTTTGTTGGGCCCGCATTGGGGCCCCTTAGCCCACCACCATCAGCTCGCCGGCGAAGGGTGCGCTCCCCTCCAGGACCAGCTCTTTTGTCTCCAGGTCCCAGTATGTCCGGCTCTCCATTGCCGACCAGGTGTTGGCAACCATAGCGCCGTCCAGGTCATACCTGGTCACAGTTCCCACGCCGGTGGCCTTCCTCCGCAGGCGCAGACCTTGAAGGACGGCGGCGGTACACAGGTTATCCAGCCCGGTCGTGGCCCCACCCAGGGCAGGCAGGTAGGCGGCGGTGAGTACCGCGTCCAGGGTGGCCGCCTCCGGGGCCCCCGTGGTATCCCTGTCCTGCCAGTTGAAGCCCTTTTCACTGGCTTTGGAGGCGGCGGCCTCAGCCGCCAGCAGCGTCCCCTCCAGGATGTAGCACTGCACCTGGTTCCAGGTCAGCTGCACATGACCGTCCTCCGCCGTAGGGTAGGTGCCGGGCGCGGAGCTGTTGGCGTTCAGGGCGGCCTTGACCGCGTTGGTAATGGCGGTGCGGCCCTGGGCGGCGGTCTGCTCCAGATAGTCCAGGGCGGTCCGGTCTACCCGCTGGTGCAGGGTGCCGATACACGCGCTCTGTCTGGGCTGGATTCCATGGGTCGCCTGGGGTACGCGCAGCGCCCCGCCCGTCCAGTCCTCCGGCTCGAAGATCCTGCTGTAGAAGTGGCCATCGAATATGCCGGCCTCCTCCTTTGGCACAGTGGTGGGGATGTCCAGCGTGATGGAATAGCTTCCGCCGTTCTCTGTGGCCTCTACAGTCCCCCGGGCGGCGCGGCCGTCCAACTCGGCGGTGATGGTGTAGGTCCCCGCGGTGGGCAGCGTTAAGGAGACGGAGCCATCCTCTCCAGCGGTACCGCTGACACTCTGGCCCTCGCAGACGGCGGTCACGGAGGCACCGGGGCTGGTGGTGACCGCCAGGGTGGCGGAGAAGGGGAGCAGCGAAGCGGTGTACTGCCCGAAATAGGGCCCGGTGACCACGGCGGAGGAATACTCCTCGCCTTCAGCGTCGGTGCAGCGGATGGTGTAGGTCATGCCGCACTGCTTCAGCTTGACCTGTACGACCAGCACCTCGGGGACGGTCCCGGTGTAGCTCTCCCCGCCGCCGGAGACGGTATAGGTCTGCCCGGCAAATACCTCTGCGAAGGTGATCCGCAGGGCACAGCCGCCCGAGTTATTCTCCGCCGCCTGTACCGCGCTGTCTGCTGTCTGCTGGGCCTTTGCCGCTGCGGCCGCCGCGTCATCTGCCGCCTGCTGGGCCTCCCCGATCTTTTTCCGCAGGTCGGGGTGGGCGTCCGGCGCCAGATTGTGGTTGACGATCTGATTCTGGGAAGCGGTCAGAAGCTGGGGCAGCAGAGTGGAAATGCAGTAGTCCTTGATGTCGTCAATGGTCATTACCACGCCGGGCAGAGTGTCATCCAGCTCCACCTTCACCGACGGGGCCAGGCGGATGGAGACCGGGTAGCGGCGCACATCCAGATACCCCTCCTCCCAGGGGGCGATATACTGAGGGTAATCGGCCAGACAGCCGTAGTAGATGGCGATCTTCTCCTCCCCGTCCCAGGCCTGGATCAGGAACTCCCGGATGGTCATGCCGTCGGGCAGGTCCTTGTTCAGGTCGGAACGGACCTCCACCGTCATGTTGACCGTGGCCCCGTTCCGAATCGGCTCGCTGCACGTCCCGACGCCCACCGGCTCTACCAGCTGTGTCATGTCCCCGATATACACGTCATCCGAAACGATGCCGGAGCCAACCAGCACGCCGGCAATGCGCAGATGGTCCTCGGTGAGGGCCAGCTTGGTAAACAGCTCCAGGCCCTGCTTGGTGGGAGCGCCGCCGTACTTGCGGGGCTTTTCCGCCTCCAGTGGGGTCAATCCCGTTTGATTCTCATTCATTGCGATTCCTCCCTGTTCAGTTCCGGCAGCGCTGTTATGGCCAGGCTGCTCTTCAGCAGGCCCCGCGCCGCCAGGGGCCTCTCACGATATGCCGGCGGACGCTCAGGGGGCTGGATGGTGGAGATAAGGCCCTGTATCCTGGAAGAAACCGGCGTGGAGGCGTTCTGGTACACAGGATCCCGGACCGGCAGTTCCGTACTGGAGAGGCACAGGCCCAGACCCGCCCCCACCAGGATCGGGTCTGTGTCCAGCCGGGTGACAGTTATGGTGCCGTCCCACCAGCTGGACAGGCGCTTCACACTGGCCAGTATCCTGCGAAAGCTGACCAGGCTCTCCTGTGTGACCGGCCGGCCGGTCATCTCGATATAGGCCCGGAAGTGGTGGGGCTCTCCGCCGTACTCATACCACTCCTCAATGCGGCCGGCCGAAAAGATGATCTCCAGAATCCGATCCGCCGCCGCGGGGGTGCCCAGACTGGTATAAAAGGTCATGGTCCCCTCGATCAGCGCCCGCTTCACCTCGACAGAATAGCTCTGGTCATAGGCGGGAGTGCGCAGCTCCAGGGCCAGAACATCCAGAATCTCCTCCGGAAGCGCGCCCACTTCGGCGTAGACTCTTGTCCGGTCCGCCCAGGCGCACAGCCGCTCCACCTGCCGCCCCAGGGCGTAGGCGAAGGCCTGGGTCTCCAGCTGGCTGGAAAGATTTTCGGGCAGGATGTCGGTAAACCGGCTGCCCCGCAGATCAATCATCCTCCAGCCCTCCATAGCGGACCTGTGGGGCCCCTTCCAGGCTGGCCACTCCAGTCCGGGCAACCGGGGTAAAGGCGGGTGCGGACAGCTCCACCCGCTTACACCCCGCTGCCATGACCCGCTCTGCCAGCTTGGACGGGTTAATATCCCGGCCAATGGTCCTCTGCCAGGTAATGTAGGCGTCCACAGCGGCATTGACCGCCCTCTGGATGGCCACCGCCCGGTTGCTGTCGCTGCGGTTGATGTAGTAGGCCAGGTCGATGGAGTACGGCACATCCGCCGGCGCGGAGACCGTCACCAGGTCGGTCATGGGCCGGACCTGACGGTCCCGCAGATAATTCTGAAGCCCTGCCACCATCTCGGGACCGGGCGCGGAGCCGTCGTCCAGCAGGAAATACACCTCCACAGAGCCCGCGGCCTGGTCGCTGGCCACCACCACGTCACCCACATTGGCGTTGTAGGTCTTGGCGTGGTACAGGTAGCTGGCCTCCGGGCCCGCTGTGGAGTAGGACCCGGGGAACAGATAGATCCGCTCCGCCAGTTCCCCGTCGCTCTCCGTATCCGCGCCGCCCTCCGAAGCTGTGATGTTGGACACACCAGCGATATAGGGCAGCGGGTCTACAATTTCAGCCAGAGCCCCCACAGCCAGACCATTCCCGGCCGAGCCCGGCACAACGCAGACCGCCGGCACGTCCACGCTGCGCTCCCCGGCAGGAATCTCAGCGTACTGTGTGGTCTGGAAATACAGCAGCTCCCGGGTGGCGGCACGCGTGCCGCTGGGAATCCCGATGGTGGTATCCCGGATGGCGGAGGCGGTAAACCGTAGCGTGGTCACGGCGGCAGCGGCCGGCCGGCGGGACAAGCCCTTAAAGGCGGCCAGGTGGTCCAGAAATTCACCGTAGCTGTATTTCAAAAGGTTCTGCTTGCCCGCCCGGTCTATGTACTGCATCGCCTGGTAGAGCTGGGCGGCAGCGGCATACAGCTCCATGCGGTGGGGGCTGGCCCGGGCCAGGCTCACCGTGTTCCCAGTGGCCTGCGTCATGTACCGCTCATAGTCCGCCACCATCTCCTTGCAAAGAGCATCCACGCTCAGTCCGTCGATAAAGCTGACCTCGGGCAGCTGGTCTATCTGCAGATTGTCAGGCACGCGTAATCACCACCTTTGGCTTGAAATGCCCCTGTTCAGCGGGGAGCCATATTACCTCCTGGACCCGCACCCAGGGGATGAACTCGGAGATCTTCCTGGTGGCCTCCGCGGTGTAGAGGCTTTTTACTACCGCCGGAGGCTTATCCACAAAATCCCGCATGATTCCAAGTCCGCGCTCCAGCGGCATGGTCCCCTCTATGGTAGACAGCAGCAGGGTGATCTGCCGGTCCAGGTCGGCCAGCCAGTTGTCGGAAAAAGTGAACTCTAATTGAAAATCAAAAAACGGGTCGTTTGTCATGTGTACTCCTCCAGTGTGAGGGTCAG
>CANSSJ010000109.1 GCA_947649625.1 uncultured Bacillota bacterium | reverse complement strand
TCCAGGCCATCGAGGAGGCCGGCTACAAGCCCGGCGAGGACTTCAAGATCGCCATCGACGCCGCTTCCTCCGAGTGGTGGAACGAGGAGGAGAAGTGCTATATCCAGCCCAAGAGCAACAAGAAGCTGACCCAGCAGCAGCTGGTGAACATGTGGAAGAAGTTCGCTGACACCTACCCCATCATCTCCCTGGAGGACGGCATGGCCGAGACCGACTGGGAGGGCTGGGCCATGCTGACCAAGGCCATCGGCGACAAGGTGCAGCTGGTGGGTGACGACCTGTTCGTCACCAACGTGTCCCGCCTGGCTACCGGCATTGAGAAGAAGGTGGGCAACGCCATCCTCATCAAGGTCAACCAGATCGGCACCCTCACCGAGACCCTGGACGCCATCCAGATGGCCAACCGGGCCGGCTACACCGCCATCGTGTCCCACCGCTCCGGCGAGACCGAGGACGCCACCATCGCCGACATCGCCGTGGCCCTCAACGCCGGCCAGATCAAGACCGGCGCCCCCAGCCGCACCGACCGCGTGGCCAAGTACAATCAGCTGCTGCGCATCGAGGAGGAGCTGGGCGACGTGGCCGAGTACCCCGGTATGAAGGCTTTCTTCAACCTGCGCTAAACTTCGACTAACGCATCAGGGCCGCCCGTGAGGGCGGCCCTTCAATTTTGCTTGCGCAAGCTGTCGAAGCGTGCTATAATCTGGAACAAGGCACCGCCGCTAACGCAGGCGGGCAGGGCTCTCCGACTGGGAGGGTGCTTCCAAGCCTCTCCCACAAGGAGAGGGGGTGATTTGATGCCTACTTATTCGGAACTGTTTCAGTTTTGTCTGGTGGTTCTGGGCGTCATTAGTCTGGTTATCCAGATCATCAATAAAAAGAAGTAACCGTCCCAGCTGGCCAAAGTTGGACGGTTACTTCTTTTTGATGTAATCCGGAGAGTGACCGCCGTCTGCGGGCGGTGTCTTCCTATGTTCATTATACCAGTTTTCGCCGCCTTGTCAAGGGCGGATTTATTTTGCAAAAACCTCTTGACTTTTCCGCGCGAATAATATAGTATATATACGCGCGGGAAAGTGAGGTGAAATGCGTGTCACCCAGAACGGGAAGGCCGCCGAAAGGGGAGGAGTCCCGCACAGTGGCAATTAATCTTCGAGTTACGCCAGCAGAAGCACAAAAAATCCAATATTGTGCCGATAAGCTGGAAACTTCAAGGACAGATGCCATTGTCAGTGGAATTGAACTCCTAAAGGCTGAGCTGGACAAAAAATAGAGTGTTGGCGGCCACATCAAGCTACACCAACACCCTATCACCACACCCGGAGGAATGGCAAATCTATTATGCCACACCTCCCGGTGAAAATCAAGGAGGAAATATGGATGTGACAAAGCTGTATGATTTGGAGGAAGCGATTGGGCATCTTTCCGACGGCCTGGATGCGGTCGAGGTTATGGTCATGGGACTGGAGCAGGTCCAGGACGCCCACGCGGGCGGGCTTTACGCCGTCTGGCGGTATCTGGAAGGAGCCAATCAGGAGGTCCGCAGACAGCTGGATGCCTGCCTGAACTCAATATGAGAAAAGGGACTGCCCGCGGGCAGTCCCTTTTAAGCTGTTTAGACCTCGGCTTCCTGGGTCTGAGGTTCCGCGGAGGCGGACTCCAGTTCCAGGGGGCCGATCTCGGTGAAGAGGTCGTCGCCCTCGATATCGCCGTCATCCTCGTCCTCGTCCACGCTGAAGTCCAGATTGACCTCGCGCTCGGGGCGGCGGCGGGCCTGAGCGATCAGGTTGCCCTCGTCGTCGATCACATCCTCCTGGCGGTACTGGGCCAAACCGGAGCCGGCGGGGATCAGCTTGCCGATGATAACGTTCTCCTTCAGGCCCTGGAGGTGGTCCACCTTGCCCTTGATGGCGGCCTCGGTGAGCACCTTGGTGGTCTCCTGGAAAGAGGCGGCGGACAGGAAGGACTCGGTGGCCAGGGAGGCCTTGGTGATACCCATGAGCAGCCGGGTGCAGGTGGGCAGGACAAGGTCCTCGCCCATCTCGTTCTTCTCCCCGGCGTCGATGCGGGCCTGGACGGCGTCCTGGGCGTCCAGGAAGTCCACCAGATCGATGGTGGAACCGGACAGCAGGTCGGAGCTTCCGGCCTCCTCCACCCGAACCTTGCGCATCATCTGGCTGACGATGACCTCAATGTGCTTGTCGTTGATGTCCACGCCCTGCTGGCGGTAGGGCTTCTGTACCTCGCAGATCAGGTAGTTGTGGCACTCGGACAGGCCGCGGATACGCAGCACGTCGTGGGGGGAGAGGACGCCGTCGGTGAGCTGGTCGCCCTTGGCCACCACGTCGCCCTCCTTCACCCGGATGCCGGAGGAGTAGGGCAGGGCGTAGGTGACCACCTCGCCGTCGTCGGCGGTGATGGTGACGCTGCACATCACATTGCGCTTGGTCTCCTCCAGAGATACCCGGCCGCCGATCTCGGCCAGCTGGGCCATCTTTTTGGGCTTGCGGGCCTCAAACAGCTCCTCAACACGGGGCAGACCCTGGGTGATGTCGCCGCCGGCCACGCCGCCGGTGTGGAAGGTACGCATGGTCAGCTGGGTGCCCGGCTCGCCGATGGACTGGGCGGCGATGATGCCCACCGCCTCGCCGGCGCCCACGGGTTCGCCGATGGCCAGGTTGATGCCGTAGCACTTGGCGCACACGCCGCTCCTCGCCCGGCAAGTGAGGACGGAGCGGATCTTGACCTGGCGGATGCCGTGGTCCTCCAGAATCTTGGCGTCGTCCTTGCGGAGCATGGTGTCTTTGGTGAAGAGCACCTCGCCGGTGGAGGGATCAACAATGTCCTCGGTGGGGTAGCGGCCGTGGACCCGCTCGGCAAAGGTCTCGATGACCTGGCCGTGCTCCTCGATCTCACTGACCAAGATGCCGTCGTGGGTGCCGCAGTCGTCCTCGCGGATAATGACCTGCTGGGACACGTCCACCAGACGGCGGGTCAGGTAGCCCGAGTCGGCGGTACGCAGGGCGGTGTCGGCCATGCCCTTCCGGGCGCCTCTGGAGGAGATGAAGTACTCCAGCACCGACAGGCCCTCGCGGAAGTTGGCCTTGATGGGGATCTCGATGGTACGTCCGGCGGTGTCGGCCATCAGGCCGCGCATACCGGCCAGCTGACGGATCTGAGCCATGGAGCCGCGGGCGCCCGAATCGGCCATCATGAAGATGGGGTTGTACTGGTCCATGGAGGCCTGGAGGGCGTCGGTGACATCCTTGGTAGTCTTCTCCCAGGCGGTCACGGTGAGGCGGTAGCGCTCCTCATTGGTGATCAGACCCCGGCGGTACTGCTTGTCGATGCGGACGATCTCCTTCTCCGTCGAGCCGATGAGCTCATACTTTTTGGCGGGGACGGTCATGTCCGCGATGGCCACGGTGAGGGAGCCGACCGTGGAGTAGTGGTAGCCCAGGTCCTTGATGGCGTCCAGCATACCGGCGGCGATCGTAAAGCCGTGCTTGGTAATGCACTTGTCGATGATCTTGCCCAGCTGCTTCTTGCCCACCACAGAGTTGATCTCGGGCTCAAACATGGCCTCCGGGTCGGTGCGGTCCACAAAGCCCAGATCCTGGGGGATGGCCTCATTGTAAATCAGGCGGCCCACCGTGGTAGTAATCAGCTTATGGCGCGTCTCGCCGTCCACCTCCCGGTACATCCGGACCTGAATGGGGGTGTGAAGGGTGACGATGCCGGCGTCGTAAGCCAGCATGGCCTCGTCCTTATCGGCGAAAGCGTGGTTCACATCCCCCTCGTTCCGCTCATAGGTCAAATAGTAGGCGCCGAGAACCATGTCCTGAGTGGGGATGGTGACCGGGCCGCCGTCCTGGGGACGGAGCAGGTTGTTGGCGGAGAGCATCAGCACCCGGGCCTCGGTCTGGGCTTCGGCGGACAGAGGGACATGGACAGCCATCTGGTCGCCGTCGAAGTCGGCGTTGAAGGCGGTGCACACCAAGGGGTGGAGCTTGATGGCCCGGCCCTCTACCAGCACCGGCTCAAAGGCCTGGATGCCCAGACGGTGGAGGGTGGGGGCGCGGTTGAGCATGACGGGATGGTCCTTGATGACGAACTCCAGGGCGTCCCACACGGCGCCCTCGCCCTTCTCCACCATCTTCTTGGCGGCCTTGATGTTGTTGGCCAGGCCGTCGTCCACCAGCTTCTTCATGACGAAGGGCCGGAACAGCTCAATGGCCATCTCCTTGGGCACGCCGCACTGGTAGATCTTCAGCTCGGGGCCCACCACGATGACGGAACGGCCGGAGTAGTCCACCCGCTTGCCCAGCAGGTTCTGGCGGAAGCGGCCCTGCTTGCCCTTGAGCATGTCGCTCAGGGATTTCAGGGCCCGGTTGTTGGCCCCGGTGACGGCGCGGCCACGGCGGCCGTTGTCGATGAGGGCGTCCACCGCCTCCTGGAGCATCCGCTTCTCGTTGCGGACGATGATGTCGGGGGCGTTGAGCTGAATCAGCCGCTTCAGGCGGTTGTTCCGGTTGATGACCCGGCGGTACAGGTCGTTCAGGTCGGAGGAGGCATACCGTCCGCCGTCCAGGGGGACCATGGGCCGGATCTCCGGGGGGATGACGGGCAGAACATCAATGATCATCCACTCGGGCTTGTTACCCGACAGGCGGAAGGCGTCCACCACCTCCAGCCGCTTGATGATCTTCACCTTCTTCTGGCCGGAGGCGTCCTTCAGCTCCTTGCGCAGCTGCTCGGACAGCTCCTCCAGGTCGATCTGCTGGAGCAGCTTCTTCACCGCCTCGGCGCCCATGCCGGCGTCGAAGTCGTCCTCGTACTTCTCCCGCATGTCCCGGTACTCTTTCTCCGACAGGATCTGGTTCTTGGACAGGGGGGAGAAGCCGGGGTCGATGACGATATAGGCGGCAAAGTACAGCACCTTTTCCAGGATGCGGGGGCTGATGTCAAGCAGCAGGCCCATCCGGGAGGGGATGCCCTTGAAGTACCAGATGTGGCTCACCGGGGCGGCCAGCTCGATGTGGCCCATCCGCTCCCGGCGGACCTTGGCCTTGGTGATCTCCACGCCGCAGCGGTCGCACACCTTGCCCTTGTAGCGGATCTTCTTGTACTTGCCGCAGTTGCACTCCCAGTCCTTGGTGGGGCCAAAGAT
>CANSSJ010000108.1 GCA_947649625.1 uncultured Bacillota bacterium | reverse complement strand
GGGGGCCCAACCAAATTCGGCGTTGAAAAGGCGCGGTGTTGTGCGGCGGCGCACTAAATCCCCCACTCCTCTCTTTAAATTGCCGCGGGGGGGTTCAGCTTCCGCTCACCGCCGCCTGCCTTACGGACTATGTGATGCTTATGCGGTTGGGACGGATCACTCCATGATGTTGGCGCGCATCTGATCGCTGGCGGCCTTCACGTCGCTGATCCACTGGTCCTTGGTCATGCTGCCGTCCACCAGACCGTTGACGGGGTCCAGGAACACTTCACGGACAGTGCCCAGGCCGGCCACGGAGTTGTACGCGGCGAACCCGCCCATGGCGGCGTCGGCGCCGTTGTCATAGATGGAGTAGAACATCTTGTTGTCGCCCTCGAAGTTGTCGGTGATGCCGGGGACGGGCTGCACAGCGCCGCCCTTGGCGAAGATGGCGCAGGCCGCGTCAGAGTACAGGAAGGCCACGAACTGCTTGGCGGCGTCCAGGTTGGGAGCGCCGGCGGGGATCCACGCCTGCTCCAGCCAGCAGTAGCTGGCGCCGTTTCCGCCGGCCTTGGCGGCGGGCAGGGCGGTCATGCCCCACTTGAAGCCCTCGGCCCGGGGAGCCTCGGCCATCTCGCCCACGATCCAGGTGCCGTTGGGCATGAACAGGGCCTTGTTGTCCAGGACCAGCTGCTGGTTCTGGGTGAAGTCCTGATCGTTGGCCTGGGCGGGGGTCACGGGGTTGGTGTAGGAGGCCAGCTTGGCGATGATCTCGAAGCACTCCTGGGCCTCGGGGGTGTCCCAGATGCCCTCCTCATAGCGCAGGGCCTTGTTGTAGAACTCGGGGCCGCCCACGGAGTACATCAGAGCGTACAGGAAGGCGTCAAAGTAGCCGGTGGTGGGGTAAGTAAAGAGGCTGGTGCCCTCGGGGAGCTGCTCGGCCAGGGCCCACATCTCGTCCCAGGTGGTGGGCACGGTCCAGTTGTTCTCCTCGAAGAGGCCCGCGTTGTAGAACAGGCCGCAGGGGGAGTAGAACATGGGGGCCAGATAGGTCTTGCCATCGTTGTAGGGGTTGGTGACGGAGGTGTCGGTGAAGCCGCCCACGATCTTGTCGGAGACCTTCACGCTCTCGCCGGGGACGGTCATGCTGAGCACGTCGGTGATCTCGGCGATGTTGCGGTCCTTGATGAACTGCTCGGTGAGGCCCTTCTCACGGCCGGTGGCCAGGTGGATGACGTCGGGGAACTCGCCGCCCTGCATGGAGGGCCCGATGACGTCTTCCAGCGCCTTGTCCACGATGAGGTCCACCTTGATGCCGGTAGCGGCGGTGAAGGCGTCGCAGACCTCCTGCCACATGCCGGGATAGGCTTCCTCATAGCCGGAGGCCAGGGCGGCCACCTGGATGGTCACATCCTCGGTGGGAGCGGGCTCGGCATCGGAGGCCGTGTCATCGGCGGGGGGAGTGGTCGTGTCCTCCTGCTGGGGCGTGTCGTTCTGGGCGGGCTGGTCGTTGCTGTCGCCGCCGCAGCCGGCCAGCAGGCCCAGAGACAGGACCAGTGCAAGAAGCAAGCTGAGAGTTTTCTTCATTTTCATTTTTTCCTCCTATTATAGTTGGGACGCCGCCGGCAGGGTGTCGCCGGCTTATTGGCATCAGTATAGTCCTTTCCGGCAGGGAATGCTACCGGATTGTTGCGCTGCTCTTTATAAATATTGCTTTCTCCTCTTCGGCGGATTATCTAAAACCCGTCCGGTTTGCCCGGAGGAACATGAACGATTGCGCCATCCGCGGCGGCAAAGATTCGGTGAACCCGCCAAAAAAACCGGAGAGGAGCCCCATGGGCTGGAAGGGTTGCACAACGGAGCGGAAAGATGTATAATAGATGGGAGGCTGTAAGCCGTCTTGTATATTTTCACAAAATTGCGCAGAGGGAGGGAGCTTTTTTGAACCGCTTTCAGTACAGTTTCTCCAAATTGCCGCCTCCGGCGTCCGGCGGCGCGCCGTGCCTGACCTATATCTCCCGGGACCAATACGACCCGGAGGAGTGGAGCTCCAGCCTCCATACCCACGGCTGCGCCGAGTTGTTTTTCATCACCGACGGCCACGGAAAATTCCTGACCCAGAACGACGCCTTCCCCGTGGCCCTCCACGACATGGTCATCGTCAACGCCGGGGTGCCCCACACGGAGCTCAGTCAGGCGGAGAGCCCCCTGCAGTACATCGTCTTGGGGGTGGAGGGCCTGGAGGCCATGGCCGGGTCGGACGGGTACGCCATGCTCCACCTCCACACCGGGTGGAAGGAGCTGATGGCCTGCCTGCACCTGATGCTCCAGGAGGTGTACGATACCCTGCCGGGTTGCGAGGACGCCTGCCGCCATCTGCTGGAGGTGGTTTTGATCCGGCTGGAGCGGCAGCGGGGCCTGTCCTTCGCCGACGAGTCCGCCGGCTCCCGGGCCAGTCGGGAGTGCGACCTGGTCCGGCGGTACATCGACAACCACTTCAAGGAAAACCTCACCCTGGACCAGCTGGCCCAGATGGCCCACTTGAGCAAATACTACCTGGTCCACGCCTTCCGGCGGGAGTTCGGCGCTTCCCCCATCAGCTACCTGATCGGGCGGCGCATCGAGGAGAGCCGGTTCCTCCTGCGGGAGACGGACCACACCCTCTCCCTCATCGCCGAAATCCTGGGCTTCTCCTCCCTGAGCTATTTCTCCCAGTGCTTCCGGCGGGTAGAGGGCGTCAGCCCCATGGAGTACCGGAAGCGGGCGCGGTAGGCTGCGAATCTGCCGCAAGCGCCTCCATTCCAGAGACGTCCGCTCCAGGCCTGTCCGGCGGGCGGAAAGCAAAAGAGGCATTTGCCGCCCAGCAAACGCCTCTTCCGCTGTTTTCTCATTTCCTTCCGCTAGTCTCCTTCCGGATCATCAGATAAAAAAATCTCTTCCGCGCTGTTCAGCGCGTTTTTCAGCTCGTCGGCAGCCAGGTTTAAGGAGATCCTCTCCAGAGCCAGCATAGCGCTGGCCTCATGGAGCTTGGTGATGGTCCGATCCACCCGACCCACCAAGGTCGCGTAGGCTTTTTTGTATTGCTCAAGCTCGGTCATGGTTGGTCACTCCTATGCATTATTTTGATCGTCTTGTAAACTATAACATACAATATTTAATTTTTACAGTTAAATATTAAGTATACAGGTCTATCCACTATCGTTGATCAAATGGGTACAATAGAACCAGATGGGAGGCGGTAAACTGTGTTGCTTGCTTATGAATCGTATTATAAAAATCTGGGACAAAATATTGCTTTTTATCGCAAGCGTCGGGAGATAACGCAGGAAGCATTGGCGGAACAAGCAGATATTCACAATGTCCATTTAAGTCGTATTGAGAATGGCACTTCTGTCGCCTCGCTGGACACCGTTTTCGCCATTGCCAACGCGCTGGGTGTGGAACCTTACAAGCTGTTCCAAAACAAAGAGTAATCAAAGGGCCCTCGGGGTGAAACCCCGGGGGCCCAAATCATACCTATTGAGAAATTTACTCCGCCTTATACAGGTCGATCAGCTTCATCAAGTGCGCATAACGCTCCTTCGCAGCATCCTCGTTCCGGGCGAACAGCACCTCAGCGCGCTCGGGGAACTCGCGGGTCAGCCGGGCGTAGCGGGCCTCGTTCATCAGGAACTCCTGGTAACCGCCGGCGGGAGCCTTGCTGTCCAGGGTGAAGGGATTCTTGCCCTCGGCAGCCAGAGCGGGATTGAAGCGGAACAGGTTCCAGTAGCCGCAGTCCACAGCCTTCTTCATTTCCTTCTGGCAGTTCATCATGCCGCCCTTGATGGAGTGCATCTCGCAGGGGGCGTAGCCGATGATGAGGGACGGGCCGTGATAGGCCTCGGCCTCGGCGATGGCCTTCAGGGTCTGGGCGGTGTTGGCGCCCATGGCCACCTGGGCCACGTAGACGTAGCCATACTGCATGGCGATCTCGCTGAGGCTCTTCTTCTTCATCTCCTTACCGGCGGCGGCGAACTGCGCCACCTGGCCGATGTTGGAGGCCTTGGAGGCCTGACCGCCGGTGTTGGAGTACACCTCGGTATCGAAGACAAAGATGTTGACATCCTCGCCGGAGGCCAGGACGTGGTCCAGTCCGCCGTAGCCGATGTCGTAGGCCCAGCCGTCGCCGCCGAAGATCCACACGGACTTCTTGTTCAGGTACTCCTTCTTGTCGAGGATGGCCTTAGCCAGCTTGCAGGCGTCGCAGTCGCAGTACTTCTCGCCCTTGGCCTTCAGCTCCTTCACGTGAGCCAGCATGGCGTCGCGCTTGTCGCCGAAGACTTCCGCGCCCTTGGGGCTGGTGATGAACGCCTCGTTCTCATCCAGAGTCATCAGGCTCTCCTCCAGCAGGGCAATGTACTCCTTGGCGGCAGCCTGGTTGGCCTCGCCGTCCTCCATGGTATCCAGCCACTTCTGAGCGGCGTCCTTCAGGGGCTGATAGGCCCACTCAACCGCGATGAGCTGCTTGGTCTCCTCAGCCAGGGCGTTGCGGATGGCCTTCTGGCCGATATACATGCCCAGGCCGTGCTCGGCGTTGTCCTCAAACAGGGAGTTGCACCACGCGGGGCCCTTGCCTTCCTTGTTGGTGCAGTAGGGGCTGGTGGCCGCGGGGCCGCCCCAGATGGAGGAACAGCCGGTGGCGTTGGAGATATACATCCGGTCGCCGAACAGCTGGGTGACGAGACGGGCATAGCTGGTCTCGGCGCAGCCGGCGCAGGAGCCGGAGAACTCCAGGTAGGGCTGCTTGAACTGGCTGCCCTTGACGGTGTTGTCCTGCATGTCGGCCTTGGGAGCGGTCTTCACCAGGTAATCCCAGACCTTGGCCTGCTCGGCCTGGCTCTCCTGGGGCACCATCTTGATGGCCCGCTTCTCGGGATCCTTGGCGCCCGCCAGGCAGGCCTCCACGCACACGCCGCAGCCCATGCAGTCCAGGGGGCTCACGCCGATAGCGTAGGTGTACACGCCCTTGCCCTTGCCGGCCTTGATGGCGGCCGTCTTGAGGCCCTCGGGAGCGTTTTTGACCTCGTCCTCGGTGAGGGCGAAGGTGCGGATGGTTGCGTGGGGGCAGACATAGGCGCAGGTGTTGCACTGGATGCACTTGTCGGGATCCCACACGGGCACGCTGACGGCCACGCCGCGCTTCTCATAGGCGGCCGCGCCCAGCTCGAACTGGCCGTCCACATGGGGCACGAACACGGAAACGGGCAGGC
>CANSSJ010000107.1 GCA_947649625.1 uncultured Bacillota bacterium | reverse complement strand
GCACCCGTGAGCTGTGGCCGTCCACTGCGGAAAAAGGAACTGGCCCAAAATCCCAAACGTCTGGGAATTTGCCGCAAACAAAAAAGCCCCCTCGCAGGCCGAAACCTGCAAGGGGGCTTTACTGCGGTCACGTTCGCCGTTTCCCGGCCCCCAGGCGAGGGGGAGCGGCGATGACGTGAATTTATACCACCGGGGCCACCCCGCCCTCCTGGGGGCTGTCAGGGGTGCCGGTGGGGGCTGTCTGGGGGATAGCTCTCTGAACCACGGCGGCAGCGGTCGCCGCGGCGGTGGCGGCAGCCACGGTGGTCACGTCGGGGGCCTCCTTCAGCTCGGCGGTGAACGGCTCGCCCAGCGTGATGGTGTTACCCTGCTGCTTCTGTACCCGGACCTCGGCCTCAATCTTACTGACCAGGTAGGCGTTCAGATCTCCGTAGGCTTTCTCCAGGAAGCTGCGGGCCTCGGCGGTCAGCAGCTTCTCAGCCTGCTCCACCGCTTTCTTGAGAGCCTCCTCCTGGTTCTCCTTGGTGAACTTGCCGCTGTTCTTCAACGCATCCACATAGGTCTGGCTGGTGTAGGTGACGGCTGTGCTGATGGCGTCGGCCACGTCCGTCAGATACTTCTTGGCGATCTCGCTCTCCGACTTGGAGGCAAGGTACTGGACGGCAGCCCGGACGCCCTTGACGGCGGCACCAGCGCAGATGGGGACGGCCGCGATGATGACGGCCTGCAACAGAGTGGACAGGAATTCGTTCATGATGTTTTCCTCCTCAAATTTTCTTGCAGAAGTCCAGCGACACCCAGCCCTTGCCGGACTTCAGCTTGCCCCAGAGTGTGGCACCCTGGCCGGTGGCCTCGCTGACGATGGTGTAGACGCCGGGGGTGATGGCGTTCTGGACGATGGCGGTGTTGGTGCCGGGACCCTTGCGGATGCGCAGATCGGTGGCGGTGATGCGGACCTTATAGGGAACGCTGCTCACGGGAGCGGAGGGCTGTACCGGGGCCGCGCCGGTGGCCCCCAGCTTGGCGTTCACCTTCGCGGCGATGTCGCCGAGCCGCTGGTAGATGTAGTCGCCGGGGCACGCCTTGTTGGCGAACCAGCGGTGAACCGTGAGGTTCTGCTTGGCGGGGTTGCCCACCAGGTTCTTGTCACCGGACCACAGCAGTTTCTTGATGCCGTTGCGCCGGCAGATGTCGGTACACAGCTCGATCAGCGCGGCCATGGCCTTCTCGGTGATGGCGTAGGGGTGCTTGGCCTCACAGGCCACCTCAATGGTAACAGCCTGGTAGTCGTTGGAGGAGCCAGAGATCCCGTTCACCCGGATGGGGACGTTGACCCCGTTCACCTTCTTGTAGCCGCCCGTACACCAAGAGCGGTCCTTCTCCTCGACACACAGGCCGATGGAGCCATCGTACCCTACAACGTAGTTGCAGGAGGCCCCCTTGCTGCTGGGCTGGAACACCTCGCACCCCCGCTTGGCGGTCACCTGGCCGACAAAGCAGTGAATGGTGATGGTGTCGATGGCGTGGTTCCGGCCGACGGTCTTATTGGGAGAAATCAGCTTGACCGTGGCCAAAGGGCTGTTGGAAAATCCCATGGTGTTGACACTTCCTTTCTGTGCGTACTTGTCGAAATACTTCTGGCCGTACCTGGCCCGCTTGGCCTTCACGGCCTCGCTCTGATCCGCCGGGCGTTCGAACTGGAGCAGGACGGCATCGGAGGCGGCCCGGACACTGGTGGCGGTCTTCAGCGTGGCCAGAACCGTCTTGTAGCTGGTGGACAGCTCCTTCATCAAAAAGCCGAGCTGCATCTCCAGGTCGCCGATGCTCTTACCTGCATCTTTGGCGAATTTATGTAGGTTAGCCTTGCGAGTGTGGTACGTCCACTGTGCCAGTCCATACCCGGCGCAATCATGGGCGAAGTTGGTGTAGCTGCCGCTGTCCACCCTCTCGGTGTACTCGGCATCGGCCATGCCCAGCTTCCCCTCGTAGCTGTTCTGGAGGTTGTTGGGCCGCAGGCCAGACTCTGCGTAGAGGTTCCCCATCAGGCCGGCGGCGCCAGCGTCGGTGAGCCCCTGGGCCTTCAGAAAGCTCCAGATTCTTTCTTCAGTATTCATCGCTTATCCGACTCCTCCTTCTTCCCCGCCCTCATTGGGCGGTTTATCTTCCTGCCTGCTTCTGCCGAATACCATCCCCTCGTTGTGCTCGAAGATGTTCTCCAGCACCTTCAGCGCGTTCACTCCCAAAATGGTGGTAATGGCCTGCTGGGAGAGCTCCACTACCGGGAACGGCTGATATAGCTTGACGGTGGAATAAACGGCGATGACGTAGGACACCGACACCCAACCCAGCGCAAATATTTGGGTGGTAGCGAACAGAAACCTTGTTACCGACTGCAGGACATTGGGCCGGGGCTTTCCTGTCCGCAGTTCCTTCACCCGTTTCCGCAGATGCCGGATAGTGGCCGCACTGAACACGATACCCAGGGCAGCCCCCACAATCAAAGCGGCAGCGGCGATTAAAATCGACCTTAAGATGTCCGTTGCGCATCATCCTTTCGCAGTTCAGTCTGTATCTTCAACATCATGGGCCGCCTGGTTCAGATGCTTCTCCAGCTTATCCAAGGCGGCAGTTACAGGGCCGTTGCACCCTTTCTCCTTAAGACCCTTGAGGCAGGCAAGCACCCCATAGCAGATAAGGGTCTGTTCGTTGCGGATT
The DNA here is from genome assembly GCA_947649625.1 of uncultured Bacillota bacterium. Taxonomy (GTDB): domain Bacteria; phylum Bacillota; class Clostridia; order Oscillospirales; family Oscillospiraceae; genus Lawsonibacter. Next base: position 2,619 of record CANSSJ010000107.1, on the reverse strand, counting down.
GCCGCGATAGCCTCGTCCTGCCTCTTGTTCCGCAGTACAAACCTGTGGCACCATAAGGCAACGCCACCGATCACCCCCAGGGCGGTCAGCAGCGCGGCCAGCTCGATGAGCATATCCGCGCTGATTGTCACTTCCATTTACACATTCCCCCAAAGATAAATTTGGGAGGACGGTATCCCGTCCTCCCATTGGCTTACTGTCGTTTGACTACCGCCCCCACCAGGGCAGCGATGTGCCAGAGGTCCTCCACCGGCGCATCATAGAAGTCGTGGTTCCAGATCCAGAAGTCCTCGTGTTCCGGCCGCTTGTATTTCTGGCACAGGGGGTCGGCCCACACCTTATCCCACCGGGCCTGCAGTTCCGCCCGGCACTTCTCTCCGGCGTTGGGCGGTGTCTCCAGCCGGGTGAGGATGGCGGCCACCAGCTGGCCACGCTCCTGGCCCTGGCTGTCATCGTCCTGGCTGAAGAACTCGTGGGCATTCTGGCTGGTATCCACACACAGGGGCTGGCCTTTCCACAACAAAAAACCATCCTGGGCTTCCAGGATGGAACCGTATGGAATATTGACCTGCTGGCCGTTGCAGCCCTTGAACCTCGCCCGCCTCCGGGCGACGTACCTCTTGTGAATGATCTGCTCCATGGTTTACTCCTCCGTGGTCTCGCCGGGGGCTTTGCTTGGCAGCATCCCCATCAGCTCCGTGTACTCCTCGGCGGTGATCTTGCTGGACGCCAGGAAGATGTCCAGCTTCTCCTCCATCCCCTCGGTCTGGCCGCGCTCGATCATGCGCTTAAGGGTCCGATACAGCATCTTCTACACCTCCCCTCTCAAACAGTCTCACTATCTGCCGCAACACCAAGCTCCAGCAAGGTGATGCGGTATTCGTGGTCTACGGTCAGGCCGTCAATGTCTGCCGAAAGGTCATGGGCCGCAGCGACCATCGGGCCGGCGTCCGTTTCCTCCAGCATGACGGCATCCAGTTTCCCCATGCCCTCCGGGGCCTCCCGGCCCAGCAGGCGGTAGGGAACCCCGGAAATAGCGATGCCCGAAGCCTCCGGCTCCGGGCACAAAACGTAGCAGCCGTTTTCGGCCTGCTTGATGTAGGTGGGGGCCTCGGTCATGCCGAGGCTTTTCCCATCTCTGGTGTTGGTGATCCTGAACATTTTGCACCTCCAAAAAAGATAGCGTGGTAGAGCCGCCGCAGGCGGAGCAGGCGCCCATGGTCATCGAAACAGCGGTAGTAGGCGCTCTGGCACTCCATGTACTGCTCGATGTCCTTGAACTCCCGCTTGCCAGCCTTGAACTCCCGGTGAAAAAGCTTTAGCTTTCTGCGGGCGCGTTTGATTCCGTCCCGGCTCCCGTTTATTTTTATCTTCCCGGTCTCCGTCAGGGTGAACCGGGCCTTGCAGAAACGGAAGGGCTTTGTGAGCGGGGTGACCTTGCATTTGCGCCGGTTCACCCGGATACCGCGGGCCTCAAACCGCCGCACGATCTCATGGCCTGCCCGTTTGGCCTCCTCAATGGTAGGGAAGGTCATCAGAAAATCATCCATGAAATGGCACTCATATTCGACCCCGGCCTGGCACTTGATCCAGTTGTCGATGTCGCTTGGCAGTGCCACCATCTCCTGCTGGCTCGGCTCCACGCCCAGCGGCATTCCCTTCCCCGGTGTGGGGCAGGGAGAGAACCGAATAATCTTGTCCGCCAGTTCCCGGAGAACCGGGTCGGTGATCAGCTGCTGGTGACGTTGGTAAATCAGGGCGTGGGGCGCATTGGGGAAGTAGCCCTTCAAATCGATTTGGAGGACAGCCCCCTCCCGGCCATAGCGCCGGAAGTGCCACGCCAGGTGCTGCTTGAGCCGCTTGAAATGCCAGTGTAGCCCCTTCCCGATCTGGCTGGCCCCGTTGTCGTGGATCATGCTGGGGGTGTACAGAGGAACCAGCACCTCATTGCAGAGGGTCTTGTGGATCTGCCGGTCGGTGATGTGGGGCGCGTCAATGGGCCGCACCTTGCCCCGTTCACACAGCGTAAAGTGGACACATTTCTTCGGTTTCCATCTCCCCTCCAGGACTTCCCGCCGCCGGCGGGCGGTGCCGGAAAAGAGGTGTAACTCGAAGTTCTGGGTGCTCTGCTTCCAGCGGACGCCGTTGCAGCACTTCCGCCCATAAAAGAACATTTTCCGATAGCTGAACACCTCGCTCAGAGGGCCGAGGGCGGCGCACCGCTCCTCACGCTTTTTCTGCCGCTTGGCTTTGCGGCGCTGGTACCGGGCTTCCCGGCGTTCCTGACTGTTCATAAAAAAGTATTCTCCCCCTGTACAGTTGTCTTGTAGGGTGCCGTCTAAATCTGCGTTGTCCTAATACACATGAAACGGGAGCTGGCACGTTCTCCCGCCATGCAAGAAGCGTCCGTGTAAGGACATCAGAGGGAAGTTTTAGGGATTGGCTACCCAGGGAAGTACCTCTCCTTTTACGTCGGTCGTCTTTCGCTTTCGCTACTCCATTTGACCGCGTATTTACGTAAAATCCGGCCAGCAGCCCCCCGCAATTGTTTGCATTGTAATTGTTGACAGAGCCGCCGGAGCCCAGCGCCGAGAAGTTATTGTTGTTATTGTAATTAGG
>CANSSJ010000106.1 GCA_947649625.1 uncultured Bacillota bacterium | reverse complement strand
TTCGCCGCCCCCGGCACCGCCATCACCGTTCAGATCACCAAAAAGGACGGCAAGGCCCATACCACCATCCGCAATCTGGGGGCCACCATTCCTCCCGACGAGCTGCCCCTGCTCTTTGAGCGGTTCCACAAGGCGGACTACTCCCGCTCCATGGACCGGGAAGGGGTGGGCCTGGGACTGTATATCGTCAAGACCATCCTGGGCAACCTGAAGGAGAACATCACCGTCACCAGTGAGGACGGAGTGACCCAGTTTCACTTCACCCTGACGCTGGCGTGAACAAATAAACAAGGAAAGTTCTTTTTGGTTACTTTTTCTTTCAAGAAAAAGTAACGCCTGCCCGGCGAGGGCCGGAGACCCTTCATTTTTCGGGAGGTGCAGCTATGGACAACAGAAACGACGGCCTTTGGAAAGGCGGGCCCTGGGAGCAGCCCTCCCCCGTATTTCCCAATCCGCCTGCCGTCCGCATCCCCGCCGCCGCCCAGGTCTCCCGCCGCCCCGTGCTGCGGGTCAGGCGGAAGCGGCGGAAATGGCCCTGGTTCCTGGGGCTGGCCGCGCTGATCGGAGCGATCTGCCTGTCCACCGTGCTGCTGGACCGGTACTTCTCCACACGCCCCTCCATCCGGGCTCCCTTCCCTTCCATCGGGGATGACTGGCGCTACGAGCAGCAGGACGAACACAGCACCGAGCCCCCCTCCATCCCCAGAGCCGATACCGGCACGGGGGTGACGCTGGAGCTGTCTCCCGTCCAGGGGGAGTCGCTGAGCTATACCCAGATCTACGACCGGGCCAGCCTCTCTGTGGTGTCCATCGAGTCGGAGAGCGCCGACGGATACAGCGCCGGCACCGGGGTGGTGCTCACCTGGGACGGCTACCTGATCACCAACGCCCACGTGGTGGCCGGGGCCCGGGAGGTCAGCGTGCTGCTTCCCAGCAACCGGACCCTGCCCGCCAGCCTGGTGGGCTTTGACGCGGTGGAGGACCTGGCCGTGCTGAAGGTGGAGGCCGAGGGCCTTGTCCCCGCCCAGTTCGGCGACTCCAACGCCCTGCGCATCGGCGAGCCGGTGGCCGCCCTGGGGGACTCCCTGGGCTACCGCGCCACCTTTACCGACGGCATTGTGTCCGCCCTGGACCGGGAGGTGGAGGTGGACGACGTCAACATGGCGCTGATCCAGACCAGCGCCGCCATCAACTACGGCAACTCCGGCGGTCCCCTGCTGAACCAGTACGGACAGGTCATCGGCATCAACACGGTGAAGATCGTCACGGAGGACGGCTCCGCCGAGAGCCTGGGCTTTGCCATCCCCTCCCGGCGGGTGAAATATGTGGTTGACCGCCTCATCGCCGGGGAGGAGGTCAAGGCGGGCGTCTTCGGCTTCATGGTGTCCACCGCCCCCGAGGAGGGGGGCGGCTTCAGGCTCCGGAGCGTGGAGCGGGAAAGCGACGCCTGGGCCAAGGGGCTGCGGGCGGGGGACATCCTCACCGAGGCCAACGGCGTACCCATCACCGGCCTCCAGGACCTGACCCGGCTCAAGCTGGGCCTGGGCGCCGGAGATTCCGTCACCCTCACCTATCTCCGGGGCGGGGAGCAGTTTACTGTGGATGTGGAGCTGATCGAGCCATGATAAACACCACTCTGTGCTATATCCGGCGGGGAGACGAGTACCTGATGCTCCATCGGATCAAGAAGGAAGACGACCTGAACCGGGACAAGTGGATCGGGGTCGGGGGCAAGTTTCTGGACAAGGAGAGCCCGGAGGACTGCCTGCTCCGGGAGGCGGAGGAGGAGACCGGGCTGGTCCTCACCGACTACCGCTACCGGGGGATCGTCACCTTTGTCTCCGACCGGTGGGAGACCGAGTACATGCACCTGTTCACCGCCGACGGCTTCACCGGCGAGCTGAAGGAGTGCGACGAGGGGGTACTGGAGTGGCTGCCCCGGGAACAGCTCCTGAAGATCCCCCACTGGGAGGGGGACGCCATCTTCCTGAACCTGATCTGGCGGGATGCCCCTTTCTTTTCCCTCAAGGTATGTTACGAGGGGGACCGGCTGGCCGAGGCCGTCCTCAACGGCGAAAAAATCGGATAAGAACGCGGCCCCCGGAAAACCGGGGGCCGCGCTGTTTGATTTACATATATTTGTCCGCTTTGGCGATGTTCATATCCTCCAGGGTCAGGTCCCGGTCGTAGGGGTTGATGAGCCGGTTGACCAGTTCCAGCGTCCCCTCCTGGTCCAGCTCATAGCACCATTTGGAGCCGCGGTAGACCGCGTCGCCCCGGCCGGGGAGGGTGGCTGTCTCCACCCCGGTGGAGGGGTCCAGGTTGATGGCCTGGCTGGCAAAGTAGAGCATTTCGTTCAAAGACAGGTCGGTGTCCACCGTCTCGTTAAAAATCTCCACAAACCCGTTGATCTTGGTCAGACTATCCCAGGAAAGCACCTTCTTGGCCAGGGCAATGAGCAGCTTCTGCTGGGTCTGGGTACGGCCTACGTCGGAGTATCCGCTGCCGTCGTTATTTTTCCGGAAGCGGGCTACCTCCATGGCCTGCTGGCCGCTGAGATGCTGCATGCCCTCCTTAAAGTGGATATGAAGATTGTTGTTGATGCTGGGGTCGTCGTAGTTCATATCGCAGGGGACGTAGAAGTCGATGCCCTTCAGGTAGTCCACCAGGGTGATAAACCCGTTGATGTTCACCTTCACGTAGCAGTCGATGGGGACGCCCAGCATGTCGGACACGTCCTTGATCCGCTGTTCCACCCCGCCCCCGCCGTAAACCAGATGGGGGTTGCCCTTTTCCCGGCCTACCAGGGTATCCCGGGGGATGGAGATCACGCCCACGGTCTGGTCGTTGGTGTCGTAGCGCATGACCATCATCACGTCGGTGAGGGTGCCGGCCTTGTCGGTAGCGGCCAGGAAAACGGTATAGACTCCCTTCTTCCGCTCCAGGCCGCCCGGTACGCCGCCGGGGTCCACCGTGCTCACGCCGCCGCTGTTGGGGCCGGTGATGCCTCCCTGCTGATTGGGCGGAGTCAGCTGGTTCTGCTCCGGAGCCTTGACCATCAGGGAAAAGCCGATGTAAACTGCCACAATGAGGGCGGAAATGACCACCAGGAATATGTAAAAGCCCTTGAGCACGCCGATCACGCCGGACCGTCCGCCTCGGGGGGCCTTCCGGGGCCTGTCGTCCCAGTCGTCCTCCCAGTCGTCGTCCCGGCGGCGGGGGGGCTCGCTCCGTCCGCCGCCCCGGCCCTGGGCGGGAGCCACCCGCCGGCCCTGAGACTGGCGGGACATGTTCAGATATCTCTCTTCCAAAGGGGTCCCTCCCCAAATGTTGTTACTGCTCAAGTATACCCGCTTCGACCCGCTTCGGCAAGAGGAAAATGTCCCAATTCATAAAAAATTAAGATTTATGTCAACAGCCCCCGCCGTCGGCGGGGGCTGTCTCATCAGAGGGTCACTTCCACCATTTCCCACACCTGCTCCGCCGTCATGCCGTCGCAGCGGTAGGACACTACCGTGCCGTCGAGGTGGAGCACATCAAAGGAGTATGTCATCCCGCCGGTGTCGTGCTCCCGGCCCCGGGCCTCCACAATGGCCAGGGACATGTCCTCCGCCTTAAAAGCGGGACGGTCTACCGTTTCCCGGTATTCCTCTGGCACACTGTCGCACCAGGGGATGGGGTACAGGCGCAGGTCGTAGGCCTCCGGCTGGCCGGGGGATACCAGGTTATAGGAGTAAGTTCCGTCCCGGTAGACGGCTACCTCCACATCGTCGTAGGCTCCCACCCTGCTCCAGCGGACAAACAGGGAATTACTGCGGCCCTCCTGATAGCTGAGGCGGCCGTAGAACTCATCGTAGCCCTTCGGCTCGGAGGTGGGCAGATAGGGGGCGAAATCCGCCTCCTGGCGGGCCTGGGTCAGGGCGGCAAACTCCTCCTCCCGCCAGGCGGGGATGTTCTCGTTGACGGCCAGGTGGTCCAAATACAGACCGCCGTCGCCGGTCAGAGCTTGACGGACGAACAGGGCATTAAAGGTCTGGGCCCCGCCCAAGTCCATGTTCCCATCCTGCTCATATTCCGCCCTCATCAGGCCGTTCCGATTCACAAACCGGACGCCGATATCATTTTTGGTCATAAATTCACTGCCGCAGATATAATCGTCCCGACCGTCGCCGTCCCGGTCGTAGACCTGGCTCCAGCCCGCCACTTCCACGCCGTTGAACTCGCTGATGACGTCTCCCCGGTCCCTGTCGATGCAGCAGGCGAAGGGCAGTGCCCCCACACGCAGCTCCAGCTCAAAGTCGGCCTTATCCTTTTCCCCCCAGATTGTCAGCTCCATCAGCTGGCCCTGGCCGTCGTAGAGAGCCCGGCCGCGAAGGGTGTAGCCGTCCCAGAACAGCATCCAGGGCAGGTCCCCCTGCTCCGTCTTGGGGTGGACCGCCTCGGGCTTGCCCTCTGAACCCCAGAAGATGGTCTGGATGTCCTCTTTTGTCAAATCCGCCATAAAGCTGCCGGGCAGATAGACCCGGGACATATCGGCGGACGTCTGGGACCGGTCTGTGATATCCTGGTAGTTGATGCCGGGGATCATGGGGAACATCAGCTTGCCGCTCTCCACCGGGCTGTCCACCACAAAGCAGTCCCCCGGCTCCACCACGTCCTTCTCCCCGGGCAGAGGCTCGTAATCGGAGGCGAACTGGCCGGCGCTCTGGGGCGGGTCCGTCACAGGCGCAGGAGTGAGAGCCAGCCTCCAGACGCCCACCCCGATGATGAGGGCCGCGCAGGCGGCCAGGGCGCCGTATTTCACCCAGGGGCGGGCGCGGCCCTTGGATGGTTTCAGATTCAGCAGATTTTCGTGGACCGCCGGGGAAATCTCCTGCCGGTCCATATACGATTTGTAGTATTTCATGGTAATTCTCCTTATTGTTGCAAGTCCGTAGGGCGGGACGACCTCGGCCCGCCGCTGGTCGGGATTACATTAAGACGGCAAACGTCGCGCCGGGTCGTCGCGCCCTACACCTCCAGCAGCTTTCTCAGCTTCTCCCGGGCCCGGGACAGCCGGGAGCGCACCGTCCCCGGCTGACAGCCCAGCAGCTGGGCGATCTCCGCCGTGGAGTAGCCCTCGTAGTAGTACAGGTGGATGAGTGCCCGGTCCTCGGGCGGGAGGGCAAACAGCTCCTCCAGCTCCTCCCCCTCCTCCGGGCCGGGGACGGGGAGCGTGTCGGGCAGGGGCCCTACCCGCCGCCAGGCCAGGCGCAGGCGGCTCTTACAGCCGTTGACCAGTACCCGCATCAGCCAGGCGGAGGGGTTTTCCAAATTGGCGGGGGCCTTCTCCAGATAGCGGACAAAGGCGTCCTGCACGGCGTCCTCCGCCTCGTGGGGGTCGCCCAGGATGGCCAGCGCCGCCCGGTACAGGCGGGTCTCGTTTTGTGTGACAAGCTCCTCCCAATCCACCGGCCGGTTGGATGTTCGGGACATTCGGGCCACCTCCTTTCAC
>CANSSJ010000105.1 GCA_947649625.1 uncultured Bacillota bacterium | reverse complement strand
CCAAAGCCTTGTTGGAGGCTGTGAGGGCGGACAGGCGACTGTCCGTCGAACCAGGGTGGTACCGCGTGTCAATACACGCCCCTGACTTGAAAAAGTCGGGGGCTTTTTGCTGTCCCCTGACGTATCCAACACACATTCTGTTAAGGAGGACGCCACATGAAACCCAAATTTGAAAAGTACATCCCCTTCCAGCCCCAGCCCATCAAGGGCCGCACCTGGCCCGACCGGGTCATCACCAAGGCCCCGGTCTGGTGTTCGGTGGACCTGCGGGACGGCAACCAGGCCCTGGTGGACCCCATGAACCTGGCCGAGAAGCTGGAGTATTTCCACACCTTGGTGGACATCGGGGTGAAGGAGATCGAGATCGGTTTCCCCTCCGCCAGCGAGACGGAGTATGAAATCTGCCGGGAGCTCATCGAGGGGGGCCACATCCCCGACGACGTGACCATCCAGGTGCTGGTCCAGGCCCGGGAGCACCTGATCAAAAAGACCTTCGAGGCCATCCAGGGGGCCAAGAACGTCATCCTCCACTTCTACAACTCCACCTCCACCCTCCAGCGGAAGGTGGTCTTCCACATGGACACCGACGGCATCACCAAAATCGCCACCGACGCCGCCGACCTGATCTATGAGATGTCCCAGCCCATGATTGAATCCGGTATGAATCTGCGGTTTGAATACTCTCCGGAATCGTTTATGGGCACCGAGATGGACTACGCTGTGGAGATCTGCCAGGCGGTGCTGGATCACCTCCACGCCACCCCGGAGAATAAGGTCATTTTGAACCTGCCTACCACCGTGGAGAACTGTATGCCCAACCAGTTTGCCGACATGCTGGAGTACTTCTGCCGCAAGATTCCCGGCCGGGATTGCGCCATTATCTCCCTCCACCCCCACAACGACCGGGGCTGCGGCGTGGCGACAACCGAGATGGGCCTGCTGGCGGGAGCCGACCGGGTGGAGGCCACCCTCTTCGGCAACGGCGAGCGCACCGGCAACGTGGACATGGTCACCCTGGCCATGAACATGTACACCCAAGGGGTGGACCCGGAGCTGGACTTCTCCAACATCAACAAGATCAAAGAGATGTACGAGCGGTGCACCAAGATGCCGGTGGGCGACCGCCAGCCCTACGTGGGCAAGCTGGTCTTCACTGCCTTCTCGGGCAGCCACCAGGACGCCATCAACAAGGGCGTGCAATATATGAAGTCCTCGGGCACTGAGTACTGGGAGATTCCCTACCTGCCCATCGACCCCGCCGATGTGGGCCGGGAGTACGAGCCTATCATCCGCATCAACTCCCAGTCGGGCAAGGGGGGCGCCGCCTATATCATGGAGCACGACTTCGGTTTCGACCTGCCCAAGTCCATGCACCCCGAGTTCGGCCATATCGTCCAGGTGGAGACCGACAGGGTGGGCAAGGAGATTCCGCCCGAGCGGGTCAGCGAGCTGTTCCATCAGGAGTATGTGGACGTGAAGGAGCCCTATCAGCTGCTCAAACACGCCTTTAAGGAGACGGTGGACGAGGAGGGCCACTCCCACGTGGCCTTCACAGGCACCCTGCGGCACACCGACACGGTATTCGAGGTGTCCGGCGAGGGCAACGGCCCTATCGACGCCTTCTTCAACGCCATCCAGGGGGAGAAAATTTCCCGGTTCACCTTCCTGGACTACGCCTCCCACGCCATCACCGACGGCTCCGACTCCCAGGGCGTGGCCTATATCCTGCTTCAGGACCAGCGCACCGGAAAACAGTACTGGGGCGTGGGCCTGTCCCACAACATCAACTTGGCCCCCCTGCGCGCCATCCTGGCCGCCATCAACCGGGCGAAAAGAGCGTAATTTTGCAAGTAGATAAGGACCGGACCTCATTGCGGGTCCGGTCCTGCTCGTTTTCCAAGCCGGTGCAGGTCCATGGCGTGCTGAGAGAGATACCCGCACAGGCGATGAAAGACCAGCGGGAAGCAGTCCGCCCAACGTTCGTTTGCAAACTCCCCGCCGCTGAACAAGTACACAGACAATGCGTCCAGAAAGAAAGCGTCCTCCAGAATATCCTGACAGGTTTCGTCAAAATCATCTGACCAGTCCGTTTTTTTGATTACCATGCAAATCACCCCTATATATCTCTAACAGCGATTATACCACGATAATATTAAAAAGTCAATCGCTGAAAGCTATATATTTTCAGAATGATAGCTTTGAGCTATAATGGCTTATGGTGATAGGAATGGAAAATTATCGGGCAATTATTCGGAATAAACGGGGAAAAGTAGGCTGGAGCCAGTATAAGCTGGCGAAGGTCGTCGGAATTACGCAATCTTTTATGAATGAGATAGAGAGCGGCAAAAAAAGTCCCTCGATTGAGGTGTTTTTCCGTATCTGTGAGGCGTTGGAAATTAAAGTATTCCCCGATGAAACATGATAAACGGCAGCAAAAATCCCTCCCGGTTGGGGAGGGATTTCTGTGTATATTGAGCGGGATGATTTTATAGAATATTGTATTGACAATGCTCATATATTGTCATACAATAGGGGTGAAAGGATGTGAGGTATCATGGCGCAGGGAATTGTCAGCGTAAGAATGGACGAAACGCTAAAGCAGGATTTTGACGGTGTATGCCAGGAGCTGGGCATGTCCATGACCACCGCCATAACCATGCTGGCCAAGAAGATGACTCGGGAGAAGCGGCTGCCCTTCGAGGTATCCATCGACCCCTTCTACAGCGAGAGCAATCTAAAGGCCCTGTCGGAGAGCATGGAGCAGATGAAGCGGGGACAGGTGGTGGTCAAGAGCCTGAGCGAGCTGGAGCGGATGGCGGATGAGTGATATCACATTTACGGAGCGAGCCTTTGAGGAGTATCTTTACTGGCAGTCTCAGGATCGAAAGACGCTCAAACGCATCAATTTTCTGCTGAAAGAGGTGTGCCGTGCCCCGTTTGAGGGCGCTGGAAAGCCGGAACCGCTTCGCAAGAACTATTCTGGCCTTTGGAGCCGGCGCATTGATGAGGTCAACCGGCTGGTCTATCAGGTTACGGATGGACAGATCACAGTTTACCAGTGCAAAGGACATTATGACGATTAAAGAACGCGGCCCCGCCCAATTTGGACGGGGCCGCGCTCTGTTTACAGGGACAATTCTCCAATCTCCTTTTGCAGGAGCTCCAAAAACCGGGCGGCGTGGGCCCCGTCCATCTGGGTGTGGTGGAACTGGAAGGAGATAGGCAGGGTAACTTTCCGGAATCCTTTCCGGTACTTGCCCCAAATGACGAACGGGTTGTTGAAGCACCCGGCGTAGATGTTCACCGCCCCGTCGATCTCGGTCTGCACCAGGGCGGAGGTGCCGATGACCATGTAATCCTCCAGGTCGTGGGGCCGGCGGCTGTCCCGGACCTGGGCGGTGAGGCGGAGGTAGTCCTGTTCAAACCAGGCCAAATCGGGGGAGAAGGGGACGTCGCAGGTGCTGATCTCCCCGCCCTCCAGGTCCACCACGGAGTTCACCGCCAGCCGGTCGTACTCCGCCAGCCCGTCCCCCACCGGCAGAAGGTAGAACTGCTCCACCTGGGCGGCGGCCTTTCCCACGCACCAGCACATCAGCATGTTGAACTTTTTGCCACCCCTGCGGCTCTGCTTTGCCAGATTCGTCACGTCCAGCGTCTTGAACAGCGTCACCATGGGCATAGGGGCCTTCATCCACAGGGCGAAGGCCTCCGCCCGCCCAGTCCGGGCCGGGTCTACCAGTTTCATCTTGTTGCCTCCTCTCAAAATGTAGATCGTATTTCCCCGTCCAAAGGACGGGGAAATACGTGCCGATTGAAGATCAGCATAAAAAACAAAGGAGCTGCATTATATCACAGCGGTCGGGGGAATACAATATAGAGTTTTGTGCGGGCGGGCCGGAGAGCAGGACCGTCAAAACGCCGAAAGGGGCGCACCGGCAAACTATTGCTTTAGCGCATTAAACAAAATTTCGTTTTGCAGGAAATAAAACGTTGACCTGCAAAAATAATCATGTTAAGGTATTAACAATCCGCCGGAGCGGGGGATGGAGCAAGTTCCGGCAGGACAACTTTCGGGAGGGAGAAATTATGAGCATTCAGAATGAGTATTTGAACGGTTTAATGGAGCGGGTGGTCCGGCGGGACCCCGGCGAAAAGGAGTTCCACCAAGCGGTGCGGGAGGTGCTCACCTCTCTGGCCCCTGTGGCCAACGCCCGCCCCGAGCTGATCCGCGAGGGGGTCATGGACTGCCTGGTGGAGCCCGAGCGGACCATCAAGTTCCGGGTGCCCTGGGAGGACGACAAGGGCGAGATTCACGTCAACCGGGGCTACCGGGTGCAGTTCAACAGTGCCATCGGCCCCTACAAGGGGGGCCTGCGGTTCCACCCCTCGGTGAACGAGAGCATCATTAAGTTCCTGGGCTTTGAGCAGACCTTTAAAAACAGCCTCACCGGCCTGCCCATCGGCGGCGGCAAGGGGGGCTCCGACTTCGACCCCAAGGGCAAGTCCGAGGCCGAGGTCATGCGATTCTGCCAGTCCTTCATGAACGAGCTGTTCAAATATATCGGCCCCGACACCGACGTGCCCGCCGGCGACATCGGCGTGGGCGCCCGGGAGATCGGCTACCTGTTCGGCCAGTACAAGCGGCTGCGCAACGAGTTCACTGGTGTGCTCACCGGCAAGGGCCTCACCTACGGCGGCTCCCTGGCCCGGAAGGAGGCCACCGGCTACGGCCTGTGCTACTTGGCCGACTGCCTGCTCAAGGACAATGGCAAGGGCTTCGAGGGCTCCACCGTGGTGGTGTCCGGATCGGGCAACGTGGCCATCTACGCCTGCGACAAGGTTACCCAGCTGGGGGGCGAGGTGGTGGCCATGTCCGACTCCAACGGCTATGTCTATGACAAGGACGGCATCGACCTGGACCTGATGAAGCAGATTAAAGAGGTGGAGCGGGGCCGCATCAAGGAGTACGCCGCCCGCAAGCCCGGCGTGGAGTACCACGAGGGCTGCGTGAACATCTGGAACGTGCCCTGCGGCATCGCCCTGCCCTGCGCCACCCAGAACGAGCTGCCCCTGGAGGGGGCCAGGGCCCTGATGAAGAACGGCTGTTTCGCCGTCGTCGAGGGGGCCAACATGCCCTCCACCCCCGAGGCCATGGACGCCCTCCAGGAGGCCGGAGTCCTCTTCGCCCCCTCCAAGGCTGCCAACGCCGGCGGCGTGGCGGTGTCCGCTCTGGAGATGAGCCAGAACTCCATGCGCTTCTCCTGGACCTTCCAGGAGGTGGACGACCGGCTCAAGACCATCATGACCGACCTGTACCACAACGCCGCCCGGGCCGCCGAGCAGTTCGGGATGGCGGGCAATCTGGTGGCGGGAGCCAACATCGCTGGCTTCCTGAAGGTGGCCGACTCCATGCTGGCCTACGGCCTGGTGTAAGGAGGGGAGACTATGAACAACTACGCGGCCCGCGTTTTAGAAGGGCTCCGCCGGAAGTACCCCGGCGAGGGGGAGTACCTCCAGTCGGTGCAGACCTGGCTGGAGATGATCGACCCCGCCCTGGACGACCCC
>CANSSJ010000104.1 GCA_947649625.1 uncultured Bacillota bacterium | reverse complement strand
CAGTATATCAAGAGCTGCACCGTGGCCGCCACCATGGGCCCCGGCGTCAAGGTCAACGGCGCCAAGCTGGTGTAATTGTTTTTTGCATAAGGATTCCCCCAACCTGAACGGCTGGGGGAATTTTTACGTTCAGCTTCCGCAAAACCTATTGCGTCCTGTGTGGCTCGGGGGTAAAATAGGAGCACCTGTTACCGTGAAGGAGGTATTTTGATGGTTGAAAAGATCCCGGGTCTGACCCGGACCAGCCGGAGCCAGTGTGCCCGGTGCGGGGCTGTCGGTGAATTGAAAGAATACCACGGCCTGGACCTGAGCCAAAACCCGGAGGGGAAGGAACTGCTGCTGAAAGGGGAGTTTTTCCAGTGGCGCTGTCCCAAGTGCGGCCTGGAGGCGGACACCGCCTGGCCCTGCTGGTATTTCGACCCCGAGGCCAAACTGGGGGTCGCCCTGGTCCCCGGCATCGACTCATCCGATGGCGGGGAGGCTCTTCGGGTGATGAATCAGAATCTGGAGGGGCTGGAGCTGTCCGGGATGAAGCGCCGGGCGGCGGGCAATTTTTACGCCGTGCAGGAGCTGGTCCGGGCCCAGGACGCCGGACTGGACGACCGGCTTCTTCAGTTGGTCAAGCCCCTGATTATCGGCCAGCTCCAGTCCCGGGGCGAGGTGGTGTGGAACGGATTTTTCCAGGGAGTATCCACCCCGGACCCCGCCGATGAGCCCCTCCGCGCCGTTCTCTATGCCTCCATCGGCCCGGACAGGCCCCCGGAGTACGGCCAGCCTGTCTACTGGTATGACATCCACCTCACCAACCGGAACGTGGTACATACCGGCGTCAATCAGGTGATTTTCGATATGTGCCGGCAGATGCTGGACAGGCTGGGGGAGGAGCCCGACGACGGGAGCTTCCGCCTGTATGACCTGAACTGGGCCATCGGCTGCCACAACCGGATGCAGAACGGTTAGGAGGGGATCAGATGTTTGGATTTTTCAAGAAGAAGGACAACCAGGACAACGGGGGGAAGGTCCGGCCAGTGGAGAAGGCGCAGTCCGACGTTCAGCCTCAGGGACCCTGGGCCCAGGCGGCGGCCCTGATGGACCGGGGCGAGACCGCTCAGGCCCTGGAGCACTTCGCACGGACCGCCATCCAGACCCGGGACCTGTCCCATATGGACATGGCGGAGCGGTGGCTGGGCGACCAGGGACTGCTGGACCGGGCGGGAGAGCAGTCGGTGTGCCTCTTTGTGGCCATGCTCACCCAGGTGCTGGACCCCATGGAGCCCGGTCAGCGCCAGCGGCTGTGGGAGGGCTGCCTCAACGCCCTGCGGGCCCTGGGGGATGACACCGCCCCCCGCCAGGATATGACCAACCGGTACACCGCAGAGTGCGTCCTCCTGCGCCACATGGGCCGGACTGAGGAGGCCCTGAAGGCGGCCCAGGAGGGAATTTCCCGGCACAGGGCTGCCTCCTGCTACACCTTCGCCGGCCTGTGCTGCCTGGACCTGGACGACCCGGAGGGGGCGGAGGACTATGTGAAGGAGGGGCTGGAGCGCGACCCTAAAAATCTGGCCCCCTGCAACGACCTGGCCGACTACTTCCTGCGGGTCCGGGACCTGCCCAAGGCCATTGAGTACTACGCCATGGTGACTGACCGGGGGGACCAGCAGGACGTGGAGTGGGCGGAGCCCTCCCTGATTTTCTGCCGCTGGCTGGACAGCGGCGACCCGGCGGAGCTGGAGCGGCTGGTGCTGTGCGCCGCCTCCCAGCCCCGGAACCAGCGGGGGAGCGAGCTGTGCCAGTGGGTCCGGGAGGAGCGGCTGATCCCCTATGTGGAGCGCTTCTTCCCCAGCTGGGACGCCACCGTGAAGATGATCCCCAACTTTATCGCCAAGGGCACCGGCGGGGAGGTCAAGCTGGTCCTCAGCTGTGAGGAGGCGGCCAGTGCCGCCAACGCAGTCCGGCTGGCTGTCACCGAGTACGGGAAAAAGTCCGGCGGGGTCCACCTCATCGTCAACGCGGTCTCCGACCCGCCCCTGGACAGCGCCCTGATCCCCGACGGGGTTCGGCTGTGGGAGTACGGCCCGGACCACAACGCCAAGCCGGCGGTGGAGAAGCCAGGCGAGACCGCCCAGGCCCGGGTCAAGGAGCTGGTCCAGGCCCCCTTCCACCTGGGAGAGTGGTACGCCCGGGCGGAGAAGCTGTCCGAAGGGCTCACCTTCGACGACCTGTACGGCTGCATGGTCTATCCCCCCGAGCCAGACGACAGGCGCATCCCGGCGGACCAGTGGCTGCTGCGGGTGCAGTTCGGGGCGGTCTGCCTGCTGGCCCGGCTGGGCAGGGATGGCAGCCGGACGCCCTCCCCGGAGCTGATGGTCCATGCCGGCAGGCTGCCCTCCTATGAGCTGGCCCGTATCTGTTTGGGCCAGCTGGACTGGCCGGTGATCCCCGCCCTCACCCTGCTGGCCTGGCAGGCGAAGGAAGGGCTGGCCGACCGGGAACAGGCCCTGGGGGTGCTGTCCCTGCTGAAAACCCGGGTGCCGGAGCACGACTACTGCTTCTTCGCCCACGCCCTGGCCTGCGCCCTGTCCTGGTTCCCTGGGGAGGACGAGGCCTTCCATCAGAAGATGCACCACTGGCGGCGGATATTGGAGGAATAACTGTATGATCGAGGGGCCCGGCTTTCGCCGGGCCCCTGCTGTCACTTTTGATTCAGCTGCCGGTTCAGCTTTTCGATGTTGTTCCGGGTAGAGAAGTAGATCATCAGCCAGATGAAAGCGTAGCCCACCGCGAAGATGAGGGTGAAGATGAGGATGGGGGTCTTGCCCCGGCCCAGCCAGCCGTTCCACAGGTAGATGAGGATATAGTCCAGGTACAGGATGCCCCCGTGGACGAATATGGCTCCCGTGAGGGGCAGGCGGTCGATCTGGTAGATCACGCTGAGTCCCCCCGCGATGAAAGCCATCAGGGAGACGGTGAGGATGCCCTTGCAGACCTCCCCGGGGGTGAGGGTCCGGATGATCCCCGCCTGACCCAGGGCGAAGTAGACCACGGCCAGAATCACCGGCCCGCCGCAGGAGGCCATCAGGCCCCGCTTGCAGAACTCGGTTACATGTTTTTTCATATGGAAAACCTCCTTTTGATGTGAGCGAAACAGCGCCGGGATACGTACTCCCGCCAGCCGCATTGGAATACCGCGTCCACCGCCCCGCTGAAGGAGGAGACAAACCGCTCCAGCCGCCTCTCGTTGGCCAGGGTGGACTTGTTGATGCGGATAAAACAGGCGGGGAGGATGGCCTCCAGTTCGTACAGCCGCATTTTGACCCGGCAGCGGTCCCCGTTTCTGTCGATAGCCCAGGTTTTGCCGTCGATGACGGTGAGACATTCGATCTGGGAAAAGGGGAGCTGCCGCACCTCGTCCCGGGCGTAGACCGTCAGCCTGTCGGCCCCGCTGTACCGCAGGACCAGGGCCTCGATCTGGTCGGTGAGCTCCGAACGGGCGTGGACGGCGGCAGTCACCACCTCCGGCTGGGAGGGGTCAAGCGTCAGTTTAAATTCCATTGCGGTTCGCCTCCTATGGCCGTATTGTACCACAGGAGAATCAAAAGAAAAGGCTTTCGCGCTCAACGGTCAGTTTTCAGCGGTGAGCGGTTCCTCCAGCCGCCGGAAGACCCGTCGGGACCGGAGGGACACCAGGGCGGACAGGACGGCGGCCCCCAGCAGGACGGCCCAGGGGGGCAGGCGGTCGAACAGGACCCCGTAAGCCGCCTGTCCCAGCGGAGAGGCGCAGTTTGCCACCGCCTGGATGCAGGCGATCACCTTGCCCAGCAGTTGGCCGGGCACCTGGGCCTGGACCAGGGTGAGGAGGACCACGGTGAACAGCATGGCGGAGGCCATTGCCAGGGCGGACAGGAGGGTGAGCGCCCAGTAGCTCACCACCCCGGGCACGCCGGGCAGGACAGACAGCCCCATCACCCCCGCCGCCCCGGTGCAGGCCAGCAGGCACATGGAGCCGTGCCGGGGTTTCAGCCGGGGGCCCAAAACTCCGGCCAGCGCCCCGCCCAGAAGTCCCCCAAGGGCCATAACTGCCTGGGTCAGGCCCAGGGCGGCGTCGCTCATCCCCAGCACCTGGGCCACAATGGCGGGGATGCCCACCACCATCACCGCCGACAGGATCAGGTTGAAGGCGGACAGCACCAGAGTCACCGATAAAAACACGGGCCTTTCCCGGGAGATGTACCGCCAGCTCTCCCCCAGGTCCTTTCCCACCGTGGCCAGCACCCCGGCCTCACGGGGCCGCCTCTCGTGGGGAATACGGATGAAAACCTCCATCACCGCTGAGCAGAAGAAGCACACCCCGCCGATGGTGAGAATGGGAGACAGGCCCCACAGGCCGAAGATGACCCCGCCCAGGGCAGGCCCCAGCAGGTTGGCCAGGGTGGAGATCATGTTGATGACCGCGTTGCCCTGGGTGAGCCGGTCCGGGGAGAGGAGCAGGGGCAGGCTGGCCTGGACCGCCGGCTGGTAGGCCCCGGCGATGGCGTAGAGGAGCATCAGCGTCACGATCACCAGGGGGACCAGAGGGGCCTTCCCCCACAGCAGGGCGTAGCACACCGTCAGCCCGGCGGTGAGAAAGTCCAGACCTGCCATGATGCGGGCTTTATGCATCCGGTCCGCCGCCGTCCCGCCCATGGGGCCCATGAAGATCATGGGCAGGAAGGAGCAGGCGTTCACCGCCCCGAAGAGGGCGATAGAGCCCGTCTCCCGCAGGAGGTACAGAGGCAGGGCAAAGTGGAGGATGGCGTTGCCAAAGAGGGAGATGATCTGCCCGATGACCACCAAAGAAAAATCTCGGGTGAACAGGGCGGTTTTTTGTGTTTCCATAGGGATGCTCCTTTCGAATTAAAACCGACCGTCGGTTTGTATATGGGGTAAATAAAACTGCCCGAGGGCAGGTTTGCTCCAAAGGCCCCCTTGTGAAAGGGGGCTGTCGCCGCCGCAGGCGGTGACTGGGGGATTCCGTTTTCTAAAAGCCTTTTGGTCGATGGAATCCCCCCGCCCCCTACGGGGGCACCCCCCTTTGACAAGGGGGGCTTTATGTCCTGCAAAGGGCCACTATAGCGTCGATGATATCCTCGTCCAGCAGTTCAAAGCCGTACTGCCGGGTGAGCTGGTTGTAGAAGGCGCAGCGAGCCCGGACCTGGTCCGGGGTGCTGGGGCGAAGGACGGGGTGGAGCCACAGGTCAGACAGGAGCAGAAGCACCTCGGCCAGCTGCTCCGGGTAGTCGGCGTGGATGGAGCCGTCGGCGATGCCCTCCCGCAGGATGGGCAGGGCGTAGTGGGGGGCGGCCTCCTCCAAAATGCTCTGCATCTGGAGGGCCATGAACCTGGGGTTCTCGATGAGGAAGGGCAGCATGTGAACGATGCCGCCCTGGAAGGACAGGAGCACGGCGGAGCGGCACATCTCCCGCAGCTTCTCCGCCCCGGTGAGGCCCTTCCTGTCCCGAATCTCCGCCAGTATGGCGGTGTTGCGCTCCCCCATCCGGTCCGCCACGGCGATGAGGATGGCCTCCTTGGAGGCGAAGTGGTG
>CANSSJ010000103.1 GCA_947649625.1 uncultured Bacillota bacterium | reverse complement strand
TCCTCGTTGGCGGGGCACTCGTTCCAGCCGCCGAAGGGCAGGTACGCAAAGATCTCCCAGGGATTTTTTACCGGGATTTCCGCCAGCACCACAGGTACGGTCTCTTTACCCTTAAAGTCCCAAAGGCTCAGAAAGCGGTCGATTCCCTCGCCGCCGGACACCTCGCCCACCAGGTCCTCCCAGTCCCCGGGCTCATATTCCCCCCGCTCCTCTTTGATCTCTTTCAGCCATTTCTGGAGAAATTCCTTTCCAGAATCCAGAGGAGCCGCCAGCAACTCCTGCCGCGCCTGTTCCGCCGCCTTGTCCTCCCCGTTGATCTCGAAGCACTCCAGCAGAAGCTCGTCCACCGCAATCAGCATGGGGACAAAGCTCTCCTTTTTCCCGCGGGCGCAGGCCTGACGGTAGGCGTCCAGAATGGGCCCGTCGTCCGTCATAGGCGGAAAGTAGGCGCAGGGACAGCCCAGATATTCCGTTAACTGCCTCACCTGTTCCTCAATGGTAGATTGACCTCTCAAAATAAACCCTCCCTCTATATCTGTTGAGCCATCTCGTTTAAAAACA
Source organism: uncultured Bacillota bacterium (assembly GCA_947649625.1). GTDB lineage: Bacteria > Bacillota > Clostridia > Oscillospirales > Oscillospiraceae > Lawsonibacter. The sequence goes on along the minus strand of CANSSJ010000103.1, from coordinate 5,116 downwards.
GCCTTGTCAGCCTGAGCATATTCTCAAAGTCGGCGACGCTGCCCACGCTGGCGGGGGCGTGGAGGTAGCGCGTCGCGGCGGACAGGGCGGCCACCCGGACCCCCGCCCTGGTGCGCTGGATGGTGCGGGCGTCGTTGCCCCCGGCGATATACTCCTTGGTCTGCCAGGGAATACCGTTCTCCTCAGATAGACGACAAAGCGTGCCAAAAAGTTCCCGGTCGTAGATGGTTCCCCCGTCCATATAGGAGATGACCGGCCCCTTGCCGGGATAACACACCCGCCGGTGGGCCTCCACCCCGGGCAGGTCGGCGGCGGTGGTGGTCTCCAGCACCAGGGCGATCTCCGGGGTGACGGAGAAGGCCGCCCCGAAGGCCCCCCGGGTGCCCACCTCCTCCTGGGCGGTGAAGGCGAAGGTCACATCCAGGGGCAGGTCCTCCTCCAGCAGCTTGAGCATGATTGCGCAGCCCACCCGGTCGTCGATGGCCCGGGCCTTGAACAGGCCGTCGCCAAACTCCTCGGGCCGGCACACAAAGCAGCCGTAATCCCCCGGCTCCACCAGCCTTTCGGCGGACTCCTTATCTTTCGCCCCGATATCAATATAGAGGAATTCGGTTTTGGGGGCCTTCTTCCGCTCCTCCCGGCTCACCAGATGGACGGCTTTCAGGCCGATGACCCCGGGAATCTTCTTGTGTCCGATGACCACCGGCTTGCCAATGGCCACCCGGCGGTCCACCCCGCCCACGAAGTCGAATTTGAGAAAGCCCTCGTCGGTGATGCGGGTGACGATCACCCCCACTTCGTCCATGTGGGCGCAGAGCATCAGCCTGTTTTCTGTGGACTTTTTGCCCTTTTTGAAGACGATCAGATTACCCAGGGGGTCGGCGCGGAGGTTTGTGGCGTGCTTCACCGCCTTGGCGGTGATATAGCGGCGCACTTCGTCCTCGTCTCCGGACACACCGTTGAGCAGGCACAGCTCCTTTAAAGTATTCAGCATGTCGTCTCCCCCTCTCCCAGGCTCTCCACACAGGCGGCCAGCAGCCGGGCGGCGTCCTCCAGATCCTTTTTGTTCACGACCTCCACCGGGGTGTGCATATACCGCTCCGGGATGGACAGCACCGCGGTGGCCACCCCCTCCCGGCTGACCTGGATGGGCCAGGCGTTGGTGCCGCTGGAGCTCGCCATGACCTCGATCTGGACGGGCATGTCCAGCTCCCCGGCCAGCTCCTTCAGGCGGCCGGACAGGGACCGGGCGCAGTTGGGTCCCACGCCGATCACCGGCCCGCCCCCCAGTTTGAAGGTCTCGTGCTTGGGCCCGTCCGGGGTGTCCCCGTGGGTGACGTCCACCGCCACGCACATCGCCGGGGCGATCTCATAGGCGGCGGTAATTGCTCCGGTGGAGTGGGTCTCCTCCTGGGTGGAGCCCAGGACGTACAGGTCCACATCCAGCTCCTTCCCTTGCAGCCGCTCCAGCACATCCAGCAGGACGGCAAAGCCCGCCCGGTCATCCAGCGCCTTGCCGCAGAGCAGCTCCTCCCCCAGTGGGGCGCAGCCCCCGCGATAGGCGGTCGGGGTGCCCACGGGGATACGCTCTTTCGCCGTCTCCTGGGACAGACCCACGTCAATACACAGTTCCTTGATGGGCAGGGAGCGGTCCTGTTCCCCGTCCTCCTGGACGTGGGGGGGCAGGCAGATCACCACGCCGGTGACGGGGGGCTCGGTCATCAGGGTAATCTCCCGGTCGGGGAGCATCCGGGGGTCCACCCCGCCCAGAGGGGCGAAGCGGAGGAACCCCTCGTCGTGTCCGGTGACGATGAAGCCGATCTCGTCCAGGTGGGCGTCCAGAAGCAGCTTCGGGGCGTTCTCCCGTCCGCACCGGCGCACACCTACGACGCTGCCCAGGCGGGTAAAATATACCTCGTCCGTCAGGGGCCGCAGCAGCTCCGCCGCCGCCTTCGTCACGTTTTCCTCAAACCCGCTGGGCCCCGACAGGGCGCACAGGCGGGCCAACGTCTGTTCATAGTTCAAATCAGGATACCTCCGTTCGGCAATAGCTTGCCAGGATATCCCTATCTTAATACGAAAGGGAAAAAACCGCAAGTTTTTTTGAAAAACGCCTTGACATTTCCCCGTCTCTGGGATATAATGCGCTTTGCGTTCAAAGACAGCAGGGGCCCGTCCGGGCATAATTCCTGCCGAGAGTGCTTTCAAAGGAATATTCTTTTGATGGTACTGTCCTTCTGTCTTAACGACGGAAGGTTTTTTGTTTCGCACCAACAATTTCTGGAGGTGAAACCAAAAATGCCTAACGCAAAGGTCCTTTCCGAGAAGAAGGCCATCGTGGCCGCTCTGGAGGAACAGCTGAAGGGCGCCGCCAGCGGCGTGCTGGTGGACTACAAGGGCATCACCGTGGCCGAGGACACCGCTCTCCGCGCCGAGCTGCGTCAGAACGACGTGCAGTACTCCGTGGTGAAGAACACTCTGGTCCGCTTTGCCCTGGACGACGCCGGCCTGAAGGAGCTGGACGAGGTGCTCAACGGCACCACTTCCCTGGCCACCAGCGCCGGAGACCCCATCGCCCCCATGCGTGTCGTCAACAAGCACGCCAAAAAGCTGGGCGACGGCAAGTTCAACATCAAGGGCGGATTCATGGACGGCAAGGTGCTCTCCCTGGACGAGATCATGGCCCTGGCTGAGCTGCCCCCCAAGGACGTACTCCAGGCCCAGGCTCTGGGCATGATGCTGGCCCCCATTACCAGCCTGGCCATCGTGCTGAAGGCCATCGCCGAGCAGGGCGGCGAGCCCGCCCCCGCCGAGGCTCCCGCCGAAGAGGCGGCCCCCGAGGCCCCCGCCGCCGAGTAAGCGGCAGTCCCGCTCCCGTGCTGGGAGACAACAAAATTTAAAATTACACAATCAGGAGGTTTATTATCATGGCTAGTGAGAAGATTACTGCTCTGATCGAGGAAGTCAAGGCTCTTACCGTTCTGGAGCTGTCCGAGCTGGTGAAGGCTCTGGAGGAGGAGTTCGGCGTGTCCGCCGCCGCTATGGCCGCTCCCGCCGCCGGCGGCGCCGCTGCTGAGGCTGCTGTGGAGAAGACCGAGTTCGACGTGGTCCTGGCCGGCTTCGACGCCGCCGCCAAGATCAAGGTCATCAAGGCCGTCCGCGAGATCACCGGTCTGGGCCTGGCTGAGGCCAAGGCCGCCGTTGAGGGCGCTCCCAAGACCCTGAAGGAGGCCGTGTCCAAGGACGAGGCCGAGGAGCTGAAGAAGAAGCTGGAAGAGGCCGGCGGCAAGGTGGAGCTGAAGTAAGGGCTCCCACACCGACTTGTTCCCTTTCCTCAAATTCTAACTCGAGAAGAGCCTGTGGTAATTTCACATTACCCCAGGCTCTTTTTCTGCCAACCGGCCAAACTATGGAGAGAAACAAAGAGGATTTTATTTATGATAGAGGTTTCAGGAAAGTATAACCAGGCAAAAATTTTTACCGACGTGGTGGACCAGGCGTCCATCGCCCAGGTGATCGAGCTGTGCAGTCAGGAATTTGCCGCGGGCAGCCGCATCCGGCTGATGCCCGACGTCCACGCAGGGGCGGGCTGCACCGTGGGCACCACCATGACCATCACTGACAAGGTGGTCCCCAACTTGGTAGGGGTGGATATCGGCTGCGGCATGGAGACCGTCCGGATCCGGGAGGACCACATGGAGCTGCAAAAGCTGGATAAGCTGATCCGGGAGAAGATCCCCTCCGGCTTTGCCGTTCGGAGCCAGGCCCACCGCTACGTGGACCAAATCGACCTGGAGGAGCTGTGCTGCGCCCGGCACATCGAGATGCTCCGGGCGGAGAAGAGCATCGGCACGCTGGGCGGCGGCAACCACTTCATCGAGGCAGACCGGGACGAAGAGGGACAACTCTATCTCGTTGTCCACTCGGGCAGCCGCCGTCTGGGCCTGGAGGTTGCCAAGTACTACCAGGAGGAGGGGTATAAGGTCCTCAACCAGACCGACCAGGCCTCCCTGGACCGGCTGATCGCCGAAATGAAGGCGGCGGGCCGGCAGAAGGACATCCAGAAGGAGCTGAAGCGGCGGAAAAGCCAGAAGCTGACCCACATCCCCCGGCAGCTGGCATACGTCTCCGGGGAGCTGTTTGACCGGTATATCCACGATATGAAGCTGGTCCAGCGCTTCGCCCAGCTGAACCGCCGGGCCATGATGGACGAGATCGTCAAGGGGATGAAGCTCCATGTGGAGGAACAGTTTACCACCGTCCATAACTATATCGACACCGACGCCATGATCCTGCGCAAGGGGGCGGTGTCCGCCCAGGCGGGAGAGAAGCTGCTCATCCCCATCAACATGCGGGACGGCAGCCTGCTGTGCGTGGGCAAGGGAAACGAGGACTGGAACTGCTCCGCACCCCACGGGGCGGGCCGGCTCATGAGCCGGGGAGAGGCCAAGCAGTCCTTCACTGTGTCGGAGTTCAAAAAGCAGATGGACGGCATCTACAGCACCAGCGTTGGCGCATCCACCCTGGACGAGTGCCCTATGGCCTACAAGGGGATGGCGGACATTCTGGACAACATCGGGCCCACCGCCGAGGTGGTGAAGATCATCCGCCCCATCTACAACTTCAAGGCCGGGGAAGAGGGCTGACGGCGTACAGGCCGTGTCTGGCCGCCGCTCACGCCTCGGTCAGCCTCCGCCACATGAAAAGTCCGGGTAACACCGTTACCCGGACTCTTTTTTCAGCAGTTTTTAAAGGCGGTGACCTTCTCCTTGTTAACGAAGGCCTTCATGGCGTCCTTCTGGTCCTCGGTGGCGAAGCACAGGCCGAAAGCCTCCGCCTCAAAGGCCGCGCCGGTGGCCATGTCGGTCTGCATCCCCCGGCGGATGGCCGCCTTGGACTGCCGCACCGCCACCTGGGCGTTGGCAGCGATGGCGTTGGCCAGCTCGAGGGCTTTGTCCATCAGTTCCTCGGCGGGGTAGACATGGCTGACCAAGCCAATCTCCTTTGCCTCCTCCGCCTTGATGGTCCTGGCGGTGAGGATGAGCTCCATGGCGTTGGACACTCCAACGATCCGGGCCAGGCGCTGGGTGCCGCCGAAGCCGGGGGTGATGCCCAG
>CANSSJ010000102.1 GCA_947649625.1 uncultured Bacillota bacterium | reverse complement strand
GGGTCTCGCCCCGGGCCACGGCCTGGGCGGCCTCGGCGGCGGACTGGTAGGGGGTCAGCTTCAGCTTGTCGCCGGCCCCCATGGCCCCGAACAGGGAGGCGGCCAGGAAGGCCTCGGAGCCGGTGGCGCCGTTGACGGCCACGCTGATCTCGCTGCCCTGGCCCACATAGGCCTCCAGGTCGGCCACGCTGCTGATGTTCAGCTCGGCGTCGGCGGAGAGGACGAAGATGGAGGAGTATAGGTTCTCCACAAAGACGAAGTCCTCATAGCCAAACTGCATCTTGCTGGGGTCCAGGATGGAGGTGATGGACAGCAGGCCCTCGCCCACAAATACCAGCTCGGTGTCGTTGGCCTTGGTGTCGGCCACCCAGGTGTTCACGGTGGCGGCGTCGCCCTTGATGGCCTCGGCCACCAGGGTGATGGTGTCGGAGTAGCTGGTGGACTTGGTGGCGGCCTGCTGGCTCACCATGGCGGCCACGCCGGAGGGGGCCCAGGGACAGGTGACCTTCCAGGTGGCGTTTTTCTTGCCGCCGCAGGAGGCGAGCAGCCCTACGCACATGGCCCCAACAAGAGCAAGGCTGAGGATTTTCTTTTTCATGATCATTCTCCTTTTCCATTTTGTATCAGATGCAGGTCATGTCGCTTTATCCCGCACCTGTGATATTTTCAATTTAACACGATTTACATCGCCGTTCAACATCTTTTTTGGCAAAACACAGAAAGTTGTCTGGTTCTTGTTCATATTACAAAAACCTGTCTAAAATTTTTATGGTTTTCTACATTTTCTACAACTCTTCTTTCTGCTGAGGAGAGAAAAAGAGAATCTAAGGTTTTTTCTGGTTCTGCTTGCGGTATTCCGTGGGGCTCATCCCCTCCACCCGCCGGAAGCACTGGGAGAAATAGCTCAGGGAGGAGAACCCTAAAATTTCGGCGATGAGGGAGAGCGGGTGGCCGGTTTTCCGCAGGAGGAAGCGGCTCTCCTCCACCCGCCGGGAGATGAGGTAGTTAATTGGGGACGTGCCGAACTCCTTGCGGAAGGAGTGGGACAGATAGTATTTATTCAGGTGGGCCAGCTGAGCCAGGTAATCCAGGGTCAGGTCCTCCTTAAAGTGGTTGTCGATGTAGCGGCGGATAAATTCGCACTCGTGGCTGCCTCTGGGCCCGGGCACTTCGCCGGACAGGGACAAATCCTGCTGGCGTCCCAGCCGGATCAGCACCACCTCCAGCAGGTGCTGGCAGACCGCCTCGTGGCCCGGGAGCGTTTTGGAGGACTCATTGAGCATCAGGTCCAGGCAATTATGCAGCTCCGCCCAGCCATCATGCAGGTGGAGCATGGTGTAGCCCTCCTCGGCGACGGAGGCCTCCATCCCCTCGATGCCCAGGACTACATATTGCAGGGGGCTTTTCATGGAGCTGATCTCCGTATGGGGCACGTGTGCGTTGACGATGAGCAGGTCCTGGACGGAGATGGGAAATTCCTTATACAGGGTACGGAAATACCTGTGCCCGTCCAGCACAAAAAACAACTCCGCGCAGCCGTGGGTATGGAGCTCTGAGTTCCAATCGGTGGAAAATTGGTCCTTGGTGATGTAGCTCAGGCGGGGCGCCTCGTGCCCCGCCGGCTCCGACGTGTCGGAGCCGCTGAATTGATATCGAATCAACCCCTCACCCTCTTCCCTGCAATTTAGTAAAAAGCCGGGGCCATAAAATCGTCCCTTATATTATATATTGTTTTGCCGTATTATGCAATACTCCAAACTATTTTGAAGTATATTTTTATATTCTGGGCAGGATGTCAAATTCCCGCGGTTCAAAATAGAAAATTATCCAACACTCCCCCAAAAAACGTCCGTTATTTTAGACAAAACGGCCAGGGAGAAAAAGCACGATATATAAATAATAGAGCAAAAAATGGGTAGTTTTTTCCGGGAAACTATAATACAATAGAATTGTAAAACGGTCGAAGAACGGCCAAAGGCAAATTCCCAACATTTATATGGAGGTATAGAACATGAAAATGAAGAAGACTCTCAGCCTGCTGCTGGCTTCCGCGCTGTCCCTGTCCCTGCTGGCCGGGTGCGGCGGCGGCAACGGCGGCCAGTCCACCGGCGGCAGCCAGCCCAGCGGCGGCTCCACCAGCCAGGGCGCCCCCAGCGGCTCCGGCAAGCAGTACGACGGCGTGACCCTGACCATGTGGTCCATGTGGTCCTCCGGCGAACCCCAGGCCAACGTGATCGAGGAGGCCGCCGCCGCTTTCGAGGCCCAGACCGGCGCCAAGGTCAACATCGAGTTCAAGGGCCGCGACGTGAACAAGGTCCTGACCGCTTCTCTGGAGTCCAAGGAGAAGATCGACATCATCGAGGACGACTATCAGCGCATCGCCAATACTTATCCCAACATCCTGGACCTGACCGACATGGCCAAGGCCGTCAATTACGACAGCTGGAGCTACGCCTGCCTGAACAACCAGGTCATCGAGTGGGTGGGACATCTCAACTCCATCGTGGAGCAGCCCCAGGTGGGCGGCGTCTTCTATGATAAGGACGCCTTCTCCAAGGCCGGCATCACCGCTGAGCCCAAGACCTGGGCCGAGTTCCTGACCGTGTGCCAGCAGCTGAAGGACGCAGGCATCGCCCCCATCGCCCAGGACTCCGCCTACTGCAACTTCGCCTTCTATCACCAGCTGGTCCGCTATCTGGGCGAGGATAAAGTCACCGAGCTGGACATGAACGGCGGCTGGAGCGGCACCAAGGCTGAGCAGGCCGCCCAGGACATCATCGACCTGATCGGCAAGGGATACTTTGTGGACGGCGCTCCTGACGAGTTCCCCGCCAGCGAGAACAAGATCGGCTTTGGCCAGGCCGCTATGATCGTGTGCGCCAACTATGTCACCGCCGAGGTGAACATGCAGACCGGAACCGAGGTCAACTGGGGCCTGTTCACCTACCCCGCCGTGGACGGCGGGGTGGACAACGCTTCCGCGTATGGCGGCGCCAACTCCCTGGCCGTCACCAGCTACAGCGAGAACGCCCAGGCCGCCTTCGACTTCATCATCTTCCTGACCACCGGCGAGTTTGACCAGAAGATGGCCGACACCGCCGCCCAGATCCCCGCTGACAGCCGCAACAAGGCTCCCGCTGCCCTGAACGGCACCGTGGAGACTCTGCTGGCCGCCGACAAGCCCATGTCCTGGTGCGCGGGCATCAACGCCAACGCCGACCTCAAGGACACCATCAAGTCCATGTGCGTCGAGCTGTTCGAGGGCAAATATGCCACCGGCGCCGACTTCTGCAAGGCTCTGGACGCCCTGTATTGATTCAAATAACCGCTTAACATTGTCCGTGTTAGCAGGCGGCGCCCCTGCGGCGCCGCCTGCTTTTTATATCCAAAAATCGGGAAGGAGAGAGCGATATCATGAGAAAAAATAAAGCGATGATCTTCTGGTTCTGTATGCCCGCTCTGCTGTCCCTGGTGCTCATGTTCGTCTATCCGGTGTGCCGCACTGTATTGATGAGCTTCTTCCGGGTGGAGAGCGTCACCGCCACCATGGCAGACTGGAGCTTCTACGGGCTGGGCAATTACACCAAAATCTTCGGCAGCACCAGCTTCATGACCTCCATGAAAAACATGTTGCTGATCTGGATCGTGGGCGGCGTGTTTACCCTGGCGCTGGCCATGCTCATGGCGGTCACCGTCACCAGCGGCATTCGGGGCAAGAAGTTTTTCCGGGCCGCCATCTACATGCCCAATATTATCAGCGCTGTGGCCCTGGCCACCATGTGGATTCAGTACATCTTCAACTATGATTACGGCATGCTCAACACCATCGTCCAGTTTTTTGGCGGAGACAAAATCAAGTGGCTGGGCACCGATCTGAAATTCTGGGCCATGACCGGCTCCTTCATCTTCGGCAGCGTGGGCTACTACATGCTCATCTACATCAGCGGCATTGAGGGCATCCCCCAGGACCTGTATGAGGCCGCCACCATCGACGGCGCGGGCAAGGTCCACCAGTTCACCCACATCACTCTCCCCCTGCTCAAGGGCGTGATGAAAACCTCCGTCACCTTCTGGAGCATCAACACCACCACATTCTTCCTGTGGACCAAGATGTTCTCCCCCATCGACACCGAGTCGTCCACCATTGTGCCGGTGATATACCTCTACGATATGGTATTCGGTGGAAAGGGCATCACCACCCGGGACGCCGGAGCGGGCGCCGCCGTGGGCGTGGTGCTGACGCTGATTATCATCGCGGTCTATCTGATTACCGAACAGCTCTTCAAGGGCAACGATCTGGAATATTAAGAGAGGAGGAAGCAGCATGAAAAACATCAATTGGAAAAAAGAGGCCCGGCTCCTGCCCGGCTATCTCATTGTAGGCATCTGGGTGCTGTTCACTGCGGTAATGCTGTTCTGGATTCTGGGTGCCAGCCTGTCCACCTCCCGTGAGATATTCTCCGGCCAGATCTTTAAATTCGAGAGCGGCTTCCACTTTGAGAACTACGCCACCGCCTGGAACGCACAGAACGTGTCGGTGTTCTTCGCCAACTCTCTGCTCTACTCTGTCATCTCCTGCGTGGGGGTGCTGGCCATCTCCGCCCCCGCCGCCTACGTCCTCTCCCGCTGGCAGTTTACCGGCGGAAAAGCCCTGCGCATCGGTCTGGTGATTGCTATGAGCGTCCCCGTCATCATGGTCATCATGCCCATCTACTCCCTGTCCGTGCAGTGGGGCATCAAGGGCCGGGTGCTGCTGGTTATTCTGTACATCCTGCTCCGGGTGCCCTACACCACCATCTACCTGCTGGACTTCTTCTCCACCCTGTCCCGCACCTACGAGGAGGCGGCCTATCTGGACGGGTGTAGCGGCCCCAAGACCTTCCTGAAAATCATGCTCCCCCTGGTCCAGCCCGCCATCGTCACCGTGACCATCTTCAACTTCATGTCCGTGTGGAACGAGTTCTTCATGGCCCTGATCTTCACCTCCAGCGAGAGCATGGCCCCCGTGGGCGTGGGACTGCTGAATATCATCAACTCCATGAAGTACACCGGCCAGTACGGCGGCATGTTCGCGGCGGTGATCATCGTGTTCCTGCCCACCTTCCTGCTGTACATCTTCATGTCGGAGAAGATTATTGCCGGCGTGACCGGCGGCGGCGTCAAGGGCTGAGCCCTCCCGCTCCTCTCACCTGTTCCCGCCGCCCCCGGAAGCGGGCGGCGGGAGAACCAAAACTTGAATCAGATTTTATCTGAGGAGGATTTAATATCATATGAACGACGCGCGCAAGACGGGCCGGGTGACCATCCCCACCGATGTGGATGTGGTTCCCGAGACCCTGGAGCTGCTGAAGCGCTGGGGGGCGGACGCCATCCGGGACTGTGACGGCACCGACTACCCCGAGGAGCTGAAAAGCGTAGACGCCAAGGTCTATTCCACCTACTACACCACCCGGAAGGACAACGCCTGGGCCAGAGCCAACCCCGACGAGGTGCAGCAATGCTACATCATGACGGGCTTCCACACCGCCAGCGGCGGTCCCCTGTCCATCCCCCTGATGCAGGGGGTCAGCGACGAGCTGATGGAGGTGAACACCCGGGACGACCCCAAACGCTGGTGGGAGGTGATGGACCGCACCACGGGCCAGTCCCTCCCACCCAACGCCTGGAGGTATGAGGACGGCCGGGTCGTCATCGACGCCCCGGAGGCCTTCCACGACTACACCGTCAGCTTCCTGGCCTACCTGATCTGGGACCCGGTCCACATGTACAACGCCGTCACCAACGGCTGGACCAACTTCG
>CANSSJ010000101.1 GCA_947649625.1 uncultured Bacillota bacterium | reverse complement strand
CAGGACGACATCGAGAAGATGCTGGCTGGCATGGGCGCCGGCTCCGAGCCCGAGCCTCCCAAAGCCCCCGAGCCTGCTCCTGCCTCCTCCGGCGGCAAGATGAGCCAGGACGACATTGAGAGGATGCTGGCCTCCATGGGCAGCGGCGCGCCCGAGCCCGAACCGGAATCTCCCTTGGACCCCTCCATTCCCACTCCGGAAGATATGGAGGACATTACCTACGTCAACGTTATACAGACCCTGGTGGAGGAGAAGGCCCCCCGATACATCAAGATGTTCGGCCTGTGCACCTGCAAACACTGCGCGGCGGACGTCAAGGCCCTCACCCTGAACAATCTGGTGCCCAAGTACGTTGTGCTCTCCAAGCGGGATACCATCCCCATGCTGACCGTCTACGAAGGCCGGTACAGCTCTACCGTTACCGCCCAGCTCACCCGCGCCTGCAAGGTTGTCATGGATAATCCCCACCACGGCCGTCTGAATAAATGATGAAAAAAGCCCGCCTTACGGCGGGCTTTTTCATCGTATCAGTGTTTTTCTCCCAGCAGATGGTCCATCACGTCCACCAGGTGGCCGATCTCCGGCTTGCTCATCTGCTCGTCGGCGCCCAGCTGGCGGCCCTTGATCCGCATCTCCTCGCTGATGAGGGAGGAGAAGATAATCAGCGGGATAGGCTGGAATCTGGGGTCGCTCTTCACCAGCTTGGTCAGCCGGTGGCCGTCCATCTGGGGCATCTCAATGTCGGTAATAATCAGCGCCACATAGTCGAAGAGCCTCCCATCCTTGGGCAGGGCGTTCAGCGCCTCCCACAGCTCTCTGCCGTTGGAAAACATCCGCAGGTTGGCGTATCCAGCCTTGCGCAGGCAGTCCTCGATCATCTTGGACAGGAGGATGGAGTCCTCCGCGATCCAGATGGGGGCGTTGCTCCGGCCCCGTGGGCCCATCTTGTCGATCTCATCCATCTGTATGGTGGTCTCGGGGGCAATCTCCGCCACGATGCGCTCAAAGTCCAGGATGGTGACCAGATCCGCGCCGCACTGGGCGATGCCGGTGGCCACGCCCTCGGAGCCGCCGGACACCGTCTTGTCCGGCTTGTGGATATCGGTCCAGGAGATCCGGCTGATGCCCACCACGGTATGGACCCGGAAGGCGATAAACATCTTGTTGAAATTGGTCACGATAAACAGGTCTTTGGATGTCTTCTCCTGCTCCACTCCCAGGTATTTGGGCAGATCTACCACGGTGATCACAATGTCCCGTGGTTTAAAGATACCCTCCACCGCGGGGTGAGCGTGGGGCATGGACTTCACCGGCGCAGACAGGATGATCTCCCGCACTTTAGCCACATTGATGCCATACAGGTTATCATCAATGGTAAACTCCATAATCTCGATCTCATTGGTGCCGGACTCCAAAAGGATACCGCTGTTATGTACCTCCGCCATTGCTGACACTCCTCACTCTATTTAGGATGCGCCCCTTTGCGCTCTTGGGATCAACTGTTAAAAAATGATGTCCTTCTGTCCGTAGGACCGGATACAGCCCTGGCCGCTGGCCACGTCGAAGAGCAGGGTCCTGGCCACCGTCCCTCCCACATTTTCCGCCAGGAGATGGATATTTTCCCGTTTCAGGACGGTATGCACACTTTCTATATTTCGCTGTCCGATGTTGCCCAGGCCGGCTCCGGAGACCTCAAACATCTTGGCGCCGCCGGCGATCTTGACCGTGATCCGGCTGCGCGAGGCTCCCTTGGCCTCCATCTGCCGCAGCGTCTCCTTGATTCCGGTGTCCGCGTATTTCAGCGGGTGAGTCCGCCCGGCCTCCATGTTCAGGGGCAGCATGATATGGAGCAGCGCCCCCAGCCGCAGCCTCGGGTCGTGAAAACACAGGCCGATGCAGGAGCCCAGCGCGTAGGTAATCAGGGTGCCCTCGCCCTGAAGCAGCTTCATATCCGCGATACCAACTGTCAGTTTTTGCTCAATCATCACTAACGCCCAGCTTCCTTAATAAGAAATCCAAAGAGCGCAGATCGGGGGAAAGAATCAGGTGGCAGGGGACCTCTTTTCCGTCACAAACGAAATTACCGCCGATGGCCATAAGATAATCGGACATACCGCCGTACTCAGCCATAGGCACCGTCAGGATGGCTCCCTGCATGTCCACCGCGAAAGCGGGGACCGTCAGCTTGATATTCACATCGGCCAGACCAGACAGGGCGTTGATGAAGGTGGATATCATGATGTTTCCGATCTCGATCATGGCGGAGCGCTCCAGCTCGGTCAGGTTCTCATAGCCGTCGATGCTCTCTCCAAGCATGGCGTTCAGCACTACGTTGACCAGCTCCAGCTTCTGCACGGAGAGCATGATCCCTCCTATATCCCCGCTCATCTTCACCAGCACCCCGGCGGTGACCTCCTCCGGGCCGCCGATCCACTCGATAGCCTCATTATACTCCATGATGCGCACTTCTGGCAAGGTAATTCTCACCGGCTGATTCATCATTTGAGACAGGGCGGTTGCCGCGTTTCCCGTTCCGATGCTGCCGATCTCCCGAAGGGTGTCGATCTCCAGAGAGGACAATTGATTGTAATTCTTTATCATATTCCGGTTCCTCCCTTATTCTCAGCCCGGCAGACCGTTGATGGTCTGTTCGATCTCGTCCGAAGTCTGTACCATCCGCAGCGCGTAGCTGTAGGCCCGCTGGGACTCGATCACCTTGACCAGTTCCTGGGCCAGATCCACGTTGGACCGCTCCAGGAAACGCCGCTTCACCTGCCCGGTGCCCAGATACAGGTCGCCGTTCTTCTCGATTGGGATAAAGCGGCCGCTGTCGGCGTGAAGCATCCCGTCGTAGATGCGGTAGTCAAATACGCCCACATCCAGATCCGCCTGACGGTCCTGGGGGTCGATGACGATAAAGTTGCCCATGGGGTCCAGCACGCAGCGCCCCTCGTTGTCGCTGAGCCGCCACTCCTCGGTGGGCTGGGGCTCGATCTCCTCCCCGGTGACCGGGTCGATCTCGGGCTCAGCGTCCTCGGCGGGGGGAACCAGGAACCGGGCCATCATAAAGGCGCCGTCCCGGGTGAAGGAGATCTCCTCGGTGGACGGGTCGTACAGTCCGAAGAAGCCGTCCCCGGCAATGGCGAAGTCGAACAGTCGGCCGGTCTCCACATAGCCGGCGCTGCTGAAGTCGATGCTGGCCTTCGCCATCTTGGTGCCCGAGCCCTTGGGCAGCCGCTCCATGTCAATGCCCGTCACGTTGCCGTACATCAGGTGGTGGAAGGTGGCCCGCTCCGCCTTGAAGCCGTAGTTGTTCACGTTGGCGATGTTGTTGGCCTGGACGTTCATGCGCTTGTTCTGCATATACGCGCCCACGGCTCCGGTATAAAAGGACATATTCATATTCGCTCACGCCTTTCCTTCACGCGGGCGCGGGAGTGCCAGCGTCCGTATGTAATGGTTTTATGCCAGCCGGCCGATATCGTTGACGGCCCGCTTGATGACCTCGTCGTAGATCTGGCTCATCTGAGCGGCACTCTGGAGGGTCCGCTGGGTGGCCATCATGCTGACCATCTCCTTCACCAGGTCCACATTGGAGCGCTCCACCCACTTGTTGAGGATGGTCACGTCCTCGTTGACCTGGGCGCCCTGCCCGATAAACAGGCCGTAGGGGTTGCGCTCCAGCGCCTGGTTGTCCTCGAACATGAACACCCCCAGCGTGCCCAGATACTGTCCGCCCTGGGTGTACAGGTTGCCCTGGGAGTCCGGGTCCAGCTTGTCTGTGGGCAGCTGGATGGGATTGCCCTCCCGGTCCAGCACCCGGCCCAGCTCGGACAGGCACAGATAGCCCTCGTTGTCCAGGGTGAAGGAGCCCGCCCGGGTGTAGGCCACGCCGTCCGCCATCTGGATGGCGAAGAAGCCCTCGCCCTGGATGGCGAAGTCCAGAGGCAGGGTGGTCTCCTCAAAGGAGCCCTGGGTAAAGTCGGTATACAGATGGTCCGGAGCCAGGATGTAGGCCTGGTAGGTGGGCAGCTCCTGATAGGGGGTCTTGATCTTGTTCCCGATGCGCACCGCCATCACCTCATCAAAGGTACGGTCGGTGTACTGCTCCGCCTTGTAGCCGGCGGTGGATACGTTGGTCATGTTGTTGGCCACCACGTCCAGCCGCCGCCCCTGGGACAGCATCCCGGAGGTCAGGTTGTAAAACCCCTTCATCATAGCGCAAAACTCCTCTCGACTCCGGCCTAAGTGCTGCCGGTCATGTACTGGTTCATATACAGCTTCAGCTTCTGAATGGCCCGGGAGTGGAGCTGGGAGATGCGGGGCTCACTGACCTCCATCACCTGGGCGATCTCTTTCATGCTGAGATTTTTGTGATAGTACAGGGAGATGACCGTCTGCTCGTTCTCCCGCAGGGAGGCCACCGCCTTTGTCAGGGTGTCCAGCAGCTCCTGCTGGAGCATGGCGTCCTCCGGCCGGTCGTCTGATGCGCTGTCGGGCAGCTCCGCCCCCCCGTTCTGCTCCCTGTCCTCAAACAGGGCGTCCAGGGAGAGAACATTGCACATGGAGGAACTGGCCAGGTCCTCCTGGTACTGCCCCTGGGAGACCCCCAGCCGCTGGGCCATCTCCTGGTCGGTGGGGTAGCGCCCCAGCTCAGAGAACAGCTCGCCGCTGGCCTGATCAATGTCCCGTGCCTTCCGCCGCACGCTGCGGGGCACCCAGTCCTGCCGCCTGGCCAGGTCGATGACCGCCCCCCGGATCCGTTTGGAAACATAGGTCTCAAACTTGATGCCCTTCTCCGGGTCAAATTTGTCCACCGCGCCAGCCAGGGTAAGCAGGCCCTCATTGACGATGTCGTCCACCTGGGCAAAGCTGGAGTACACCCCCCGCACCTGGAGCGCAATCGTCTTTACCAGCCCGGCATAGCGCATGACCAGCGGCCATTTCAGCTCCTCGCTGCCCGTACGTTTATACGCTTGAAACAGTTCCTCGGTGGTGAGGGCGTCCAGTTCCTCCTGGCTCCAGGTCAGCTTTTCCCGCCGGGCCGAGGCCGTTCCCCCGCTCATAGGCTGGCCGCCCTTCTCTCAGGCCGGGAGGGCGCCGCGTTCAGGGTGATGTTGCCCAGGGACTGGATCTGCACGTCGCTGGTGATCTCGTTGAAGGAGAGCACATAGACGCTGGGGTAGAATTGGGACAGCATCCGGCTGAGGTAGATGCGGATGACCTGACTGGTGAGGACGATGGGGGTCTGGGACAGATCGCTGAACTTTTTCAGGTAGTCGGCCAGCTGGTTGACAATGCTCTGCATCAGGTCGGGGCCCATGGCCAGGTAGATACCCTGCTCGTTCTTGCTCAGGGAGGAGATGACACGCTTCTCCACCTCGGCGTCCAGAGTGACCACACGGAGCTGTCCGTGCTCGCAGAAGCGGCGGGTGATGGTGCGGCTGAGGGCCACACGGATGTTCTCGCACACCATGTCCAGATCTTTGGTGGTCATCATGGCGTCGATGGCGGTCTCCAGAATGGTGCCCAGGTCCCGGATGGGGACCCCCTCTTTCAGCAGGCTGCGCAGGATACGCTCCAGGTTGGCATAGGACAGCACGTTGGGAATGGCCTCGTCCACCAGCTCGGGAGCGGTCTTTTTCAGGTTTTCCACCAGCTGGATGACCTCCGCCCGGCCCAGCAGCTCATAGGCGTGGCGGCGGACCACCTCGGACATATGGGTCTGCATGACGGACAGGGGGTCGATGACGGTGTAGCCGTAAATCTCGGCCATCTCCTTGTTCTCGGGCAGGATCCACCGGGAGGGGATGCCGTAGGCGGGCTCGATGGTCTCGATGCCGT
>CANSSJ010000100.1 GCA_947649625.1 uncultured Bacillota bacterium | reverse complement strand
TGCCCTGCACCACCACGGCCCGGTCTAAGAGCCGCCGGGTGATGTAGTCCTGCTTGGTCAGCCCGGAGAGGCGGACGGCAATCTCAATCTGTTCGTTTTCCTCCGGGGACACCCGGAACGCTATGGTCTTGCTTCTCCATCGGTTGTGGTTGTCGAGATTTTTCGCAGACATGATTTAAGCCCCCTTTCGCTCCATGTTCAGCTTGTCCGCCATCTCCGCCTGCCGGGTGGGGAACAGGTGAGCGTAGCGGTAGGTGATGTCAATGCTTTCATGCCCCACCCGGTCAGCGATTGCCAGGGCCGTAAAGCCCATGTCAATCAGCAGGGAAATGTGGCTGTGTCTCAAATCGTGAATCCTGATCCGCTTGACCCCCGCCTCTTTCGCCCCCCTGTCCATCTCCCGGTGAAGATAGGATTTCGTTACCGCAAAAATGCGGTCTGTCGGCTCCACGGCGTACAAGCTCCTGATGTAGTCCTCCATTTCCTCGCAGAGAAAAGCGGGCATTTGAATGACCCGGTTGCTCTTGGCCGTCTTGGGGTCGGTGATAACGTCCTGGCCCTTGATACGCTGGTAGGATTTCGAGATGGAAACCGTCTGCTTCTCAAAGTCGAAGTCCCCAGGGGTGAGGGCCAGCAATTCCCCCTCCCGGATACCGCACCAGTAGAGCATTTCAAAGGCATAGTAGGAGAGGGGCTTGTCCATCATAGCGTCAGCGAATTTCAGATACTCCGCTTTCGTCCAGAACAGCATTTCCCGGCCCTTGGCCTTGCCCATGTTGCCCACCTGGGCGGCGGGGTTGGCTTTCAGATTGTAGTGCTTCACCGCATGATTGAAAACGGCGCTCAACTGATTGTGGAGCGTTTTCAGATACACGGGGGAGTAGGGCTTGCCGTTCTTGTCCCGGTAGTTCAGCATTTCGCTCTGCCACGCCATGACCTCTTTAGAGTGGATTTCGCTCATTTTCCGCTTTCCAAAGTAGGGCACCAGCTTCTTGTAGAGGATATGCTCTTTCGTCCCCCAGGTGTTCTCCTTGATACGGCCTTTCATGTCTGCGGCGTAGAGCGCCACGAAGCTCTCAAAGGTCATATCCAGGTCGGCGGTCTGCTGTTGCAGGAACGTCCGTTCCCACTCCAGCGCCTCCCGCTTGGTCTTGAAGCCCCGCTTCATCTTCTTTTCCTTTTTCCCTGTCCAGTTCTCAAAGTAAAAGGACGCATACCATGTGCCTTTGGCCTTGTCTTTGTATGCTGGCATTTTGTTCCCTCCTTACTGATTTTTCCGCAGCCCATAGAACTTTTCCTCGAAGTAATTCCTGCTCACCCGTCCGGGGATGGTGAGGAAACCCTTCTGCTTCAGTTCCTCGTTCATCTCCCGCACCAGCTTGTAGGCGTAGGGTTTGGAGATACCCAGCACCCCAGCCACTTCCTCGGCCCGTACAAATAGTTCCTTGCTCACGTTTTCACCTCCTTGCTTCTGGTTCGCAAAATTGTTAATGCCCGCGTTCTTATTATACATTCGCATAGTTGTTAATGTCAAGAGTTTGTTTCGCAATTTTGTTAATTTTTCTCTTGCATATTTCGCTTATTTGCGCTATACTATGTTCAAAGGCGGTGGAACATATGACAGTAGGAGAAAAAATCAAGAAAATCCGAACTTTTCGAGGCATAACGCAAAAGGAATTGGGGCTGGCTGTCGGTTTTGAGGAAAAGGGAGCGGATAACCGTATTGCCCAGTACGAAACGAATTACCGTGTTCCGAAAAGGGAACTGCTGGACAAGATTGCCCAGGCGCTTCGGGTAGACTTCCAGAACTTCTACACGCTCCGTCCTGGCTGCGCCGAGGACTTCATGCGGACATTCTTCTGGCTGGACGAGGACAGCCCCGGCTCCATTCGCCTGTTTCAGCTTGTCCGCAATCCCGGCAAGACGGGAGCCTCCGATGATACCGCCGTCCGCTACAACGACACGGACGACTGGCCCGCTCAACCTCCCGTGGGCATTTACTTCAACTATGGGCTGGTAGATGAGTTCATGCGGGAATGGCTCTTGCGCCAGCAGGAACTTCACGCTGGGGAAATCACCAGGGAAGAATACTTTGAATGGAAAATCAACTGGCCGTGTACCTGTGACGACAGCAAACGGTTTGACTACTATGTTCCTTGGAGAAAAGAAAAATAGGACAAGCAAAGCCGCCCTGCTGAATTTGTCGTTCAGCAGGGCGGCTTGCTTGCCCTTTGCAATCATTCT
Source organism: uncultured Bacillota bacterium (assembly GCA_947649625.1). Taxonomy (GTDB): domain Bacteria; phylum Bacillota; class Clostridia; order Oscillospirales; family Oscillospiraceae; genus Lawsonibacter. The sequence goes on along the minus strand of CANSSJ010000100.1, from coordinate 3,801 downwards.
CTTGTGTGGCCGGGTTGAAACGAATAGTATCAATCCAGTATCACAAGGCAGATTAACAGGTCAAAAACCCTGTATTCATGCGGGTTTGAGCCGTTTTGACGGTCATTCCCACTCTATCGTGGCCGGGGGCTTGCTTGTAATATCATACACGATCCGGTTGATCCCCTTCACCTCGTTGACGATGCGGGTGGACACCTTATCTAGCAGCTCATAGGGCAGGCGGGCCCAATCGGCAGTCATAAAGTCGGAGGTGGTCACAGCCCGGAGGGCCAGGGTATAGTCGTAAGTACGTCCGTCCCCCATCACCCCCACGGAACGGGTATTGGTAAGCACGGCAAAATACTGGTTGGCGTTCCGGTCCTCGCCGGCCCTGGCCATCTCCTCCCGGAAGATGGCGTCGGCCAGACGAAGGGTGTCCGCCTTCTCCCTGGTGATATCCCCGATGATGCGGATCGCCAGCCCCGGTCCCGGGAAGGGCTGGCGGGACACCAGGTACTCGGGCAGGCCCAGTTCCCGGCCCAGCTGGCGGACCTCGTCCTTGAAGAGCATCCGCAGGGGCTCCACAATCTCCTTGAAGTCCACATAGTCAGGCAGGCCGCCCACGTTGTGGTGGCTCTTGATGACGGCGGCGTCCCCCGCCCCCGACTCGATCACGTCGGGATAGATGGTGCCCTGGGCCAGAAAGTCCACGGCGCCCACCTTTTTGGCCTCCTCCTCAAAGACCCGGATGAACTCCTCGCCGATGATCTTCCGCTTGCGCTCCGGATCGTCCACCCCGGCCAGTTTCAGCAGGAAGCGGTCCCCGGCGTCCACCCGGACGAAGTTCAGATCCCACTTGGCGAAGGCCTCCTCCACCTCGTCCCCCTCGTTGAGGCGCATGAGCCCGTGATCCACAAAGACGCAGGTGAGCTGAGGTCCCACCGCCTCGGCCAGCAGGGCGGCGGCCACCGAGGAGTCCACCCCACCGGACAGGGCCAGCAGCACCTTGCCGGAACCAATCTTCTCCCGCAGCCGGGTGATGGCGGTATTCTTATAGTCCCCCATGGTCCACTCGCCCCTGGCGTGACAGACCTCAAAGAGGAAGTTGCGGATCATATCCACCCCGTGCTCCGTGTGGTTGACCTCCGGGTGGAACTGCACCCCGTAGAACCCCCGCGCCTCGTCGGCGATGGCCACGTTGGGGCAGGCGTCGGAGCGGGCGGTGAGGGCGAAGCCCTCAGGCACCTTTGCCATGTAGTCCCCATGGCTCATCCAGGACACCCCCTCCTCGGGCAGTCCCTTGAACAGCCTGCACCCGGTGTCGTACCGGGTGACAGTCTTGCCGTACTCCCGGGCGGAGTCGTCCTGAGCGGGGGTGACCTCACCGCCCAGGGAGTAGGCCAGGTGCTGGCAGCCGTAGCAGATGCCCAGGATGGGCACACCCCAGGTAAAGATGTCCGGGTCCACCCGGGGGGAGTCGTCCAGATAGACGGAGTTGGGCCCGCCGGTGAAGATGATGCCGATGGGCTCCATGGCCCGGAGTTCCTCCAGGGGGGTATTGTAGGGCTTGACCTCGCAGAACACATTGCACTCCCGCACCCGGCGGGCGATAAGCTGGTTATACTGGCCTCCGAAATCCAAAATCAGAATGGTTTCCATAGTTCTCCTCCGTCTCTCTATGTTTGTTCTCTAATTATATCAGACCTTCCCCGCTTTGGCAATGCGGCATTGCAGAAAAATCCTTGTGAGGGGACCGTTTTGGTGCTATACTGACCCTATCAAGGATACAGGAGGACAAGTCATGTTCAATTTCATCTACCACACCCCCACCCAGGTGGTCTTCGGCCGCGGGGCGGAGGAGCAGACCGGCGCGCTGGTGAAGGCCCAGGGCTGCAAAAAGGCGCTCCTGCACTACGGCGGCGGCAGCGCGGTCCGGTCCGGACTGCTGGACCGGATCAAGGCCTCGCTGGACCAGGCCGGCGTAGCCCATACCGAGCTGGGCGGCGTGGTGCCCAATCCCCGGCTGTCCCTGGTGTACCGGGGCATTGAACTGTGCAAAAAAGAAGGAGTAGACTTCATCCTGGCCGTGGGAGGCGGCAGCGTCATCGACTCGGCCAAGGCCATCGCCTACGGCCTGGCCGAGGAGGCCGACGTATGGGAGCTCTACGACCGGGCCCGCCGGGCCAGGGCCTGCCTGCCCGTGGGGGTGGTGCTCACCATCGCCGCGGCCGGCAGCGAGATGAGCAACAGCTCGGTCATCACCAAGGACGAGGGGGGCGTCAAGCGGGGCTACAACGACGACATCTGCCGTCCCCGCTTCGCCGTGATGAACCCGGAGCTCACCGCCACCCTGCCCCCCTACCAGACGGCCAGCGGCTGTGTGGACATCCTGATGCACACCATGGAGCGGTACTTCACCCCCAACGGCACCATGGAGCTCACCGACAGCATCGCCGAGGCCCTGATGCGCACCGTGATGAAGAACGCGGTCATCCTCCGGGACGACCCCGCCAACTACGACGCCCGGGCGGAGGTCATGTGGGCGGGGAGCCTGTCCCACAACGGCCTCACCGGCTGCGGCGGCGACGGCGGCGACTTCGCCTGCCACGGCCTGGAGCACGAGATGGGCGGCATGTTCGACGTGACCCACGGCGCCGGTCTGGCCGCCGTCTGGGGCAGCTGGGCCCGGTACGTGTACCGGGACTGCCTGGACCGCTTTGTCCGGTTCGCCGTCAACGTGATGAGTGCAGACCCCGCCGGTACTCCGGAGGAGACCGCCCTGCGGGGCATCGAGGCCATGGAGGACTTCTACCGCTCCATCCACATGCCCACCTGCTTCTCCGAGCTGGGCATCGCCCCCACTCCGGAGCAGGTCGAGCAGATGGCCCACATGCTCCATATCGCCTCCGGGGGCAAAAAGGGGTCCGCCAAGGTACTCCATGAGGCGGATTTCCTGAACATCTACCAGATGGCCAACCACTGAACGGAGGTACGCGCCATGAAAGTGATCGACCTGACCCACACCATCCGGCCGGACATGCCGGTCTACCCCGGCACCGAGCCCCCGAAGTTCGAGCCGGCCAACACCTACGAGAAGGACGGCTTCAAAGAGACCCTGCTGTCCATGTTCACCCACACGGGCACCCACATGGACCCGCCCGCCCACCTCTTCGCCGGCCGTACCACCCTGGACCAACTCCCCCCGGAACAGTTTATCGGCAAAGCCCTGGTCATCGACTGCGCCGGCCTGCCCGAGGGCGGGGCTATCACCATGGACCACATCCGGCGGTACGGGGACAAGGCGGACCGGGCGGACTTCCTGCTGTTCCGCCTGGGCTGGGACAAAAAATGGGGGACGGACGCCTATTTCGGCGACTACCCCTGTATCGACGGCGAGGTGCTGGCCTACGTCAAGGCGGGCCGGTACAAGGGCATCGGCTTCGACGTCATCGGCCTGGACCCCATCGCCGACACCAACCTGACCCGGCATAAGGAACTGTTCCGGGACACGGACATTGTCAACATCGAGAACCTGAAAAACCTGGACCAGTGCGGGGACGATCTGTTCTGGTTCAGCTGCTTCCCCCTGAAGCTGGAACATTGCGACGGCTCCCCCATCCGGGCGGTGGCGTGGTTTGAATAACGCGAAAGCCCCCGGCTCGTACCGGGGGCCTTCTGCTGTTCAGGTCTGGAGCATGATCTGCAAAATCTCCTTATCGGTGGACCGCATCCCGATTTTCCCCAGCCGGCCCACGTTGTCCAAAGTTTTCTCCACCCCGTGGGAGAGGATGCCGTCCCCGCCGTAGAACTGCTGGCCCTGCT
>CANSSJ010000099.1 GCA_947649625.1 uncultured Bacillota bacterium | reverse complement strand
CGGCTGACTATAAAAAATGAGGGAGAGGTAACTTCCTTACGTTACCTCTCCCTTGGGGCGGGGATGTACATATATAAGAGGATGAAAAACCGGCGCGGTCCCGAAGGGCCGCGCCGGTTTTTTCTCAAGTGGAGCTGGCCTGGTAGGCCTGAATGGCGGCGACGGTCTGCTCATAATCCCGGCTGACCGGGGAGAGCAGCTGGGCGGCCAGGGTGTAGTCCTTGGTGCGCAGAGCCTCGGTGATCTCATGGCTGGACTGGTACAGCCTGGTAAAGCTGAGATTCTGGGCGACCCCTTTCAGGGTGTGGGCGGCACGGAAGGCCTCGTCGTAGTCCTCCGCGTTCAGGCTGCTCTCCAGCAGCTGGAAGGACTGATCAGCCAGAAATTTGCCCACGAATTTCCTGACCAGCGCCTCGCTGTACAGCCGGCCCAGCACCTCCTCATAGTCGCCTTCCAGGGCGGCGTAGCACTCTTGAATGGTCATAACATTCCCTCCTGTTCCGTGCGTTCCAGTATCACGCCGATGGCGCCGGTGTATTGGGGCGGCTCCTCAGAGGACCACATGGCCCGGCTGATGATCCGGACCGGACGGAGCACGCCGTCAAGGGTCGTGTCGCAGTTATACTCTACTACAGGCTCCTCAGGGGTGGTATTGCGAAGGAGTTTAGCCAGATGCCTTGTGATCGGCCGGTTTGTCACACGGTCGCTGCCGTAGGGGTCCACAACAGTCTCATCCAGCCCCAGGCATCTGGCGCCCCAGGGGGACAAGGTCAACAGCGGAGGATATTGCGTGTATTCGAATAATATCTGCTCGACAGTGCTGGTAAAGAATCTGGACTTGTTGCGCTCATACTCCAGGATATGGAGGGTGTGGTCCACCGTGGACAAATCCTCATACTCCACCAGCTCCGCCGCCGTGTTCTCGGCGGCCCGCAGGTCGCCCCGGAGGGCGGTGTCCAGCGACATCTCCTGCTGGATCAGGTCGCTGCTCTCCACCAGGCACTCCAGCAGAAGGGGCTGGAAGGTGCCGCACTCCCCGTTGAGGATCATGGACAGCGCCTTTTCGTGGGAGTGGGCCGGCTTATAGACCCGGGCGCTGGTCAGCGCGTCGTACACGTCGGCCAGAGCCACCACCTGGGCGGAGATGGGGATGTCCTCTCCCTTCAGGCCGTCGGGGTAGCCCCGGCCGTCGTACCGCTCGTGGTGCCAGCGGCAGATCTCATAGGCGTATTTCACCAGCGGCTCGTCCTGAGCGGGGACTCCCTTCATCATGTCGGCCCCCATCTGGGAGTGCTGCTTCATAATGGCGAACTCCTCGGGGGTGAATTTTCCCGGCTTGTTCAGGATCTCGGTGGGAATGCCGATCTTGCCCACATCGTGGAGGGTGGAGGCGTTGCTGATGAGATTGATGGTCTCCCGGTCCAGCTTGTACTTGTCCGTTTTGCGCATCAGGCTCTTCAGCAGGATCTCTGTCATGGTCTGGATATGTAAAACGTGCAGGCCGCTCTCCTCGTTGCGGAACTCCACAATGTGGCTGAGAATGGAGATCATCAGGTTGTTGACCTTCTCCCGCTGATAGATCTGCTCGTTCACCATCCCCGCCAGCCGGCGCTGCTTGGCGTACAGCATGATGGTATTGATGACCCGGCGGCGGACCACCATCATGTCGAAGGGGCGGCTGATATAGTCGGTCACCCCCATGTCATAGGCCCGTTCAATAAAGTCGTGGGTGCTCTCGGCGGAAATCATAATGACAGGCACGCTGTCGATCCAGTTATATTTGTTCATGGCGGACAGCACGCCGAAGCCGTCCATATTGGGCATGACGATGTCCAGCAGGACCAGGGCGATCTCCTGTTCCATCTGCTGGAGGATAGCCACCGCCTGGAGACCGTCCTCCGCCTCGAGGATATCATAGGACTCCTCCAGCATGGAGCGCAGGATGGAGCGGTTCATTTCTGAGTCGTCAGCAACCAGAATGGTATAACGCTGCTCTCTTTTTGGAACCATATTTTTGTTCACTCGCCTTCCGTTGGTGTTGAGTTCCGTTTGGGGCCGCGCTGGTCCATCAGCTTGATCAGCGTGGCGCACAACTGTTCAATGTTAATGGGCTTGGCCAGATGGGCGTCCATCCCCGCCTGTGCGGTACGGCTGATATCCTCTGCGAAGGCGTTGGCCGTCAGCGCGACAATGGGGACGGTCCTGGCGTCCGGACGGTCCAGGGCGCGGATGGTCTCGGTGGCCTGGTAGCCGTCCATTTCCGGCATCTGCATATCCATCAGGATGGCGTCGAAAAAGAAAGGCTCAGCGTTCCGGAACGCCTCCACAGCCTCCCGCCCGTTCTCCGCCGGGGTCACCTGAGCGCCCCGCATCTGGAGCAGTTCGGTGGCGATCTCCATGTTGAGGAAGTTGTCCTCAGCCAGCAGGATGTGCCGGTTTTCCAGCTGCGCGGCGGGCGGAGCCTCCTCTGCCGGGCCGGCCTGGGGGGCCTCCCCCACGTCGAAGGGCAGGGTGACAGAGAAGACCGTCCCCTTGCCCAGGGTGCTGTTCGCGGTGATCTGGCCGCCCATGCGGGTAACCAGATTCTTTACGATGGGCATACCCAGGCCGGTGCCCATGACCTCCTTGGCGCCGAACCGTATTTCCCGCTCGTAGGGGTCGAAGAGCTTGGGAAGAAATTCCTCCGACATACCCGCGCCGGTGTCCTCTACAATGAAAAGGTAGTTGTTGCGCCTGCCCTCGTCCATCTGACGCAGGGTGACGGAGATCCGGTCCCCTGACCGGGTGAACTTCATGGCGTTGGAGACCAGATTGTTGATGATCTGCCCCAGCCGGGCCGGGTCCCCCTTGATCATGACATCCTGTACGTCCATGGAGAGCTGGAAGGTCTTGCCTGCGGCCTGGGCCTGGGCCTGGAAGGGGGAGCTCCAGGAGTTCATGGCGTCCACAAGATTGAAGGACTTGATCTCCATAGAGATGTTGCCCTGTTCCAGGCGGGATATCTCCAGAATGTCGTTGATGAGGGCCAGGAGCTGCTGGCTGGCGCCGCCGATCTTGTTTAGGTAGTCCCGGATCTTTACCGGGTCGTTTTCGGACTGGAGAGCCAGGTTGGTCATGCCGATAATGATGTTCAGCGGGGTGCGCATATCGTGGCTCATCACGGAGAAGAACTGCTTCTGAGATCGCTCGCTCTGTTCCGCGGCGGACAGCGCGCCCTTGAGCAGGTAGACCTGCTGCTGCTGCTCCTCCTTCTCTTTCTCGATGTCCCGGAAGCAGATGACCGCCTCGCCGGGCATGATCTCCGGGTCAATGAGCAGGCGGACGCTGATCCATCGCTCCTCATCGCCGAAGCGGCGGAGGAACTCCCCGCCGAAGTCCCGGGACTTCTGTTCAGCCAGCAGGCGGATATTGTCCAGAGAAAAGTTTCTGATAAATTCCTCCCTGGTCCACTCATCCAGGGCAGAGGCGATGACCTCCAGAAGCCGGTCGTAGTCCCCCGTGTAGCTGGAGATCCGCTCACGAACGTAGTCCGAAGGTTTTGTCAGCTCGTAGGTGCCCGTCACCATGTTAATACGGTAGAAGGCGTAATAGATGTTTCCCATGACCTGGAGGGTCTCGCTGCTCCGCCTGGCGGCCCGGCTCAGCTTGCGGTCCCGCAGCCACATGCCCACGGCGATAAGCAGGAAGAAAATAAATCCTGCGGCGTACCACACCAAGATGCTCTGCACCCCCTGGAGCAGCGTCTCATAGGGGACGGTGAGGATACACAGCCAGCCGTTCTCGGCGTGCTGGTAGTACAGTCCACGGGTGAGCTTCTGCATGCCGATGATCTCGTTGTCCTTGCCGTCCAGCTCCCCACGATTGACCCGCTCAAACAAGTCCATCGCGTACTCCTGAAGAGCCTCTTCCGTGGCCTCGAAGGGGACGCTGTAGTACAGCAGGGTGCCCCGCCGGTCCAGCACATAATAGGCTCCGCCCACAGGTAGTTCCTGAACCGTGTGATCATCGCGGAAGCGGTCCAGCGGCACGTCGAGGGCGACGGCATTATCGCTCCCGGCGGCGGAGACGGCAATGGTGACCACCATCTCTCCGCCGTAGGAATCACTGGCGTAGGCGTCGGTGAAGATCACCTTGCCCTGCGCATCCATAGCCTGCCGGTACCAGGACTGACTTTGATAGTCGTAATCCCAGCCCCGTGTTCCCCCAGCGGAGATGACTTCTCCGTTCAGCACAGCGTAGATGTCCAAGCTCCTGGTATTGAGCAGGTCTGCGCTTTTTTCGAAGAAGTCCGCCAGCCAGTTCTCAAACTCGGCGGTGTCCACCCCATCGCTGACCATATCCTCCATATAGTACATGGCCAAGGTGAGAATGCGGTCATACGAGTTAAACTGACTGTCTTCGTCAGTGGAGTAGCTGGTGACCAGATTTTTACCCATGGTACGGGCGTTGTCCAGCAGCAGCTGCTGGCTGACCATCATGCCAGCAGCTGCTATCGCGATGAACAGCACCAGAATCCATAGGATTCGCCAGCTGGTCCACTGTGTGAGGGCGCCGTCTCCTTTGCTGCGTCGCATATTGTTCACTCCTTGCCCGATCAGGGATTATTCGGCCGGAAAGGCCGGCTCCTGTTCTTAATGGGCAGATAATCGCTCAATCTATAGTATAGCATACCACGTCTTCGATGTAAAGGCATTGGGGCTAAAATAAACACAACCGTAACACTTGTCAAATGAGGCAAAAGCCATTATAATAAGGAGGTCTTACCCGGACATCCGCGTAAGGCCATTGATTTTGCACGATATGGAGAGGATCATATGGAACGCACCACCATCGCCGCCATCTTTGCCGACCAGGAGCGCCTGGGCGGACAGACTGTTACCGTTATGGGCTGGGCCCGGACCATCCGGGATATGAAGGGTTTCGGCTTTATTGAGCTCAACGACGGCTCCTGCTTTAAGAACCTCCAGGTGGTCATGGACGCCGGCGTCCTGGAGAATTACAGGGAGATCGCCGGCCAGAACGTGGGGGCCGCCCTCATTGTCAGGGGAGAGGTGGTGCTCACGCCGGAGGCCAAGCAGCCCCTGGAGGTAAAGGCCGCCTCTATCGCGGTGGAGGGCCCCTCCACCCCCGACTACCCCCTGCAGAAGAAGCGCCACAGCATCGAGTTTCTGCGCACCATCCAGCACCTGCGGCCCAGAACAAACCTGTTCTCCGCCGCCTTCCGGGTGCGGAGCGTGGCCGCCCACGCCATCCACTGCTTCTTCCAGGACCGGGGGTTCGTCTATGTCCACACCCCCATCATCACCGGCTCCGACTGCGAGGGGGCCGGCGAGATGTTCCAGGTGACCACCCTGGACCTGAACGACCCGCCCCGTACCCAGGACGGCCAGATCGACTACACCAAGGACTTCTTCGGCAAACAGACCAGCCTCACCGTCTCCGGCCAGCTCAACGCCGAGAACTTCGCCATGGCTTTCGGCAATGTGTACACCTTCGGGCCCACCTTCCGGGCGGAGAACTCCAACACCCAGCGCCACGCCGCCGAGTTCTGGATGATCGAGCCCGAGATGGCCTTTGCCGACCTGAGCGACTATATGGACAATGCCGAGGCCATGATCAAGTATGTCATCCGGACTGTACTGGAGAAGTGTCCCGACGAGATCAATTTCTTCAACTCCTTCGTGGACAAGGGCCTGAAGGAGCGGCTGGAGCATGTGGCCTCCTCCGACTTCGGCCGGGTGAGCTACACCGAGGCGGTGGAGATCCTCAAGAAGAACAACGACAAGTTCGACTTCAAAGTGGAGTGGGGCTGCGACCTCCAGACCGAGCACGAGCGCTACCTCACCGAGCAGGTGTTCCGGTGCCCCGTCTTCGTCACCGACTACCCCAAGGAGATCAAGGCCTTCTATATGCGCCTCAACGACGACGGGAAGACGGTGGCCGCCGCCGACTGCCTGGTGCCCGGCATCGGGGAGATCATCGGCGGCTCCCAGCGCGAGGAGCGGCATGAGGTGCTGGAGGCCCGGATGGGCGAGCTGGGCCTGGACCCCCACGACTACTGGTGGTATCTGGACCTGCGGCGCTTCGGCTCCTGCCG
>CANSSJ010000098.1 GCA_947649625.1 uncultured Bacillota bacterium | reverse complement strand
CCGACAAGGAGGAGATCGGCTCCGAGGGGGTCACCGGCATGAAGTCCGCCGCCTTTGATACCTTTATGGAGGACCTGTGCCAGGCCCAGGGGGTCCCTCTGCGGGCCTGCTTCGAGAAGTCCTTCTGCCTGTCCGCCGATGTGACGGCGGCCTACGACCCCAATTTCGCCGATGTGTATGAGAAGCGCAACAGCGCCTTTGTCAACTACGGCATGGGGCTGTGCAAGTACACCGGGGCCCGGGGGAAGTCCGGGGCCTCCGACGCCTCCGCCGAGGTGGTGGCCCGGGTGCGCCGGGTGCTGGACAACGCCAACGTGGTCTGGCAGATGGCCGAGCTGGGCAAGGTGGACGCCGGCGGCGGCGGCACCGTGGCCGCCTATATGGCCGAGCGGAACATCGACACCCTGGACGCCGGCGTGCCGGTCCTGTCCATGCACGCCCCCTTCGAGACGGTGGGCAAGCTGGACTGCTATATGACCTTCAAGGGAATGAAAGCGGTATTTGAAGCATTATAAAATTGAGATAGGCACACAGCGGGGACCGCAGAAGAGCGGCCCCCGCTGCTTTTCATTGAAAATTTTCTGAGTATGAAACATTTTCCCGGCTTAGGTCGTATCTAAGGTGAAAGGGGGGTGAAGAATGGACTCTTTGCGGTGTACAGACCAGGAGCTCACCGCGCTGTATCACCGCCATGTGGACACGGTCTGGCGGGTCTGTTACTCTTTTATGAAGAACAGGGCAGATACAGAGGATATGGTGCAGGAGGCCTTTCTGCGGGCGTATTTCCAGCCCTTCCGGTCGGAAGAGCACGAAAAAGCGTGGCTGATCGTGACCGCCTCCAACCTGTGCAAGGACGCGCTGAAGCGGGCCTGGCGCCGGGACGAGCCCCTGGAGGACCACCTGGAGCTGGCCGCTCCCAGGCGGGATCCTCAGGCCCTGGAGGCAGTCCTGGCACTGCCTGAGCACTACAAGGCGGCGGTCTACCTTTACTATTACGAGGGCTACGACGCCAAGGAGGTCGCCTCGATCTTGGATTGTCCGCAGGCTACGGTCCGTACCCGGCTCGCCCGGGCCCGGAAACAACTAAAACAAATGTTAGGCGGTGAATTTGAATGAAGAATAAGGAAATCTGCTCCGCATATGACAGGATTCTCCCCAGTGATGAAACAAAAGAGAAAATGCTGCAAAAACTGCTGGCCGCGGCATCGGAGCCGCAGGCGGAAAGGAATGTGACTTCTATGAAAAGGCTCAAAAAGAGATATATTGTACTGGCGGCGGCGCTGGTCGCGCTGGCCCTGTCCTGTACAGCAATGGCCAGCGGCGTACTGGGGGAGACCTTCGGCCTGTGGCTGGGGGAACAAAAGGTGGCGCTGGATGAGCTGACGCCGGTAGCTTTTGATCTGGAGGGCTACCTGGCCAAATATCCGAATGGAATTTCTGAGTTCAAGGATTACAACAGTTTTACCGAGGCCACCGGGATGACCCTGCCGGGAGCGGGAGAGCTTCAAATGACCGATATCGTGCTTGATGTCTCCGGCCGCTGGCGCACCGGCCATATCTGCATGACGGTAGGAACAGAGGGTGAGACAACTCATATGAACGGTATGTTTCTGCTGGAGGGCCATACCCAAGAGGTGTATGGCTATGGAGTAGAGGCCGTGAAAGCGGATGATGTCTATGAATACGCGGAAGGGCGCAGGGCATATTTCGTCAAGGGTGAGGATGGTCAGTACACCCAGGCGTATTTTGTAGAGGACGGCGTCATGTTCCAGCTGATGGTGGAAAATTCCCGGCCAGGGAAAGAGCTGGGGAAACGGCTTGTGGACTGCTTGGCTGGCACTTCTGAGAATCAGGATGTGCCTGAATAGAAGCAGAGGCCCCGGACCAGAATGTGGTCCGGGGCTTTTACGGTTATTTCAGCTTTTTCTCCAGCCGCCATACCTTGACGGCCAGGACGGTGAATAGAACCAGCAAAGCCAACGGGACGCCCAGCGCCAGAAAGGTCTCCACAGGATTGAGCGTGTGGGTGGCGGTGACGATGACGGTAGGCCCGTCGGCTCCGCCAATGGAGGATAGGAAGAATTTTTCATACAGTTCTGTCCAAACAGAGCTGAAAAAAGTGGTGAACAGCCACAGCAGGCTCAGAACGCCGCCGCCGGTGAGGAACCACCGAAACAGGTGCAGATACCGCCGGGCGGTGGCCCGCTCTGACTGCCCCAGGGCCTGGGAGACCGCCGCGTCCGCCTCGGCCACGGTGAGGGTGTCTGTCTCCTGGCGCTTCCCCTGCATCAGCTCCACCAGGGACACCCCCAACGCCTGAGCCAGGGGCTCCAGCAGCTTCAGGTCGGGAAACCCCTTGCCTGTCTCCCATTTTGAGACGGCCTTATCGGTAACGTTCAGCCGGTCGGCCAGCTCCTTTTGAGTGAGGCCCTGTTCCTTCCGCAGCTGAGCGATAAAGGCCCCAAATTGAATGTTGTCCATAAGATTTGCTCCTTTCGTCGTTCCAAGTCTAGCGCAGAATTGTCGAAAAGGCAACCTACGAAAAGTAGAGCGGCGTTTTGGGGGTAGAAAACCTCCTTTCAGCACAGACTAAGGCAAAAAGGAGGGAACATCCATGGACGAAGAAAAGGACCAGCTGCCCCAGGAGGGGGACATCCAGCCCATTATAGACCTGGGGTCGTCGGTGATCCGGGGGGAGCGGGGGACCATCTATGTGCTGACCATCGTGGGGCAGATCGAGGGCCATCAGCTTCTGCCCCCCACGACAAAGAGCACCAAGTACGAGCACGTCCTGCCCCTGCTGGCCACCATTGAGGGCAGTGAGGAGATCGACGGCCTGCTCATCCTGCTGAACAACGGCGGGGGAGACGTGGAGGCCGGGCTGGCCATCTCGGAGGTGATCGCCTCCATGTCCAAGCCCGCTGTCTCCCTGGTGCTGGGGGGGAGCCACTCCATCGGCGTACCTCTGGCGGTGTCGGCAAAAAAATCCTTCATAGCCCCCTCGGCGGCCATGACCATCCATCCGGTGCGGCTCAACGGACTGGTTATCGGCGTGCCCCAGACCTTCTACTACTTCGAGCGCATCCAGGAGCGGATCTTGCAGTTCGTCACCGCCAACAGCCATATCAAGCGGGAGGCCTTTACAAAGCTGATGCTTCAGACCGGGGAGTTGGCCGCCGACGTGGGCAGCGTCATCTACGGCGAGGAGGCGGTGGAGCTGGGGCTGATCGACCAGATCGGCGGCCTGTCCGACGCGTTGGAGTGCCTGTACGGGATGATCGAGGAGAAAAAGCGCTGAAAAGGCGGGGGAGACCCCGCCTTTTTGACTGCCGCCGGGCCGCAATAAAAACACTGGTATTTTTCCCCGGCTTGTGCTAATATAGTATTTAGTGATTTTATGGGCACCCGCCCATTTTAGGGGGTACATACCTTTGAGCTATTTTATGTCCGCCATCCTGGGCTTTGTCCAGGGCGTGGCTGAATTTCTGCCCATCTCCAGCTCGGGCCATCTGACTTTGTTCCAATACTTTTTCGGAATGCCTGAGCCCGACAAGCTCTTCAACGTCCTGCTCCACTTCGCCACCCTGCTGGCGGTGTGCGTGGTCTACTGGCGGGACATCTGGGAGATGATCGTGGAGTTTTTCCGCTTCTTCGGGGATCTGTTCTCCCGCCAGCCCCGGCGGGGCCGCCCGCCGGAGGCCCGGCGGATGGTGTTGCTCATCATCGTGGGCACCCTGCCCCTGTTCCTGGTCCTGCCCGTCAAGGACGAGGTGGAGGCCCTGGGGAGCAACCCCATTTTCGTCTCCTGCGCCCTGCTGGTGACGGGCTGTATCCTGTTCCTCTCCGACCAGATGGCCCGAGGACATAAGACCGCCAAAAATGCCACCCTCCTGGACGTGCTGCTGGTAGGCGTGGCCCAGGGGGTGGCCACCATTCCGGGACTGTCCCGGTCGGGCTGCACCATCTCCGCCGGTATGGTCCGGGGCTTCGACCGGAAATTCGCCGTGCGGTACTCCTTCCTCATGTCCCTGCCCGCCGTGCTGGGGGCCACCTTATTGAAGGTACTGGACGTGATGGAGCTGGAGGGGGGCGTCCCGGCGGAAAATCTGCCCAAGTATCTCCTGGGCATGGCCGTCGCCGCCGTGGTGGGCTATTTCTCCATCCAACTGGTAAAGCTGCTGGCCGACAAGGGACGGTTCGGCGCCTTCGCTTTCTACTGCTGGGGGGCCGGCGCGCTGTTTATCCTGCTGAACATCATGGGCTGGAGCTTTGTCCCGGCGCTCTGATCTTGAAAGGAACGATATACATATGGCTACACAGAAGAAAACAGGGGGGAGCAGAGCCGCCTCCGGCGTGAGCCGATCCTCCTCCAACAGCGGCGGACGCCGGGCCGCAGCCCCGGGGAAGAGCCGAAAGCAGGCCCCGCCGCCCAGACAGCCCTACCGCCGGGAGATCGGAGCGGTGGTCTGCCTGCTGCTGGCCATCTTCGCCGGGCTGGGCTATTTCAATATGGAGGCCATCTTCATCGACCTGTTCTGCGGCCTCATCAAGGGTCTGCTGGGCTACGGCTTCTGGCTGACCCCGCCTGCCCTGCTTCTGGCCAGCTACATCCTCATGTTCCACCGGGGCCGCCCGGTGCGGCTGCGGGTGACCTGCGCCCTGCTGCTGCCGGTGATCTTTTCCTGCTTCCTCCACGCCCTGCTGGCCGAGCCGCTGGAGTGGGACGGGCAGCTGTGGGGGACACTGGTGGAAAGCGGAAAGGCTTTACAGTCCGGAGGCGGCCTGGGCGGCGTTCTGGGCCAGGGCTTTGTCTCCCTGTTCACCAAAATCGGCGCGGCCATCGTCTCGCTGCTGGCCGGGCTTCTGCTGGGGCTGGCCGCTTTCAACCGCACGGTGATGGATATCGCCGACTGGATCTTCAGCCGTCCCCGCTACGAGTATGAGCCCGAGCTGGAACCCGCTCCGCGCAAGGAGCGCCGGCCCGGGCGGGAGCGCCGGGAGGAGCCGGTCCAGACCCGGACGGCCTCACGGGCCGCCATCGACATTCCGGTGGAGGACGGCCCGCTGGTGGGCAGGGAGCCGCCTAAGGAGGAGAAAAAGGGCTTTTTCAACCGCAGTCCCCGGGTGCCCTCTCCCGACCAGCTCCTGAAAGCCAGGCAGACGGCCCCGGCGGAGCCGGAAGAGCCGGAGGAAGCGCCCCCGAAGGCGGCCGCCGGGCGGCATACGCCCGCGCCCGACCCCGATTTTCCCGCCATCTCCAAACCCGAGCCCATTACACAACCGGGGGAGCGGGCGGCGTCCCATATCTTCCCACCGGAACCGGCGGTCTTTGTCCCGCCGGCCCCAGAGCCTCCCGCCACCCGCCCCGCCCCTGTGGAGACCCCGGCAGCTCCGCCGCCGGCCGCGCCCCCTGTGTCGCCGCCCATCCCCCCCACAGCGGTCCCCACCCCCAACGCCCTGCTGAACAAGGTGACGGCCCAGGAGGCGGCCAGCGAGGCCGCCCAGGTGGACATGGAGATCCAGCAGACCATGAGCCAGGAGACGCCCCCCTACCAGTATCCGCCCCTGTCCCTGCTCAGCGAGAGCGGCGGAGAGATTGGCGGCGAGGCCCTGGGGGAGTTGAACGCCAACCGCCAGCGGCTGGGGGACACCATCCACTCCTTCG
Source organism: uncultured Bacillota bacterium (assembly GCA_947649625.1). Classification (GTDB taxonomy): domain Bacteria; phylum Bacillota; class Clostridia; order Oscillospirales; family Oscillospiraceae; genus Lawsonibacter. The sequence continues at coordinate 591 of CANSSJ010000098.1, read as the reverse complement.
GCATCGACGCCAACATCATCAACGTGGTCCGGGGGCCCTCGGTCACCCGGTATGAGCTGGCCCTGGAGCAGGGTGTCAAGCTGAACAAGCTCACCAACCTGGCCGACGACATCGCCCTGGCCCTGGGGGCCGCGGGGGTACGCATCGCCCCCATCCCCGATAAAATTTCCGTGGTGGGCATCGAGGTGCCCAACAAGGTGGTCTCCCCGGTGAGCATCCGGGAGGTCATCGGCTCCGCCACCTTTGCCGCCAGCAAGTCCAAGACCTCCTTTGCCGTGGGTAAGGACATCAGCGGTCAGGCCATCATCGGCGACATCGGCAAGCTGCCCCATCTGCTTATCGCCGGCACCACCGGTTCCGGTAAATCTGTCTGCACCAACACCATCATCACCTCTCTGCTCTACAAGGCCACCCCGGAGGAGGTCCGCCTCATCATGGTGGACCCTAAGATGGTGGAGCTGGGCATCTACAACGGCATCCCCCATCTGCTCATCCCGGTGGTCACCGACCCCAAGAAGGCCGCCGGAGCCCTGCAATGGGCGGTCACCGAGATGATGAAGCGCTACCGCACCTTCTCCGAGGTGGGGGTGC
>CANSSJ010000097.1 GCA_947649625.1 uncultured Bacillota bacterium | reverse complement strand
ACCCACATCTTCATCGACAGCCTTACCAAGATCGTGGGCGGCGACTGCGACCATGAGACAGAGAAATTCCTGGACTGGCTGAATAAGTTTGCTGAGCGGCACAACATCAAATTCACCATTACCATCAGTGACGACGAATCCCTTGCCCCCGAAGGCGTGAAAAAGTATTTTTAATTGCCCGGTCCCCGGCTCACGCCGGGGACCTTTTCATATCCCGTCACGATTTAAAAAAAGAGGTCCTTTTCTCCCCATCAGTCCGTTTTATCGGTCTCTGCCTTAAAAAACGATGGATCGACCCGGTTGACACACAGCTCGATTTGTAGTATGCTAAGCGCGGATATAGAACAAACGTTCTATATCCGCGCTCTTCTCATTCTCCACCCGGACTACCTCCGGTCCATCCTCAATCAAAAAACGGCAACCCCTGACGGGATCACCGTTTTTCTGGTGGAGGAGGGTGGATTCGAACCACCGAAGCGAAACGCAACAGATTTACAGTCTGCCCCCTTTGGCCACTCGGGAACTCCTCCAGATTTAGTTGTCAAGGCCGCCGCAGGCGGCCCCCCAAATCGAAGTCCAGCTCAGCGGGTTCGATTTGGAAAGGAGACGCAGTGAAGGGAACGAGCTTTCGTGCCTGCACGGAAGCGAGCGATCCGAAACTTGCGTCGACGTGGAGCTGGTGGACGGATTCGAACCCCCGACCTGCTGATTACAAATCAGCTGCTCTACCGGCTGAGCTACACCAGCACATGGCGGCTGTCCACCAACAGCGAACGCTATTATAGCAAAGAAAGGCAGGTATGTCAAGTAATAAAACAAATTTTTTTCGCTCCGTCCCTGCGGGACTGCCAGGCCCGGCGCCCGGCCTGGATCTGCCCCCGATGCGGCGGAGAACAGTATCAATACGACCGGGACGGCCGTCTGTGCGCCCGGTGTCTGGACCGCTGTACACGAAGGAGGGAACACCATGACGTTAGCTGAATTATCGCTGGAATACCGGGCCCACGCCCACGCGCTGGACCTGCGCATCTGCCAGCTGGAGTATAAACTGGAGCACACAAGAAACGCCGACCAGCGCTGCCAGCTCCAGGACCGCATCCGGATGCTGTCCACCATGCTGCGGGAGGCCAACGAGCTGGCCGTACTGACCGAGCGTTACTATGACAGGGGGTACCGCCGGAATGCCAAATACACGATATAGAAAAGGCAAGCTCTACGCCGCCGACATGGCCATGTACTCCCGGCAGATGGCGGCGGACAACAGCCGGGAGATCAGCCGCCTGAAGCGCAACCTGATCCGCTGCCTGCGGGAGGACGTCACCTCCAAGCAGCGGCAGGTCCTGCTGCTGTACTACGCTGAGGGCAAGAACATGCGGGAGATCGGCGAGTCGCTGGGGGTGGACAAGTCTACCGTCTCCCGCACCATCAAGCGGGGGGAGCGGCGGCTCCAGCGCTGCCTGCGCTACGGCGCCGAGGCCTACCTGCGCAGCATGGATAACCTCTGAACAGGGCAGCGGCGCCCATTGCCCGCGGGCGCAGGCGCACAGCGTCATAATTATATAAATAAAGATACAAAAACGGCGGTATTGAGTAATCAATACCGCCGCTTTTATGTTCTCAGATCCCTCAGCAGTTCGTCAGCAGCTTCCAGGAAAGGCTCAGCATCTCGTCCGCGTTGGTGCTGTTCTGGATGGTAACGCTGCCGCAGTCTGTATCCCCGTTGGCGGTCTTCTGGGCCACGATCCTGTCCCGGGTCTCCTGGGCGATCCGGCTGCTGGGCTCATAGAACCGGACCGGGTATCCCAGGGCCTCCTGGACCTCCGCCCAGGCAAAGGGGAAATGGGTGCAGCCCAGAACAACGCCCTGGAAAGGAGCCGTCTGCCAGGGAGCGGTCAGCTCGCGCAGATAGGCGACGATCCCCTCATGGTCGCTCATGCCGCCCTCCACATATTTCACGATCCCCGGCGCCGCCACAGAGACGACCTCGCCCTGTCCCTCCACTTCCTTCAGCTGCTTCTGATAGCGGGAGGAGGCCAACGTCCCCGCGGTGGCCAGAGACAGGATGCGCCCGCCCGGATTCTCCTGAAGGGCCTGGCGCACAGCCGGCTCGATGCCGACCACGGGGATCTGGGGATATCGCTTTTCCAGCGCCTCCTGGGCGGCGGCGGTGGCGGTATTACAGGCGATCACAAGGGCCTTCGGCTGGAGGGCGTCAAACTGCGCCATGCCGTCCACCGTCAGCTGGCACACCTCCTGGGGGTCCCGGGGCCCATAGGGCGCGTTAGCCGAATCCCCAAAATACATAAACTTCTCCCGGGGCATGACCTGGATCAGCTTTCTCAATACGCTGATCCCACCCAGGCCGGAATCGAACACAATAATAGGCCGCTCAGAATTTTTCACAAATATCACCCTTTCTGCTTGATTATATTTTAGCCACGTTATATAATCAAATATAAATGAGCATATATGTGTCATAGATAAAAAACTATAAATGGGGCGTCGCGGATGGATACACGGATGAGATACATCAAAGCGGTATATGAACAGCGCAGCTTTACAAAGGCGGCTGAGAAGCTCTACATTTCTCAGCCCTCTCTCAGCGCCATGGTCAAAAAGGCGGAGGCTGAGCTGGGGGCGGCGATTTTTGACCGCAGCGCCGTGCCGCTGGAACTGACAGAGGCGGGCCAGGCGTACATGGAATTTATCGAGGATACGGCCCGGAACGAGGCGATCCTCAACGAGAAGCTGTGGGATATCCAGAACCTGAACAAGGGGCGTATCTGCGTCGGCGGCTCCAACTACATCCTCTCCAATATTCTTCCGCTGATTTTGCAGCGCATCCTCCCCGACTATCCCAGAATCGTCTTTGAGACAGTGGAGGAGAACTCATTTTCCCTGCGCCAGATGCTCCACGCGGGGGCGCTGGACGTCGTGATCGACAGTCCCAGCACCGAGGACCCCTCCCTCATCTACCACGATCTCTTTCAGGAGCAGATCCTTCTGGCCGTCTCAGCGGAAAACCCCATCAACGCCAGGCTTGCGGCGTATCGGATCACCCTGCCGGAGCTGGCAGGGATCAGGCAAAACAGAAAATATCTTCCGGATGGACTTGCCCGCACCGCGCTGGAGCAGCCCTTTATCCTGCTGAAGAGCGAAAACGATATGTACCAGCGGGCCAGCGCAGTGTTCCAGCACTACAGGCTCCAGCCCCAGGTGGTCCTCCAGCTGGATCAGCTGAACACCTCCCTGCAGTATACGGCATACGGCCTGGGCTCCAGCTTTGTGACCGACACCCTGTTCCGCTACGGGAACAGCTGCCCAAATATCTGCCTCTACGCCATCGCCGTCCCCTCCTGCCAGCGCAAGCTGTGCATTGTCCGCAAGAAGGGAAAATATATCTCAAAGGCTGGAAATCTCTTTATCCAGACTGCCCAGGCCATCTTCGCACCTCTGGACGCCGGCTGACAGTCCGCGCACCGCACTATGTGGAGGCGGAAATTTTATACGTCATTTGTAAAGAAATATGTTGCATTTTGCTTTATAAATGATATAATAGAAGTGCAGGAGGTGACATTCATGGCGCAGGTCATGGTCAACTTTCGGATGGACGAGGACATTAAAAAAAATATGGAGCAGGCTTGCAGGGAGATGGGGTTGAGCATGACGACCGCCTTTACCATTTTTGCCACAAAGGTGGGCAAGGAAAAACGGATCCCTTTCGAGGTCACCGCGGCGCCGCAGGGCGGCTCCCCCCGCCGGCTGCGGTCCTCAGAGGCCCGGCCGGTCCCCGGGCAGGGGCCGGCCCCACAGAGGCAGGAGCGGCTGGAGCGGTTGTGCGCGGAGATCCGGCGGTCTCTGACCTCCATTCACATCGCGATCCCCGCCTCCATCACCGGGCTCCCCATGGAGCGGATCCGGCTGCTGTGCGGCGACGAGCTGAAGGACAAGGCCGCGGAGGCTTCCAGCGCCTGCAAGGCCCTGTTTTCCGGAAAAAGCGCCGGCTCGCTGGAGCAGAGGGACCTCACGATCCTGGACAGCTACACGGACGGTCTGGCCTCCATCGCGGAGGAGCTGCGGGACGTGGAGCGCGTCCTGATCCCCGCCATGAAGTCCTGTCCGGAGGCGGACTCCGCCGGCTTTGCCCCCTATGAGCAGCGGCTGGCCGCGGTGTCCCAGAGCTTCGACGGACTCGCCCCTGTGATGCGGCGGTTCCTGAGCTCCTCCGCCTGTGACAGCGGCGTCCAGGGGGTCATTACCCGAATCAGGCGGGCGGCGGCCCCCGTTGAAACGCCCTACGTGCTGACGGCACTGGAAAGCCTGGAGGCGCTTGTCCTCCGGCACCGCGGCTCCCTGGAGGGCCAGACCGCGGCCCGGCTGGAATCCGACTACCTCCAAACGCTGGAGCTCACCCTGGGGGAACTGGCCCAGGCGGAGCGGGAGGGCTGGGACACCGGGGAAAAGGCGGCCCTCTGCCTGCGGGTGGTAAACGTGCTGTCCCAAGTGATTACCGACGCCGGGCAGTTCCGCCAGGAGTGGGGCCGGCGGAGCCTGGAGGCCGAGGTTGAGGCCCTGGAGCGCCTCGCCGCCATGCGGGGGGACATCACCGGCATGACATAAGAAATTCCAAGCCGGCACCTATCCCCGCGGCCCGGCTTGTTTATATAGAAAAATATCCATGTGTTTATTTTGAAAGGAGGAGTCCCTGTGCTTGACATTATTTTGCGTGTACTTCCCGCTATTGTGATTGTTGTGATCGTGGCCGTCATTTTCCTGCTGGGTTATGTCAAGGCCCCGCCCGACCAGGCGTACATCATTTCCGGCCTGAAGAAAGAGAGCAAGGTGCTCATCGGCCGGGCCGGGATCCGCGTTCCCTTCCTGGAGCGGATGGACAAGCTGTACCTGGGCCAGATGACGGTGGACATCAAGACGGAGCAGTCCGTCCCTACCAGCGACTTTATCAACGTTAATGTGGACGCCGTGGCAAAGGTCCGGATCTCCCCCCACGCGGAGGGCATCAAGCTGGCGGCCAAAAACTTCCTGAACAAGCGGCCCGAGGAGATCACCCGGGACCTCCAGGACTCCCTCCAGGGCAATATGCGTGAGATCATCGGAACCCTGTCCCTCAAGGAGATCAACACCGACCGGGACTCCTTCTCCGACCAGGTGATGCAGAAGGCCAGCAAGGACATGGATAAGCTGGGCATCGAGATCCTCTCCTGCAATATCCAGAATGTCACCGACGAAAACGGACTTATTAAGGACCTGGGCGCCGACAACACCAGCCTTATCAAAAAGAACGCCGCCATCGCCAAGGCCCAGGCCGACCGGGACATCGCCATCGCCCAGGCCCAGGCGGAGCGGGAGTCCAACGAGGCCCGGGTCCAGGCGGACACCCAGATCGCCCAGAAGCAGACCGAGCTGGAGATCAAGCGGGCTGAACTGAAGATCATGGCCGACGGCAAAAAGGCCGAGGCCGACGCCGCCTATGAGATCCAGAGCCAGGAGCAGCGCAAGAGCATTGAGACTGCCACCGTCAACGCGGAGATTGCCAAGACCCAGCGCCAGGCCGAGCTGAAACAGTATGAGGTAGAGGTAGAGAAGCAGAAGCTGGAGGCCGAGATCCGGGCCAAGGCGGACGCTGAGCGCTACCGTCAGCAGCAGGAGGCGGAGGCCGAGCTGTTCAAGCGCCAGAAGGACGCGGAGGCGGCCCGCTATGAGCAGGAGCAGAAGGCCGAGGCGGAGATGAAGATCGCCGAAGCCCAGAGATACACAAAGGAACAGGAAGCGGAGGGCATTGCCGCTGTAGGTAAGGCGGAAGCGGAAGCCATCCGTGCCAAGGCGCTGGCCGAGGCCGAGGGCATTGACAAAAAGGCTGAGGCCATGAAGAAATACGGCGAGGCCGCCGTCATCGAGATGGTCATGCAGGCCCTGCCTCAGATCGCCAAGAATGTGGCGGAGCCCCTGTCCAAGGTGGACAAGATCACCATGTACGGCGAGGGGAACAGCGCCAAGCTGCTGGAGGATATTATCACCGGAACCTCCCAGGTCACCGATGGCATTGCTCAGAGCATGGGCATCGACATAAAGGCCCTGGTTGCCGGAATGTTGGGCGGCAGGCTGGCAGGTGGAGAGGATAAGACAGTCATTATTCAAAATCCCTCTCCCGCAGATAAAGCCCGATATTCCCCTATAGATCCTGCAAAGGGCACTCCTTCAGACTGATTGAGAAGCAACCGTGTCTTTTTCATAGCCACATAACGGTAAACAACTTGAGCTGAATATTGATCTGTCTCTGCCGAGTGTTTCATTCCCCCGTCTACCAAATGTCTACCAAAAAAGCCCCGGAAGCCCTGCGCCGCAGGACTT
>CANSSJ010000096.1 GCA_947649625.1 uncultured Bacillota bacterium | reverse complement strand
TCGGCGGTGGGGTCCTTCTCGGCGTAGCCGTTGGCCTGGGCCTCGGCCAGGGCCTGGTCGAAGGTGAGCCCCGCCCGGATCATCCGGGTGAGGATATAGTTGGTGGTGCCGTTGAGGATACCGGTGACCTGCTCCAGCTCGTTGGCGGCCAGGCAGGAGGTCAGGGGCCGCAGGATGGGGATGCCCCCGCCCACGCTGGCCTCAAAGAGGTAGCTGCACCCGTGCTCCCTGGCCAGCTGGAGCAGCTCATAGCCGTGGGTGGCCACCAGCTCCTTGTTGGAGGTGACCACGCTCTTGCCCGCCTTCAGCGCCCGGGTGGTGAAGTCCAGGGCGATGGTGGCCCCTCCAATGGTCTCCACCACGATGTCCAGCTCCGGATCGTTCTCCAGGACGGCGAAGTCCTTCACAAACAGGTCCTTGTAGGGGCTGTCCGGAAAGTCCCGCACGTCCACAATATATTTCAGCCGCACCAGGTCGTCCACCCGGCGGTCGATGAGCCCGCCGTTGGTGGTGAGCACCTCGGCCACGCCGGAGCCCACGGTGCCAAAGCCCAAAATCGCTACGTTTACCATATTCGTCTCCTCCAAATCTGTTATCCTGCCAGAATCTCGCATTTGATGACTCCGGCGCCGGCGGACAGGCTGGCCAGCACCTCCTCCAGGGAGTCCTGAATGGCGGAGGTCTCCGCCGTTATGGTGACCACGGCGCAGCCGTTGGACGGGATGCTCTGGTTGATGGTGAGGATGTTCACCCCGGTGCCCGCCAGCACGTTCAGCGCCCCGGACAGGACCCCCGGCTCATCCTTGAGCAGCACCTGGAAGGTGACGATGCGGCCGTGGAGCATATCGTTGAAGGGCCGCACCGCGTCCTTGTACTTATAGAAGGCGCTGCGGCTGATGCTCACCGCCTGGGCCGCTCCGTTGACGGTCTTCTCCTCCCCCGTCTCCAGCAGGCGCTTGGCCTCGGCCACCCTCCGGAAAATCTCCGGCATGGCTCTGGCCTCCACAATAAAATATTTTGCCGGACCGCTCATAGGTTCCTCCTGTCCGCGGGGGTTGTATCGTCCGCGTTATGTGGTCATTTGTTTTTGTGCTGTGGTCTATTGTAACATACCGCCCCCTCCCGCCGCAACCAGAAATTCCTGTGGAAGCGGAGAAAGTTTCTCCCGTTTCCCCGGCAGATTTTTGACAAAATACACAGTTTCCGGCAAAACGGCGCCGCGGGCAAACTGTCCGCGGCGCCGGGAAAAGGTGCCTGTCCCGCTACCCGGCCAGATCGCCAACGGGCGGCAGCGGATGGATCGAGGTATCCGTCCCACCTGGGTCGTCGGGATCGGCCGGCTCATCCGGGTCGGGGGGATAGACGGGGTCAGTGGGATCGTAAGGGAAGTTGGGGTCGGTAGGATCATAGGGATAGTTGGGGTCGGTGGGGTCCTCGGGGATGGGCGCCTCGGTGTGAAGGGTACACGGTCCATGGGCGATAGCCGCCTCATAGTCCCATTGGGCGTCCCCCGCCACAGCGGAGCCCAGCTGCTCCCTTCCGAAGCTGGGCAGGCAGATCTGCCGCTTGCTCTCCTCCGGACAGAACTCCCCCGCCAGGTGGTACAGGCCGGTGGGGGTGCCGTCCTCCTTGAGGACGGGGCACTCGGTGCAGACGGTGACGATATTCTCCTCCTTGTGCATCTCGCAGACCTTCCCCTCCGGGAAGCTCTCCGGGAAGATACTGCCCGAGGCCGTCCGGCTGCCCCGCGGGTCCATGGCGCACCGCTCGGTGGCCAGCAGGCCGGAGTCCATGCAGTAATTGATGGTGCGCCGTCCGCCGGGATCGTCATAGGTCTTGTCGGGCAGCCCCTCGTGGAGCCCGGTCATCACCTTGTTCCACAGCACCGCGGCGGGGTTGTCGCCCCTCAGGCTCATTTTGTAGTTGCGCTCATAGCCCACCCAGACGACGGAGGTGTAGTATGGGGTATAGCCCGCGAACCAGCGGTCGTAGTTCTCGCTGGTGGTGCCCGTCTTGCCGGCGGCGTGCTGGCCCCGGATGCCCAGGCCGGCGGCAGTGCCCGCGCCGTCAAACACATGCTGGAGCATGTCGTTCATATACCAGGCGGTGGTGGGCTTGATGACCGGCTCGGGGGTCAGGGTGTTCTCGATCAGGGTGACCTCCTGGCCGTCCACCAGCTGGGTGACCCGGGTAAAGGTGCGGGAGCCCTGATAATATCCGTTGTTGGGGAAGACGGAGTAAGCCTCGGCCATGTCCCGGACGTTGGTGCCGTCGGTAAGGCCGCCCATGGCCAGCGATTCGGTGATGTCAGTTTTCCACTCACTGCCCACCATCCGGCCCTCCTCCAGGTCGATGTGGTAGCGGTCCTGGACGAATTTGAAGCTCTCCTCGGGGGTAACATAGTCGTTCATGATGCGCACGGCCACCGTGTTCAGCGACCGCATCAGGGCCTCCCGCATGGTGAGGTGGCCCCTGTAGTTGGGGGCGCCCGAGTTCAGGGGCCAGACCTTGCTGCCGTTCATCCGGTATGGGTAGTCGTCCAGCACCGAGTAGGGGTTGAGCTTGTTGAACTCCAGGGCCGGGGAGTAGACGGCCAGGGGCTTGAAGGAGGAACCGGGCTGCCGGTGGCCCGAGTTGGCGTAGTTGCTGCCCAGGTTCACCGTCTTGTCGCCGAACATGCCGGCGATGGCCACCACGTCGCCCGTCTGGTTGTCGATGACGCAGATGGCCGACTGCATCTGCTGGCCGTCCTTGGAGGTGTAGTCCAGGTTCTCCCGGTTGGTGTACACCTCGTCCACCACGGCCTGAAGATCCGGATCGTAGCAGGTGTAGATACGCAGGCCGCCCCGCTGAAGAGCCAGGTCGATCTGCCGGTCGGACCAGTGCCACTGCTCGGCCAGCGCGTCCCGCACGTCGGAGATGACGGTCTCCTCATACCAGGTGTATATCTCTGCGTTGGCCTCCGTCTCCTCATCCCGGGCAAAGACCAGCTCCTGGGCCACCGCCTCGTCGTACTCCTCCCGGCTGATCATCCCCTGCTCCAGCATCTGGTTCAGGATGACCTCCTGGCGGTACTTGTTCCACTGCCGGGCGTCCCAGATCTCCTCTGTCTTCACGCCCTGGGACTTGGCGAAGGAGTAGGGCCCGTATTTGGAGGGGTTGTTGGTGATCCCCACCAGGCTGGCGCACTCGGCTAGGGTCAGCTGGGACACCGGCTTGCCAAAGTACTCCAGGGAGGCCGCCCCCACCCCCTCGCAGCCGCTGCCCAGGGGGATAATGTTCAGGTAATACTCCAGGGTATCGTCCTTGGAGTTGTTCTGAGTAAAGCGGATGGCCCGGACGATCTCGGTGATCTTCCGCTTCACGGTGGTCTCGTTGTAGTTCGTCGTGTTTTTGATGAGCTGCTGGGTGATGGTGGAACCGCCGGAGATCTCGCCGCCGGTGAACATCCGCAGCACCGCCTTGGCCGTGCCCCGCCAGTCCACGCCGGGGTGGGTCCAGAAGCGCTTGTCCTCAATGGCCACGGTGGCCTGCTTCAGGTACTCGGGCATCTCCTCGTAGTCCACCCACATGGACTTGGTCACGCTGAGCAGGGTGGTCATCTCCTTATACTGCCCGGTCTCCTTGTCCATATAGTACATGATGCTGTTCTCCCCCAGGGGGAAGTCATCCAGGCTCAGGTCGGCGATGGGGACGATGACCTCGTTGATGTACACCGCGGCAAAGCAGGCCAGCAGCGCCCCGGTGCACAGACCGATGAGGATCAGGGTGCCCAGCACCTTGAAAAAAATACCGATTCCCCGCAGAACGGGATTTCGTTTCCTTCTGCGCTTATGCTTCCGGGGCGCCCCGCCCCCGGAGGAGGCCGGCCGGCCGCCCCCCGAGGACCGGGCGGGCCCCGGCGCCTGCCGGCGGGACGGATAGTCGCTGTTTTCATATAAAGAGCTGTGATCGTTATATTGTGACATGGTAAATACCTCCGTCCCCTGTATTATACCAGATTTTCCTTATTTGTCCACCCATAATCCCTGCCGGGACGGATTCTTCAAAGATTCTTAAAATTTACCTCATCTCCCCTCTTGCATTTTTCCCTCCGCCGGGGTAAAATAAAAGCAGAAAAGGACAGGAGGCGCTTTATGGAAGAGAACTTCGGCCCCGACTTTATCACCGTCACCGACGAGGACGGCAACGACTTTGAGCTGGAACTGGTGGACACCCTGGAGCACAAGGGGATCACCTACTACGCCATGTTCCCCGCCGTAGAGGAGGACGAGGCCACCGGCGAGCCCAAAGACGTGGACGCCGACGACGAGGAGTACGGCCTGGTCATCATGAAGGGCATCGAGGAGAATGGCGAGGAGCTTCTGTCCACCCTGGACTCCGACGAGGAGCTGGACGAGGTGTATGAGCTGTTTATGGAGCGCTTCTTCCAGGAGGAGGAAGAGGAGAACTCCTGATTTTCCGGAAAAATTCCTGCTCGGTGCGTGATGGGTCCTTTTAAACCCACATTTCTAAAACGGGACGCCCACCTCACGGCGCGGCTTGCAGGCCTCCCGGCCCCCTTATGAGGTCAGCTGGACGTTGGAAGCAGAAAAACGTCGTGGAGGCGACCCACCTGCCATTCGTGCAGGTTTTAAACGGGTCCACACGGCCAGAGCGGGGTTAAAAAAACATGATCTCTCAGCGTTTGGACCGCGGCGTATCCGCCGCGGCCCTTTCTATTTTTTAATAAAATGTAAATCTCCCCGCCCCCTCTTGCAATTTCTGACTGTTTTTAGTATAATGTCCCGGAAATGCCCGTGGGGTATTTCCCGGCGGGCCGGCCAGAGGGCCGGCCCCCATTACTGAAATGAGAGGACTGAACGACTGTGAGTGCATCCCCCGAGAAAAAGAACCAGTCCAGGGCTGAGCGCGACGAAAAGCGCCGCCAGGAGGAACAGAAGGACCGCCGCTCCACGGCTGTCTACACCGCTGTGGCCGCTGTGGTCGTGGTGGCCGCCCTGGTTCTGATGGTCTGGAACAGCGGTCTGCTCCAGCGCAACCTCACCGCCCTGGAGATCAACGGCGCCAAGTACAGCGCCGCCGACGTGCAGTACTACTACAGCAGCACCTATAACAGCTACGCCAACCAGTACGCATTCGATCCCAACACCTCCGTTAAAAAGCAGCTGGTGGGCAGCGAGAGCAATGAAACCTGGTACGACCACCTGATGGATCAGGCGGTAGAGAGCCTGACCGACAGCACCGCCCTGGCTCAGCAGGCCCAAAAGGAGGGCTTCACCCTCACCGCTGAGAGCCAGTCCCAGCTGGACAGCTTCCTGTCCCAGCTGAACACGGCCTGGATCGGTCAGGCGGCCAGCCGGTCCGCCCTCATCAAGGCCAATTACGGCCCTTATATGACCTATGACCGGCTGGTGGAGCTGGTCAGCCAGGAGCTGCTGGCCAGCGACTACGCCCAGTCCAAGCTGGACGCCATCGACCACCCCGACGCCGACTATGACGCCTATTACAAGGAGCACGCCGACGAGCTGGATACCGTGACCTATACCCAGTTCCTCTTCCGGGCCTCCCTCCCCGCCACCGACGCCGACGGCAACTCCATCCAGCGCACCGAGGCCGAGACCGCCGCCCAGATGGAGGACGCCAAGGCAGAGCAGAAGGTTCTGGCCGATGAGGTCAAGGCCAAGCTGGAGGGCGGCGCCGACCCGGAGAAGCTGGCGGAGGAGTATAAGGACAGGCTGTACAGCTCCTCCCTCTCCACCAGCTCCACCGGAGCCTACCTCACCAGCTACTCCGTCTGCGGCCCGTGGCTGGTGGACGGTGCCCGCAAGGCGGGGGACATCGACCTGATCGAACGGGACTACACCTCCTCTTACAACTACTACGTGATCGTCTACGAGGGCCGCACCCTGGTGCGGGAGTCCGCCAACGACGTGCGCCACCTTCTGGTCCAGGCCGGCAGCGGCTCCAACCCCACTCAGGCGGAGTATGACGAGGCCGAGAAAAAGGCCCAGTCCCTCCTGGACGAGTGGAAGGCCGGCGAGGCCTCCGAGGACTCCTTCGCCGCCCTGGTCTCCACCCACACCAGCGACACCGCCTCCGCCTCCAGCGGCGGCCTGTACTCCAACGTCACCGCCAGCTCCAGCTATGAGCAGGGCTTCCTGGACTGGGCCACCGACCCCACCCGCAAGGCGGGAGACACAGGACTGGTCAAGACCGGTTACGGCTGGCATATCATGTACTACGTGGCCGCCAAGGACCCCATCTGGAAGCAGACCACCGCCGCCGCCCTGCGGGATCAGGACTACGAGGCCCTGACCGAAAGCGCCTCCCAGGGCTGGACCGTTTCCCGTGGTATCGGCATGAATCTCATCTCCGCATAAGAAAAAACATCCCGTCCAAATCGGACGGGATGTTTTTTATCCTCAGTCTGCCCCTTACAGCGCCGCCTTCAGGGCGTCCACCCGGTCGGTCTTCTCCCAGGCCACGCCCAGCTCCTCCCGGCCGAAGTGGCCGTAGGCGGCCAGCTGGCGGTAGATGGGCTTGCGCAGGTCCAGGTCCCGGATGATGGCGG
>CANSSJ010000095.1 GCA_947649625.1 uncultured Bacillota bacterium | reverse complement strand
TCACCGAGGGCCTGCCCACCAGGGCCCGGGCGATGGACACCCGCTGCTGCTGGCCTCCGGAGAGCTCCATAGGCCGGTGCCGCCACTTGTCCCCCAGGCCCACCTGCTCCAGGGCGGCCCGGGCCCGCTCCCGCCGCTCACGCTTGGAGACCCCGGCGTACATCAGGGGGACCTCCACGTTTTCCAGCAGGTTCAGCTTGGGCAGGAGGTTGTACTGCTGGAAGATGAAGCCCAGCAGCTGGTTGCGGACCTCGGCCAGCCGGTTCTTGTTCATCTGCCCCACGTCCTGACCGTCCAGGAGATAGGTCCCCTCCGAGGGCACGTCCAGACAGCCGATGATGTTCATGCAGGTGGACTTGCCCGAGCCGGAGGAGCCCACAATGGCGGTGAACTCCCCGGCGTTGATTTCAAAGGAGATGTGGTCTGCGGCAACGACGGTGCTGTCCCCCATGTGGTAGTACCTGCACACGTCCTGAAAGGTAATCAGCGCCCCCATATCAGAAGCCTCCCCTTCCGCCGCCGGGACCGCCGGAGGGCATCCCGCCCCCTGACGGCATCCCGCCGCCAGTCATTCCTCCGCCGGGCATACCGCCCATGCCGCCGGGCATCATCATGTCAAAGCCGCCCGAGCCGGTGGTCTGGATGTAGGCCACTGTGTCCCCCTCCTGGAGGCCGGAGACAATTTCGATGTAATCGCTGTCGCTGGTTCCAATCTCTACCGGGACGGAGTAGTACGCCTCCTCGCCGCTCTCCACGGCGGTGCCCTTTGCGGCGCTGGGGGAGCCGGCAGTGACCAGGACGGTGTTCCCCCGGTTCAGGGCCGCCGAGGGGACGGCCAGTACATCGCTGGCGCTCTGGAGAGTGATGGCGGCGTCCACGTTCATGCCGGGGAGGAGGCCCTCGGTCTCGTCAATGCGGACGGTGACCGGATAGGTAGTGGTCCCCCCGGAGGAGGTGCCCGCCACGCTCACCTTGGTGACCACGCCGGTGTAGGTCCTGCCCTCCACCGCGTCGGCGGTGACGCTCACCTCCTGGCCCACGGCGATATCGGAGATGTCCAGCTCGTCCACGCTGAGGGTCATGGTGAGGTAGCTCAGGTCATAGATGGAGCACAGCACCTTCCCCGCCTCGCTGGTCTCCCCGGCCTTGTAGTTCTTGTCGATGACCGTCCCCCGGATGGGAGAGGTGATGGTGTAGTTGTCCAGCTGGCCGTACCGGCTCTCCAGGGACAGCTCCGCGTTTCGCAGGGAGTCGGCGGCGCTCTGGACGTTATCATTCAGGCTGTCGCTGGTCAGGGTGAGGACCACGTCCCCCCGGTTCACCCAGTCCCCCTCCTGGACCCGGATACCTGCCACCTCGCCCGAGACCTCCGCCGTGATGTTCTGCTCCGCGGCGTACTGAAAGGAGGCGCTTCCGGCGCTGGCGCAGCCGCCCACCGCGGCGGAGCCCGTCTGATTGACGGAGAGGGCGCCTGGGTTGGGTACCTCAATGGTCACGTATCGGACGATCATGTTGCCCTCCAGCACGGTGTCCGCCTGGCTGATTTTGGAGACGGTCCCCGCCAGGGTCTCAAAGGTGCTCTCCAGGGTGACGGATGCGCTCTGGCCCACAGAGAAGCCCGCCGCCTCGTCAGAGAGGAAGGGGACCGTCACCGTCATGGTGTCCGAGTCGCGCAGGGTGGCGATCAGCTGTCCGGCGGACACATCCTCCCCCGCCTCCACCTCCAGGGACAGGACCCGCCCCGCCCTGGGGGCTGTGACCGACAGCTTTTCCAGCTCCTTCAGCCGGCTGTTGTAGCTGCGCCGGGCCTGGTCCAGGGAGAGCTGGGCCTGCTCCAGGGTGCTGGACAGGTCGGAGGTGTCAATGGTATACAGCACCGTCCCCTCCTCCACCTGGTCCCCCTCCTCAAAGCTGGCGGTAAGGATGCTCCCCTCCACCAGGGAGGTGACCGAGTAGGAGTTGGCCGCCTCCAGGGACCCGCTGCCGGTGATCTGGGCGGTGATGTCCCGCCGCTCCACCGGAGCGGTGGTGTAGGTCAGTCCGGCGGCGGCGGTGGTCTGGCCGCCCCCCAGAAAGCGCAGGGCCAGGGCTCCAATCAGCAGACAGGCCGCTGTGGGAATCACCACCCGCCTGCGCAGCAGCTTTTTGACCAGTCCCCCGGACTTCTTGTTCTCCTGCCCGACGGCGTCCCGGTTCAATACAGGAAGTTTCATGGCTGAAATCGTCCTTTCCGTTTTAGACTGGCCCCATCCTAGCAGGAAAATTTGAACAGCCGGAGGAGCAAATCGAAACAAAAGCTAAACAACCGGCAAACAATTTAAAAAGAGCCTCCCCGCCGTCAGGCGGGGAGGCAGAAAAGTTTAGGGCCGGTTGAGCCGGTAGCCGGCCCCCCAGACAGTCTCGATCAGCCTGGGGCGGGCGGGGTCGTCCTCCACCTTGTCCCGGATGCGGCCGATGTGGACGGTCACCGTGGCGCTGTCCCCCACGTAGTCATACCCCCAGATGGTCTCAAACAGCTTTTCCTTGGAAAAGACCACATTGGGGTGCTCCGCCAGGTATTTCAGCAGGGAAAACTCCCGGTTGGGCATTTTGATCTCCCGCCCGTTTTTCAAAACCTTCCAGCTCTGAGGGAGAATCTGGACGCAGCCCAGGTCGATGACCTCCGGCTCCGTCTGGGCACTCCCGGTGAGGCGGGCGTACCGGCTGAGGTGGGCTTTCACCCGGGCCACCAGCTCCGCCGGGTCGAAGGGCTTGGGGATGTAGTCGTCCGCCCCCAGGCCCAGGCCGCGGATCTTGTCCACCGACTCGGTGCGGGCGGTGACTATGAGGATGGGCACGTCGATCCGGTCCCGGATCAGGCGGCACACGTCATAGCCATTGCACCCCGGCAGCATCAGGTCCAGCAGGATCAGGTCATAGCCGCCGTTCAGCGCCTCGGTCACGGCGAGCTGGCCGTTGTCCACAGTGGACACCTCATAGCCCGCCATCTCCAGGTAGTCCCGCTCCAGCATGGCGATTTCCGGGTCGTCCTCCGCGATCAGCAGCCTGGTCATGTTCCCCCTCCTTCCGTGGAAGTAAAATGGTAAAGGCCAATCCTTTGCTGTTTTCCGCCCGGATGGTCCCGCCGTGGGCCTCCACGATGTACTTGGCGATGTACAGCCCCAGACCGGCGCCTTCGCCATTTTTGGCGCTGCGGGCCTGATCAGCCCGCCAGAACTGCTCAAAGAGGCGGGGCAGGGTTTCCTCGGGGACCCCCCGGCCGTTGTCGGAAAAGCGGATACATTCCCACGCTCCCCGGGTCTCCACCGACAGGGAGATGACCGGCGAATCGGCCCCGGCGTAACGCAGGGTGTTGTCCTTCAGGTTGTTCAGCACCCGGTACAGCTGCTCCGGGTCGATGGACACGGGGTGGGGGCCGGGGGAGAGGGCCAGCTCCACTCTCCCGCCCGCCTGCTCCAGCTCGGCCCCGGCCTCCGACGCGAACCGCCCCACGAAGTCCCCCAGCTCGGCCTCCTCCCGGAACAGGGGGAGGTTTCCCGTCTCCAACCGGGAGAAGTAGAACAGCCGCTGGAGGAGCACGTCCATGTCGCAGGCCTTGCGGTAGGCGATATCCAGATACTGCCGCTGCCGCTCCGGAGTCTGGGCCACCCCGTCCCGCAGGCCCTTGATGTAGCCCTTCACGCTGGTGAGGGGGGTGCGCAGGTCGTGGGAGATGCCGGAAACCAGATCGGTGCGGGCCCGTTCATAGGCGGCGTTTTTCTCCTGTTCCTCCAGCAGGTGCTCCTGCATCCGGTTGAAGGCGGCGCACACCGGGGCGAACTCGTCCCGGCCCTGGTAGGTAATGGGCTGGGTGAAGTCGCCGGCCTCCACCCGCCCGGCGGCCCGGGTCAGGGTGTCTACCGGCTGGAGCAGCTTGCGCACCTGATAGCGGGTGAACAGGGTGTTCAGCAGCAGGATCACCACAATAGCCGTCCCCCCGCTGAGAAACAGGGAGAGCATCATCGCCTCCATTTGCGGCCTGGGCCGGCCCAAAAATTCGGGGCGGGGCTGGGGGATTCCACCAGTCAGCGCCCAATCTCCCCTGCCCCGGTCTGGCCAGACCGCCCCCGCCTCAGAGAGGGTTCCGTCCCGCAGCTCGTGGAACATCTCCTCCGCCTG
Organism: uncultured Bacillota bacterium; assembly: GCA_947649625.1. Classification (GTDB taxonomy): domain Bacteria; phylum Bacillota; class Clostridia; order Oscillospirales; family Oscillospiraceae; genus Lawsonibacter. The sequence continues at coordinate 2,510 of CANSSJ010000095.1, read as the reverse complement.
CCGTTGGTAGTACCGGCCGATGGCGTGGGTGGCCGCCCCGTTTACCGCCAGCAGGGCCGCCAGCGCCACCAGCACTGATATGGTGTTGTAAAAAAAGAGGTGCCGTCTGATCCTCATAAGGTTTCCCTCCTGATGATTCAAATGCACCTCTATTGTAATCTTTAATTGTAAATAAATCAGTGTCCGATTATAAACATTTCAGAAATTTTATTTGATCCGGAGCGGGCTCAGTCTTTCAGCAGCCAGGCGAAGCCGTTGGGCCACAGCTCCAGGGAGCGGATGCTGTCGTAATGGGTGCCGTACATCAGCTCGGTATAGCTCCCCTCCCGGTCCACCCCGGCCCGGACAAACTCACCGCTGAAATTGAACAGGCACACCAGCTCCCGGTCTCCGCTCCGGCGGCACAGGGCCAGTACCCGGGAATCACCGCTGTCTTCCACCCACACGTCGGCCCCGCCGTCGAAGCAGGGCTCCCCGGCCCGGAGGGACTCCAGCCGGCGCAGGCCCTGGAACAGCTTGCCCTGGTATGTATCCGGGTCGGCGCGCAGCTCGGCCAGCCCCCACTGGAACTTCCCCCGGTGGAGGTAGCGGCTGTCATCCCGCCGGTCCGGGTCGCTGTGGTAGGTGTAGTCGTTGAACTGCCCTACCTCGTCCCCGCTGTAGATCACCGGGATGCCGCTCTGGGACAGCATCCAGGCGTGGAGGGTCAGATCGCAGGCCACCGCCCGCTCCAGCTTGAAGGGGTCGCCCTCGAAGTCGGCGGCCTCCAGGCCGCACAGGGAGGCGGCAGTGCCGCACAGCCGGGCGTCCCCCAGCCTGGGGTCGTCGTTGTACAGCTCGCCCCGGGCGGGACTGCCCGGCCAGCGGCCGGTAAACCAGTCGTTGAGATACCGCTTATGGGCCACCTCGCCGGTGCCGAAGTTCCGGCTGAGCCAGGGGTAATCCAGCCCCCAGCCGATGTCGTCGTGACAGCGCAGGTAGTTGAGGAACAGAAAATCTTTGGGCAGGGCGCAGATGATCTCCATCTGCCGCTTGAGGAGGGAGGCGTCCCCGGTGGCCAGGGTGTGCCAGGTGGTGGCCATGGTGGTCACGTTGTAGAGCATGTGGCACTCGGGCTTCTCGGGAGTGCCGAAATAGGGGGCCACCTTGGACGGCTCCATCACCACCTCCCCCAGAAGCAGCACGCTGGGGCAGACGATCTCGCATACCATGCGCAGCATCCGGACCAGCCGGTGTACCTGGGGCAGGTTTCGGCAGTTGGTGCCCAGCTCCTTCCAGATGTAGGGGACGGCGTCCAGACGGATGACGTCAATGCCCCGGTTGGCCAGGAAGAGCAGATTGTCCGTCATATCGTTGAAGACGGTGGGATTGGCGTAATTCAGATCCCACTGATAGGGGTAAAAGCTGGTCATTACGATCTGGCCGTCCTCAAGCTGGGTGAAACTGCCTGGGGCGGTGGTAGGGAACACCTGGGGGACCGTCTTTTCAAACTCCCGGGGGATGTCCCAGCTGTCATAAAAGAAATACCGGCCCCGGCAGCCCGGGTCTCCCGCCCGGGCCTTTTTCGCCCACTCGTGGTCCTCGCTGGTGTGGTTCATCACAAAGTCGAGGCAGAGGCTCATTTTCTTCCGGCGGCAGGCGTCGGCCAGCTGTTCCAGGTCGGCCATGGTGCCCAGGGCGGGCTGGACGGTCCGGAAATCGCTGACGGCGTAACCTCCGTCGCTGCGGCCGGGAGGGGAATCCAGCAGGGGCATCAGGTGGAGGTAGTTCACCCCGCACTCCTGAAGGTATGGCAGCTTTTTCTCCACCCCCTTCAGATCGCCGGCGAAGGCATCCACATAGAGCATCATCCCCAGCAGCTCCCGGCGGCGGTACCAGCCGGGGTCCGCCTCCCGGCGGGCGTCCTGGTCCCGGAGGGGGCGCCTGCGTTCCCTCCAGCTCCGGGCCAGCATGGACACAAAATAGTCAAAGGCCGCCTCGTCGTGGTACAGCTCCATGTAGAGCCATTTCAGCTCGTCGTAATGCCGGGAAAGGCGCTGGTCAAAAACGGTCGGTTTCATCAATAACCCCTCCAAGTCAGAGCTCAGGATACCTCTATCCTATCAGACTTGAGGGCACTTGTCCAGTACCCGACGGCCGCCGGAGAAAAATAGAACGGCGGGGACCGGTCTTGTGCCGGCCGGTCCCGCCGTTTTGACTGAAATATGGGGGAAGAAGCTGCCCGCTCAGGCGAAGGGGTTCTCGGTGGGGTAGGGCAGGGCCTTGGGCTGGTTGTAGGCGATGTCCTGAACGCCCAGGAACTTAAACACCTCGAACAGGGCCTTGCCGTAGTGGCCGAAGGCCACCGCCCCGTGGTGGGGGTAGCGCTTCTGAATCAGCACGTGGCGGTAGAACCGGCCCATCTCCGGGATGGCGAACACGCCGATGCCGCCAAAGGAGCGGGTCTTCACGTCCAGCACCTCGCCCTGGGCGATGTAGGCCCGGAGAACGCCCTCGCTGTCGCACTGGAG
>CANSSJ010000094.1 GCA_947649625.1 uncultured Bacillota bacterium | reverse complement strand
CGTCGGTCTTGTCCAGGTCCTCGGGGTTGCGGCTCAGGCAGCACCAGCGGAAGGGGCCGTAGCCGAAGTCGAACAGACAGGGACCGAGAATGTCCTCCACGTAGGAGGGGAACACAAAGCCGTCCAGGTCGTTCTCGCCGTTCTTGCAGATGGACTTGACGCCGGTGTCGTACACGGCCTTGAGGAAGCTGTTGCCGTAGTCGAAGAAGTAGGTGCCCTTGTCGTGGAGCTTGCAGATCATCTCATAGTGGTGCTGGAGGGTCTTGTCAACCAGCTTGGCGAAGCCCTCGGGGTCCTTGTCCAGCATCTCGGTGCGCTGCTCGAAGGTCAGGCCCTGGGGGCAGTAGCCGCCGTCGTAGGGCACGTGGCAGGAGGTCTGGTCGGACAGCAGGTCCACGTGGATGTTGTTGTCATACACGTACTCCAGCAGGTCCACGATGTTGCCGTGGTAGGCAACGGCGCAGGGCTGCTTGCTGGCCTGGTGCTCCTGGGCGATCTTGACGGCCTCGGCCAGGTCGCTGGTGCGGTGGCTCACCCAGCCCTGGGTGTAGCGGGTCTCAATGCGGGAGTCGTCCACCTCAGCGATGATGGAGGCGGCCCCGGCGATCTCAGCGGCCTTGCCCTGAGCGCCCGACATGCCGCCCAGACCGGCGGTGACGAACAGGCGGCCGGCCAGGTTGCCGTCCTCGGGGATGCCCAGCTTCAGGCGGCCGGCGTTGAGCAGGGTGTTGAAGGTGCCGTGGACGATGCCCTGGGGGCCGATGTACATCCAGCCGCCGGCGGTCATCTGGCCGTAGTTGGCCACGCCGATGGCGGCGGCCCGGTTGAAGTCCTTCTGGTTGTCATACATGCCCACCATCAGGCCGTTGGAGATGATGCAGCGGGGGGCCAGCTTGTGGCTGTGGAACAGGCCCAGGGGGTGGCCGGACATGACCACCAGGGTCTGCTCGTCGGTCATGACCTCCAGGTACTTCTTGATGAGGCGGTACTGCATCCAGTTCTGGCAGACCTGGCCGGTCTCGCCGTAGGTGACCAGCTCGTAGGGGTAGAGGGCGATGTCGAAGTCCAGGTTGTTGTCAATCATGACCTGGAAAGCCTTGGCCTCGGTGCAGTTGCCCTCATACTCCTGGATGGGCTTGCCCACCAGCTTGCCGGCGGGGCGGAAGCGGTAGCCGTAGATGCGGCCGTGCTCCTCCAGCTCCTGGGCGAACTCCTTGGCCATCTGGGCGTGATGGTCGGGGTGGATGTAGCGCAGGGCGTTCTTGATGGCCAGGGCCTTGTCGGCCTCGCTCAGGTGGGACTCACGGCGGGGAGCCCGGCGGTAGCCCTCCTCAAAGGCGGGGTACTCGGGCAGCTCGTAGTCCAGCTTGATGGTCATGGCGTCTGCGAGATTCATAAGTGGTTCCTCCGTTTCTTAAATAATTTAAGTGTTTAAACCGGGGTTGCTTTCTATGTATTGTATTTTAACAAAATTGTGATAAAATGAAAAGCACTTGTATTGTATATTAGCCATACCGGGAAGGTATAGCAAAAAAGGAGTGCCGCCTGTGAACTTCAAGCAGCTGGAATATTTCGCCGCCGTAGCGGAGGAGGGGAGCATCTCCGGGGCGTCCCGGGTGCTCCATGTGGCCCAGCCCCCCATCAGCCGCCAGCTGGCCCTGCTGGAGGACGAGCTGGGGGTGACCCTCTTTCTGCGCACCAACAAAGGGGTGGCCCTCACCGAGGCGGGCCGGTGTCTCTACCAGCACAGCCGGCAGATGTTCCAGAACCTGCGGACCATGGCGGACAGCGTCCGGGAGGTGGACGCCGGAGCGCGGGGCCAGCTGAAGCTGGGGGTCATCTACTCCGACGTGCAGATCGCCGCCAGCCTGCTGAAGGAGTACCACGAAAAATACCCCCAGGTGGAGCTGTATGTCCGCATGGGCGCCCCCGGTGACCTGCTGGACGACCTGGAGCGGGGGGAACTGCATGTGCTGTTACTGCGCAGTCAGTCGGAGCGGTCCTACGGCCTGCGGGAGCGGGTGCTGGGGGAGGACCCTCTGGAGCTGGTAATGCGGGCTGAGACCGACCCCGCCCCAGGGGAGGAGGCCGTCCCCATCCAGGCCCTGCGGGACGTGCCCATGTGCCTGCTGAGAAGCGATGATTTATGGGGCTACAGCCGGGACCTGCTGGAGGAGTGCCGCCGGGCGGGCTTTACTCCCAACGTGGCCTGCCACTGCTACGACACCCCTATGGAGATGCAGATGGTCCAGGCAGGCTTTGGCGTGGGCTTTCTGCCAAAGTCCATCGTGGCCGCCCACCCCGGCTCCCCTGTGTACACCAAGCCGGTGCTGGAGTTTTCCGCCAGGTCCTACCCCATTCTGGTGTGGGAAAGCGACCCCTATCAGAGCGGCTGTGTCAAACGGTTTCTGGAGCTGACCGATCCCACTTAATATTTTTAAGCGTTTTGCTGAAAAAACCTTTGTTCGCCCGTTGCTTATTTAGGGCTTATCCAATATAATAGTGTCACCTGAAAAAGAACCCTGAAAAAATATTTAGGAGGAAATAACATGGCAAAGTTAGTCGAGTGCATCCCCAATTTCAGCTGCAGCAAGGAGAAGGATGAGGCCACCTATAACGCCCTGGTGGAGGCCGCCAACAGCGTGCCCGGCTGCACCCTCTTCGACGCCCAGACCGACGGCAACCACAACCGCTGCGTGTTTACCCTGATTGGCGACATTGACGCCATCGAGGAGGTGGCCTTCCGGCTGACCAAGGTGGCCACCGAGCGCATCGACATGACCAAGCACAAGGGCGAGCACAAGCGCATGGGCGCCACCGACGTGATTCCCTTCGTTCCCCAGTCCAAGGACGTCACCGTGGAGGAGTGCGTGGAGCTGACCAAGCGTCTCGGCCAGCGCATCTGGGATGAGCTGAAGGTGCCCTCCTTCCTGTATGAGGACTCCGCCACCCGCCCGGAGCGCCGCAACCTGGCCACCTGCCGCAAGGGCGAGTTCGAGGGTATGCCCGAGAAGCTGCTCCAGGAGGAGTGGGCCCCCGACTTCGGCGAGCGGAAGATCCACCCCACCGCCGGCATCACCGCCATCGGCGCCCGTATGCCCCTGGTGGCCTTCAACGTGAACCTGGCCACCTCCGACGTGGAGGTCGCCAAGAAGATCGCCAAGGTCATCCGCGGCTCCTCCGGCGGCTTCCGCAGCTGCAAGGCCATGGGCTTTATGATGGAGGACCGGGGGATTGCCCAGGTGTCCATGAACATGGTCAACTACGAGGACACCCCCCTGTACGTGGTCTATGAGATGGTCAAGTCTCTGGCCGAGCGCTACGGCACCTATATCGTGGACAGCGAGATCGTGGGCCTCACCCCCGGCAAGGCTATGATCGACTGCGCCGAGTTCTACCTGAAGGCCCGGGACTTCGACTGCCACAACCAGATCATGGAGTATCACCTGCTGGATATGAAGTAATCCCTTTCCGTAGGGGCGGCCTTTGGCCGCCCGCTATGGAGGCGTTTGCATAAAACGGGCGGCCTTTGGCCGCCCCTACAAAAAAACAACAGATTAGGAGAATAGGCTATGAAACTGGCTGAACTGAAAACCGCTGAGTTTGTGGACCTGCTGGCCTCCGACGCCCCCGCCCCCGGCGGCGGGTCGGCCGCTGCCCTGGAGGGCGCCCTGGGCGCCGCCCTCACCGCGATGGTGTGCTCTCTGACCATCGGCAAGAAGAAGTACGCCGAGTTTGAGGAAATTGCCAAGTCCGCTCAGGCCAAGGCCAACGATTTAAAGGCCCGCTTTGTGGACGTGATGGACCGGGACACCGAGGCCTTCAACGTGGTCAGCGCCGCCTTCGGCATGCCCAAGGCCACCGACGAGGAGAAGGCCGCCCGCTCCGCCGCCATCCAGAAGGGGCTGGAGGGCTGCACCAAGACCCCCTTCGAGATGATGGAGCTGGCCGTGGAGACCCTGGAGCTCACCGCCTCCATCCTGGGCAAGAGCAACGACAGCGCCGCCAGCGATCTGGGTGTGTCCGCCCTGTCCCTGCGCGCCGCCATTCAGGGCGCGTGGCTCAACGTGCTCATCAACATCGGCAGCCTGAAAAACAAGGAGCTGGCCGAGGACTACCGGCAGAAGGGCGAGGCCCTGCTGGCCAAGGCCCTGCCCCTGGCCGACGAGATCTACGACACAGTCGTCAAGTCCATGTAAATATCCGTACCTGACAGAGTAGGTACAGCGCGTCAAGTGCCATTGGATGGGAGGTTGCCAATGGACGAAGGGAGGTCAATCCCGCGTTGCTGTGCCGCATCCGCTGCCATGAGGGAGTGCGCTCCTTGCATGGCAACACGCCGTGAAAGGAGCGTATTATTATGTCCAAACGAAACCATGTCATGAACCTGTGCCGGGTGGCCCTGCTGGTGGCCATGTATGTGCTGCTGGGCAGCTATATGGTCATCCGCCACCCCGCCATCGAGATTTCCTTCAAGTCCCTGCCCGTGGTGGTGGGAGCTCTCCTCTTTGGCCCCGTTTCCGGAGCCCTGGTGGCCCTGCTGGGCGAGTTCCTGGCCCAGCTGCTGGCCTGGGGCCTGCAGCCCAACACTATCCTGTGGGTCCTGCCCCCGGTGGCCAACGGCCTGGTGGTGGGCGCCTTCGCCGCCCGCTTCTGGAAGAGCGGAAAGCCTCTGGAGAACCGGGTGGTTCCCTGCTACGGCGTCGCCCTGCTGGGCTCCGTCGCCACCAGCTGCGTGACCACCGTCTCTCTGTGGCTGGACAGCCTGCTCTACGGCTACTACACCTTCGCCCTGGTGTTCGGCGCGGCCCTGCTCCGGGTGGGCAAGGATTTTGTGGTGGTGGCCATCATCACTACCATAGCGATTCCCCTGACCCAGCTGCTGCGCCGGACAGGAGTGGCCGCCCTGGGCGGGCAGAGCAAATAAAAAGGAGCGTTTTGTATGGAATGGAAGCTTCTCACCCGGGAGGACTATGTGACCACCACCTGGTCCGGCGGGACCACCACCCAGCTGGCCATCGCCCCTGAGGGGGCCGTGTATGCCGACCGGGACTTTCTCTGGCGGCTGAGCTCCGCCACCGTGGAGCTGGACCACTCCGACTTCACTCCCCTGCCCGACTATAACCGCTTCCTCTCTGTGCTGGAGGGGGAGATTCAGCTGAAAATTGATGCTGACGAACCCGTTCCGGTGGCCCCCGGCAAGGTGGTGGCCTTCGACGGCGGTGTACCGGTGGAGAGCTGGGGGAAGTGCGTGGACTTCAACCTGATGGTCCGCAAGGGTAAGGCTGAGGGGGCGGTGACCGTGTTGTCCTCCACCCACCCCCAGGAGGGGGACTGGACGCCGGAAGCGGGAGATTTGGCAATCTACTGCGCCTCCGGGGCTGTCCGCCTGCCCGAATACGGCCTGGAGGCCAGGGCGGGGCAGACTCTGCTGTGCCGGGGATTTGAGGGCGGGCCGGTCCGCGTGATCTCCGAGGCTGGGCTGGCCTTGCTGGCCAGCGTCAGGGAGGGATAACCGATGACGGGACAGGAAGCGGTTGAACTTATCCACCGGGAGGCCTGGACGGGCCGCAAGCCCGGCCTGAGCCGGACGCTGGAGCTGCTGGAGAAGGTGGGAAACCCCCACAAAAAGCTGAAATATGTCCACATCACCGGCACCAACGGCAAGGGCTCCACCGCCGCCATGGTGGCCTCGGTGCTGACGGCGGCGGGGTATCGGACGGGGCTTTCCACCTCCCCCCACCTGTGGAAATTCCACGAGCGATTCCAGGTGAACGGCCAGCCCATCCCCGACGACACCCTGGGCCGTATCGCGGAGCGGGTTATCCAGGCGGGAAAGAGCATGGAGGACCCGGCTACCGAGTTCGAGCTGATGACTGTAGTGGGATTTCTGTACTTTTTGGAAGCCCAGTGCGACATTGTGGTGCTGGAGGTGGGGCTGGGCGGACGGCTGGACTCCACCAACGTAATCCCCACCCCGGAGGCGGCGGTCATCACCAACATCGGACTGGAGCACACCGCCGAGTTGGGAAACACCCTGAGAGAGATTGCCGCAGAAAAGTCCGGCATTATCAAGGCGGGGGGCTATGTGGTCCTCTACAGTCAGAGCTTTGAGGTGTATGGTACGGTGGATAACGTCTGCCATATGCAGCATGCCGCGCTGGCGATGACCGCTAAGCCAGAGGTGCTGTCCTCCGGCTTGGAGGGTCAGACCTTTACTTATCAGGGCAAGGGACCCTACCGCATCCCCCTGCTGGGGGAGCATCAGCTCTATAACGCCGCCACAGCGCTGGAGACGCTGCGGGTCCTCAGGCAGAAGGGCTGGGAAATTTCGGAGGAGGCCGTTGCCGAGGGGCTGGCCAAGACTGTATGGCCCGCCCGGATGGAGCTGGCCCGGCGGAGCCCCGACGTCATCCTGGACGGGGGCCACAACCCCCAGTGTATGGAGGCCCTAGCCCGGGCGTTGCGGGAGCTGTATCCCGAAAAAAAGTTGATCTTCCTCACCGGTGTGCTGGCCGACAAGGACTACCCCGCCATGATGGGGGAGATCCTCCCCCTGGCGAAGGAGTTTTACACCATCACCCCGGACAGCCCCCGGGCCATGTCCGCCGGGGAACTGGCGGACTATCTGGAAAAGCAAGGGGTCCGGGCCGTCCCCTGTGGGACCATGCAGGAGGGGCTGGAGCGGGCCCAGGCCGCGGCGGGGCGGTCGGACGCGGTGTGCGTCACCGGGTCGCTGTATATGATCGGCGAGGTGCGGCACCTGCTGGGG
>CANSSJ010000093.1 GCA_947649625.1 uncultured Bacillota bacterium | reverse complement strand
TATGCTCCGCCTGGTGGAGCGGGACACCGAGCTGGCCTGCGACGAGGACGCCCTGAGCCGCCTGTCCCGTTCGCACTACTCCGCCTACGGGCAGACCATCCTGGCCGCTGTGGCCAGACTCCAGAACAGAGAAAAGGAAGGAAATCAAGATGAATAACCATATGCCCCGCACCCCCTTCTCCACACCCTTGTCCGGGTCGGCCAGGGAGACCGAGCTACGCATTCGCAACATCATGTCCGGGCCCAAGAAGCGGCCCCCGCTGTTGTTTCTGGCGCTGATGTTCTCCATGTGTATTTTCTGCGGCAATCTGGTCTCCTGCCAGGTGAAGGAGGCAGAGGAGCCGGACATCTCCGAACCGGCCAGCTCCCAACAGCTCCCGGACCCCTCCGGCGGCACGGAGCAAAAAACACCGGAGGCCCCCGGCCCGGCTGCTCCTCCCGCCGCCGAACCGGACGCCGCCGCTCGGGCCGCCTATGTCAAGGTGCTGGAGGACCTGCTTTTCCATCGCAACTTGCCCGATGGCCAAAACGGCGAGGCGATCTTTGACGATATGTCGGAAAATGAGTTTGCCCTGGCCGACGTGGACGGCGACGGCCGTGAGGAGCTGGTTCTGCTCACCCGGCCGGTGATCTACGCGGGCTATTGGGGTTACATACTGGACTACGACCAGGACACCGGCGCTGTCCGTATCCAGTTTGACGGCTTTCCCTCCCTCACCTTCTACACCAATGGCGCCTTGGCGGAGGACGACTCCCACGCCCAGGGGGTCTGGACAGATACCTTCTGGCCCCACTCCCTCTACCGCTATCTGCCCGAGACGGACAGCTATGAGCTGGCGGGCCATCTGTCCGCCTGGGAGAAGTCGGTCTCTGATATCAATGAGGGAAATCTTCCTCCCTTCCCCACGGAAAAGGACAAAAGCGGGGCGGGCATTCTCTACTACATCACCCCGGCAGAGGATATGGGTCCGGACTTCCATGGCTACAGCACAGAGGAAGTGGACCAGTCGGTCTACCTGGAGTGGCTGGAGCCCATCATTGGGGACGCCCGGCCCCTGGAGCTGGAATATCTGCCCCTGACGGAAGAAAACATCAGCCGAATCAAATAGGAGTAACTGCTATGAACGAAAAAATGCCCCGCACTCCCTTCTCCACCCACCTGTCCCGGTCGGCCAGGGAGACGGGAATTCGCATTCGCAACATCTTCTCCGGGCCCAAAAAGCGGCCGCCCTTTCTGCTGATTATGCTCACCGTGCTGGTGATTCTGCTGTGCGGCAATCTGGTGGCCTTCCGGCAGCTGCCGGCGGAGCCCATCCTCGTGATGGAGACCCAGTACTACGACGACCATGGCAACTATCTGGAAATTCCCGCCCTGGCCCTCCCCGCTGGGGAGAAAAATGAGGCGGTGGAGGCCATCAACGAGGCGCTGAACGGCCTGCGGCAGGAGTATGCCCAGCTGGACTCCTGGACGGGAGGGAGTGCCTGGGACAACCACTGTCTGTTCTACCCCTCCACCACCGGCCGCTACCTGAATCTGCTGTTCTTTCAGGATTATTTCAAAACCGACTTGAATACCGGTCATGTGTTCTCCCTGGTCTATGACAAAAAGGAGGGGGAACTGGTGTCCGCGGAGGACGCTCTCGCCCTGGCCGGGCTGAATGAGAAGGCCCTGCTGGACCAGGTCACCGAATGGGAGCAGGCCCAGCTGGACCGGGAGTATCAGGAGTATGATTTCCGGCTGACCCTTCACGATCTGACGCTGGAGGGCTTCCGCATCAAGGCAGACGGCCAGCCTGTGTTCTACCTCACCGGGTGGGTGGACGATGTGGATAATGACGTTCTGGATGGCATCAGCGGGTCGGGCCAGCTCTACATCTGGGAGGACCGGGCTGTCTCTCTCTACGACCAATACGGCCTGGAGCCTGTCCCCCTGGTCCCGGCGGAGGAGACCGACAAGCTGGACCCGCCGCTGTGGAACCAGTGGTACTTTGCCGGTGAGGAGCCGGAGGGGGGATTGATTCAGCGCGCTGAGCCCCTTGACGCTCGCCAGCCGTTTGACCCGGAGGTCTGTCTGCTCTCAGACAGCGGCGAGGTCTTCGGCCCGCTCATGTCGATCAACAGCTCCTTTTTCGCTCCGCTGATCCAGAACACCGAAACGCTCTATGAATATGGGCCCAGCTATCATGAAGAGGATTACTGGTTCAGCGCCAACGGAGATGGCTTCCTGTCCACCAATTATTACAATCCCACCGACGGGACCGACGAGGTTTTCCTGCTGAATGTGAGCCGCACCGACGTGTCCACCCCCCGGGGGATTCGGGTGGGGGACAGCCGGGAGGCCGTGCTGGCCGCCTACCCCGAGATCTATGACACACAGTACTTGGGCTATGGCGGGGACTACCTGTGGTATTGTGAATATGAGGAGGGCTTTGGCGCCGCCCTTCTGTTCTTCTTCCGCAATACTGATACAGTTCAGGACATCCAGCTTCACTTTCTGAACTACTAACCGGGAAAGGAGCGTTTTTATGATCCCAAACATGCCCCGCACCCCCTTCTCCACACCCCTGTCCGGGTCAGCGAAGGAGGCGGAACTACGCATCCGCAATATCTTCTCCGGGCCGAAAAAACGGCCCCCGGCGCTGTTTCTGGCGCTGATGTTCTCCATGTGCATTTTCTGCGGCAATATCGTCTCCTGTCGGTTTGTGGAGGCGGAAATACCGCCGGAAGGCTCCCAGGTCCAGACGGATGGGGACAGTCCTTTGACCGACGGACCGAGCCCTCTGGAAGAGGATTGGCGCCGGCAGATGGAAGAGCGGCTGGCAGATATGGGCGACGGGAGCATTGTTCAGCTACTCCACCGGGACATGGACCAGGCTATGGAGCCGGATGCCTTCCACAGCAATGAGTTTTGGACATGGACCGACAGTACCACTGTATCCCTGTGCGCCCTGGCCGGCGAGACACAGAAGGAGCATGTCCTGGTGCGGCTGCACTCCACGGGGGCATGGTCGAACGATTTGGAATACGCCCTGTACAGCCCCGAGTTGTGGGCATATGTCCTCCAGCACTACCACACGGACTGGGAGGTTGACCAGGAGATGCTCTCCCGCATCCGGTCCCGCGTGGACGCCCTCATTGAGCGGCAGTGTCGGGAGACGGCTGAGCGGGGCACCGGCTACGCGGTCACCGGCGGCGAGGTGACGGCGCTGAAGCGGCTGTATACTTACAACGATCTGGATTTCTCCCCCGGCACCGCCTATCTCTACGACCTGCGTATCGCCCTCACCGGGGCCGACCTGACCCAGATCCACATGTCTGGCGGGGAGTGGGTGGACGACCTGGGCCGGCTGTGGAACGACTATGCGGTGGCCTACGCCGCCATCCTGGAGGAGGATGGGGAGATCGTCAAAGTTGTCTTCTTGGCTGGTGATGCCATCAGCGTCTGGGGCTACAGCGAGGAGGGCGGGGACGAGTTCCGCCGGGCCACCGAACACATTCTGCGCACCTGCGCGGACGGGGAGCACAGATAATTGCACCGCGCCGCTTTCAAAGAAAGACCTTCAAACAGGCAGAAAGGAATACATCATGAACAAAAAAATGCTCCGCACGCCCTTCTCCACCCCCCTGTCCGGCTCGGCCAGGGAGGTGGAGCTGCGGCTGCGCAATATCTTTTCCGGGCCCAAGAAGCGGCCGCCGATTCCCTTCCTGATCCTGATGTTCTCCCTGTGCATCTTCTGTGGCAATCTGGTCTCCTGCCAGGTGAAGGAGCCAGAGCCTCCGGACGTCTCCCAGACGGATATCTCCCTCCCAGACCCGCCGGAACAGCAGCCAGATATGGAGGTCCGGGAGTACTCGCAAACGCTGGAAGACATCGACCTGGACGGCGACGGTCTGGAGGACACCGTCACGGCTGTCGTCCGGTTTGACCCCCAGGATGAAAGCGGCAGCACGATCACCCTCACCGCCGCCCTGGGCCGGGGTGAGACGCTGGAGCACCAGTGGACGGTGGAGGACTGGCTGGGGATCGAGTCCCTCTTGGCCGGCCCCCTCACCAGCCCGGACCGGGACGCTCTGGTCCTGGAGCTGTATTCCCCCACCAGCAACTGCGGCGGCGCCCTAACGTATGTTTTAGAGCTTATCGACGGCAAACTGACCGAGCGTTACCGCGCTGATGGGGATGAAAACACCGTATCCGGCGCTTACCTCACAGGCCGGGAGGGTTCTCCACTCTGCGACCTTCGCATCCCCGTCCTGGTGGACAAGTGGCACGCCCCGGAGTATTACACCCTGAGCTGGAACGGGACCGGCTGGGACGAGACAGAGGACGGCTACTTTACCGACGCCAGAACAGTCACCGTCACCGGCGGGCGGGTGCTGACCCTGGCGCTGCGGGGCCGGGTCACCGGCGAACAGTTTGGGTCCTTCCTGATCTACGACCAGATTCAGGTGTTCGACGGGGATAGGATGTTCAACCCGGATAAGCTGCTCCAGACCATCCTTCCGGAGGACGTCCCGGGGGACGACCGCTTCCCGGAACAAATCTTTATCGCCGACGGCTCCCCCTGCGTCCAGATCCAGGACATCAACTTCGACGGCGCGGAGGACTTCGCCGTCCTCTGCGACAGCACCAGAAACCAGGGTTCCCGCTGGTTCCGCTGGAACGAGGGGCAGGGACAGTTTGAATACGCCTTCTCTCTGGCCTGGAAGGTAGAGGCCGTCCCCCAGGGACAGCACCTGATTGAGACGTACTGGACCGAGGACTGGGAAAACACGATATATAACGTATACGGCTTCAACAACCGGGGCCGGCTCATTTTGGAGAGCACCTGGGACACTATGGCCGAGGCGCAAAACGCATGTAAGGAGGACTTTCAGCCATGAATCAACCACTTCCCCGCACCCCCTTCTCCACCCCTCTGTCCGGGTCAGCCAGAGAGACGGAAATCCGTATCCGCAATATCATGTCCGGCCCTAAGAAACGGCCGCCGGTGCTGTTTCTGGCGCTCATGTTCTCGGTGTGCATCTTCTGCGGGAACCTGGTGTCCTGCAATGTGGCCGAGCCGGAGGAGAGCGCCCCCGCCAAGCTGGACAACGCCCAGCAGGGGGATGTGTCCCAACCGGAGGAACACGAGCCCGCGTCGGTCACCTATACCCCGACGGAGCGGCCCATGACCGAGGACGAACAGCGCCTGCTGGACGCCCTGGTCCAGGCCGCCGATCAGGAACAGCCCTTCCAGTCCCCCGCCGTCCAGCTGATGAACTACATCCAGAAGGACGGCTATATCCTGGGCGCGGTCTTCGTGGAGGACTATTGGGAGAACACCCTGATCCTGGGGGTGATGAACGAGGAGACCAGAGAGGTGGACGAGCCTGTGTTCCGGTGCTCCGTCCATAACGGTGCGGCCAGCGCGGTCACTTTCCGGAACGCTGACGGAGAGCACTGCCTGCTCTACACCCTCAACGGCCAGGAGAACGGCCAGTACGACGGCGAGGCCGGGGTGGTCCGCTTCAACGGGCGGGACTTCACCTGGGAGTGGCCGGTGGAGGGGGACGCCCGCTATCCGGAAACCGGCGTCCAGGCGGTCCGCGGAGCCCGGGAGCCCTATCAGAAGTACTGGAGCGGCCATCTGGCTGTGCCGGCCCCCGGCGGGGTGGATGTGTACACCGTCAATCCGGACTTCCAGTGGGGCCAGGAGGACCCCTGGTCCATGTGGCAGTTGGAATCCGACGAGCTGTTTTACGACGACCCCAGCAGCGCCGAACAGCTGCCCATGCCCGTCTATTTCCAGTCTCTGCGGTGGCTGATCGGGCACACCAACGACCCCGGAGGCTGGCGGGTGGTCTCGCTGGCTCTCAACGAGGAGAAGTGCGACGCCGGGAAGCAGATCGACTGCTACACCCTCCGGGCGCAGTCCTGGAGTGGCGCGGAGGTCTTCGCCGCCGACCTGTTTTTCAACTATGATCTGACAGGAAACCGGAAGTCCTACGACGGCCTGGACTACGGCGAGGTTCGGGACGAGGACCGTGTACACCCGGCCGCTCCGGAAGTCCGGGACGGGGACCGCGTACACCCGGCCGCCCCGGAGGTCCCGACAGGAAACACGCCTGCCAAGGACAACGAGACTGATTAAAACATGAACATGAGCGGCTCCGCATCTGCAAAGCCGCTCATGTTTATGCCGCAAGTCGGTGGAGAGACGGTCGAAGTTGGTTATGGCATCGTTCAGCTCCAAACAGCGCCCCGGTTCTGCTGGCAATGTAAAAATCCAGACCATCCTTTCTCTTTTTCAGCAGCTTACAGGTTTCAAAGCCGCAGCCGGCCAGTTGAACGTTGTTCAAGTGCCGCTGTTCAATGGCAGCTGCCGCTCAAATACCGGCATATACTCCATGGGCGCGTCCACCGCAACCGTCCGCCGGCCCTCAAACACCTCTCCCGTGGAGGTCAGCTTCCAGCTTCCTTCGGGGAGGTAGACCTCCCGCCGGAACTGGTTCAGCCGGAGGATGGGAGCCACCAGGAACTTATCGCCGAACATGTACTGGTCCTGGAGCGTCCAGCACCTCTCATCCTCCGGGAACTCGTAGAACATGGCCCGCAGCAGGGGGGAGCCGTTCTCGTGGGCCTCGGCGAACAGGGACTTGATATAGCCGCGCATGGCGATGCGGATGTCGTAATATCTGCGCATGATGGCGTAGTTCTCCCCGCCATAGCTCCACAGCTCGTTGGAGTGGCCGGTGTGGAGATAGCCGCCGCCCCAGTCCCGGCCGTCCAGCGGGGAGATGTTGTGGGGACCCCGGTCGCCGTGCATCCGCAGCACCGGGGAGTACACCGCGAACTGATACCAGCGGATGAGCA
>CANSSJ010000092.1 GCA_947649625.1 uncultured Bacillota bacterium | reverse complement strand
CCTCCCCCTTGATCTTCACCACATACTGGTTGGTACCCAGCGCGGAGGAGTCGTGGAGGCGGATGGAGGGGATGACGAAGCCCATATCCTGGGCGTACTGGCGGCGGAAGATGACGATGCGGCTGATGAGCTTGCCGCCGCTGCTCTCGTCCACCAGGGGGATCAGGCTGTAGCCGAACTCCATCTCGATGGGGTCCACGGTGAGCAACCCGTACACATTGTTGATATCCTTGTAGTAGTCGGTCTCGCTGGGCACGGCTGTCATATCCATCTCGGCCGGTTCCTCGGGCTGATAGGCCTCCACGGCCTCCTTCCGGTCCAGCCGGCTGCTCATCAGGTAGCCGAACACGGCCAGGCCCACGCCTACGATGAGCAGAGGAACGGTGGGGGTTCCAGGAATCAGGCCCAGGATAATCAGCACCGCGCCGGCGGTGAGGATGGCCCGGGGCTGGCGGGCGAACTGCTGGATCACGTCGGTGTTCAGGCTGCCGTCAGACACCGACCGGGTGACGATCATGCCGGTGGCGGTGGAGATCATCAGGGCTGGGAGCTGGGAGACCAGGCCGTCGCCGATGGTGGCGATAGAGTAGGTGCTGGCCACGGTGGCCAGATCGCCCACACCGTTCATGGAGCCGATGATAATGCCGCCGATGAGGTTGATGGCTGTGATGATCAGCGACATGGTGGCGTCGCCCTTGACGATCTTGGTGGCGCCGTCCATAGCGCCGTAGAAGTCGGCCTCCCGCTGGATCTTGCTCCGCCGCTCCCGGGCCTGCTGTTCATTGATGAGGCCGGAGGAGAGATCTGCGTCAATGGCCATCTGCTTGCCGGGCATAGCGTCCAGGGTAAAGCGGGCGGCCACCTCGGCCACGCGCTCGGCGCCCTTGGTGATAACGATGAACTGCACCAGCACGATGATGAAGAAGATGATGATACCCAGCACCACATTGCCCTGGGTGATCAGCTGGCCGAAGGTCCGGATGACCGCCGTACCCACCTCGCCGGCGCCGTCGTAGCTCAGGATGGACCGGGTGGTGGATACGTTCAGTCCCAGACGGAACAGGGTGGTGATCAGCAGCAGGGATGGAAAAATGGAAAATTCCAGCGCCTCAGAGATGGTCATGGTAATCATCAGGATCACCACGGACAGCGCGATATTGGTAATGATCAGGATATCCAGCAGGGCAGGGTCCAGGGGGACGATCAGGAACAGGACAATGACCACCACCATAAGGGCTATGCTGTTTTGAAAAATTCGCCGCATGGTGTCATCCTTTCCTGAAAACTATCAAAACACCCGAAAGGGCTGTTATTCTCGAAGTCATAAACCGCCGGGGCGGCTGCCGGCCGGCCGTTGGCACATAATGCCCGCCTCCACGGCAAATTTATTGGACGTCCTGGTCCAGCTTGAGGACGTAGACCAGAATCTCGGCCACCGGGCCGTAGAACTCGGGGGGAATCTCCCGGTCCAGCTGTGTGGAAGCGTAGAGGGAGCGGGCCAGGGGCACGTTCTCCACCACGGAGACGCCGTTCTCCTCGGCCACCTGGACGATCCGCAGAGCCAGCTCATCCATCCCCTTGGCCACCGCCACCGGAGCGTTGTCCTCATCCGGCTTATACCGCAGGGCCACCGCGAAGTGAGTGGGGTTACGGATGACCACGTCCGCCCCGGGCACCTGCTGCATCATACGCTGCTGGGCCCGCTGGCGCTGGATCTGCTTGATCTTGCCCTTCACTTGGGGGTCGCCTTCTGTCTGCTTATACTCCTCTTTGATCTCCTGCTTGGACATCTTCAGCTGGCGCTCGTAGTCCCACCACTGGTACAGGTAGTCAAAAAAGGCCAGAACGGCAAAAGCTATGGCGATCTGGACCACCAGCGTGACGCTCTCCTGAAAGAAGATGCCGCAGGACTGGGACAGCTCCATACCCAGAAAGCGGCTGAAGCCCAGGGCGGCCTTTTGGAAATAGTTGTAGATCAGCACCAGCAGGATAGTGATCTTCAGAACACCCTTGAAGGCCTCGATGATGCTGCGCAGGGAAAACAGCCGCTTAAAGCCCTGTAGGGGATTGATTCGGCTGAATTTCGGCTTGATGGACTCGCCGGCCACCAGCAGCTTGGTCTGAAAGAAGGTGACCCCCACAGCCAGCAGAGCGGTGACCGCCAGAAAGGGCCCGGCCATGACCACAAAACTCAATATTACCGTTTTCAGCAGCTCCTTGAGGGTCCCGGTGAGGAGCCCCGGCGCGCCGACGGCGGCATAGGAAAAACAGAGGTTCAGCAGATCCTTGATCTGCTCCACAAAGACGCCGCTCATGATCTGCACCATAAACAGGCTTCCGATCAGGGTGGCCACGGCCACCGCGTCCTTGCTCATCAGGACGTTGCCTTTTTTTCGTTCGTCCCTTCGCTTTTTTGGTGTCGCCTTTTCGGTTTTGGACTCGCCGGCCATGGGTTCATCCCCCCTTTGTCAGCCCGTGTTCACTTGGATCAGCCCGACATAAGGGGCAGAGTCTCCTGGAGCGCCACCAGCATCTGGGTTTCGGCCTCCAGCAGGAACTCACTGAAGGGGAAGAGCATCAGCATAATCAGCACCAGACCGATGATCACCTTCAACTCGATGTTGATGGCGAATACGTTGATCTGGGGGATCGCCTTCATCAGGATACCCATGCCCACCTGACCCATCAGCTCGGCGGCCAGGATGGGCATGGCCAGCTTGACACCCAGCAGGGTACAGTCCAGAAAGATCTGGATCACGGCCCCGTAGAAATTCTCTCCCAAGGCCACCTCCCCAAAGGGGACCACCCGCCCGGAGACCAGGAAAATGCGGATCAGAGTGTGGTGCCCGTTGGCGGCAAAAAACAGCAGTGACATCAGGATATTGAGCAGCGTGGAGGTGGCTGTCACCTGGATGCCGGAGGCGGGGTCGTAGGTAGAGGCCATGGACAGGCCCATCTGCATATCGATGACCGAGCCGGCCATCATGGGGATATAGAAAAACAGGTTGACCACCAGGCCCAGTACATAGCCGAGAAACATCTCCATCAGGAACATCAGGGCCAGCTCCAGCAGCGAGGAGGGGGCCTCGACCTGTACCGGCGTGATGGAAAAAGCGCTCAGGGACAGCAGCAGGATCAGCCCCGCCTTTACCAGACTGGGGACGCCCCGTCTGCCCAGCAGGGGATTAAAGGCCACACAACCCGTCATCCGGGCGGTGATCAGCAGAAACAGGGTAAGTGCGTTCCACAACAAGGGCGTTCCCTCCTCTCACCCGTCAGCCGCCGGCCATCAGCTCAAAGAGTCCCCTGGTGTAATCCAGCAGGGTCTCCATCATCCAGCCGCCTCCGACCAGGAGGACCAGGATCACCACGATCAGCTTGAGGATAAAGCCCAGGGTCTGCTCATGGATCTGAGTGACCGCCTGAAAAATAGCAATGAGCACGCCCACCGCCATACTCAGAATCAGCATGGGCCCGCCCAGCTGGATGGCCACCCACACGCCCTCGCGCATGATCTGGGAAACGATACTTGTATCCATACGCCCTCCTTACCCGAGGCCGAAGCCCCGCGCCAGCGTGGAGAACAGCAGCTGCCACCCGTCCAGCAGGATAAACAGCAGCAGCTTGAAGGGAGTGGAGATCATGGAAGGCGGGAGCATGACCATGCCCATGGACATCAGGGTGGAGGCCACCACCATGTCGATGAGCATGAAGGGAATGTACAGCAGAAAGCCAATGAAAAAGGCCTGCTTCAGCTCACTGGTAATGAAGGCGGGGATAATCACCGTAAGAGGCAGATTCTGAGCCTCCTCCTCCGTCTCTGGAAGGGGGGTGCCCGACATGTTGCAGTACAGCTCCAGGCCCTCCAGCCGGGTCCAGCGGATCATGAACCGCTTCAGCGGCACCTGAGCCCGGTCAAAGAACTCCTCCTGGGTGATCTCCTCCTCCTGATAGGGCTGGAAGGCCTCCTCATTGATGGCGGAGAGGGTAGGGCTCATGGTAAACAGAGTGAGAATCAGGGCCATGCCCACAAGGACCATGTTAGGGGGCGTCTGCTGGGTGCCCATAGCGCTGCGCAGGAAGGAGAACACCACCACATACCGGGTAAAAGAGGTCATCATGATGATCAGCGAAGGCAGAAGCATCATAATGGTGGTGAGAAGCAGGATCTCCAGCGCCTGCACGCTCTCCCCGTTTACATTGATCAGTGCGTCAGTCGGCATGCTTCCTCACCTCGCTCCGCTGCCCCGGCATGTTGGTTTATTTTCTCTCTCTCAGCCGCCGCAGCAGGGCGAGAAACTCCGGGGGCTCTCTGCCCTCCGGTCCGCCGGAGGCCGCGGGCGGCTTCCAGTTCTCCCCCTCCTCCTGTGTCAGCTCGGCCAGCAGGGTCACCCCCCCGGGGGCGGTGCCCAGCAGCAGATACCGCCGGCCGGCCCGCACCAGAAGGATCGACCGGTCCCGGTCCAGATTGGTCCGGTCCAGCACCTCAATGCGCCCGCCGCCGCCCAGCCCGGCAAAACCGCCGCCCAGGTTCTTTCCCGCCCAGCGGGTAAAAAGCCAGGCTCCGGCCAGCACCAGCAGGACAGCGGCCAGCAGGCCGGCCGCGGAGAGAAGGGGTCCCATCAGGTCAGGGCTCGCCCACGATGGAGGTAACGGTCTTCAGCACACGCTCGGGCTTGAAGGGCTTGACAATGAAGTCCTTGGCGCCGGAGCGGATGGCGTCGATGACCATGGTCTCCTGCCCCATGGCGGAGCACATGACCACATTGGCGCCGGGGTCGGAGGCGCGGATGGCCTTCAGGGCCTCCAGGCCGTCCATGTTGGGCATGGTGATGTCCATCAGCACCAGATCGGGCTTGATCTCGTTGTACTTCTCCACCGCGATGGCGCCGTCCTCCGCCTCATAGATCTCGGTGTAGCCGGCCTTGGTCAGAGTGTCCTTAATCACCTTGCGCATAAAAGCAGCGTCGTCAGCCGTAAGAATCTTAGCCATAGTTAAACCATCCTTTTCAAAAATAGTTGATGTACATTGATATATTCAAGGGACTCAGCCCTGGGTCAGCTCGTTGATATCCGGCTTTTGCAGGATCTCCGTAATGCGGATGCCGAAATTGTCGTCGATGACCACCACATCGCCCTTGGCTACGCACTGCCCGTTCACCAGCAGGTCCACCTGGTCGCCGGCCAGCTTGTCCAAGACCACCAGAGAACCCTTGGAGAAGGACAGGATATCCTGAATCTTCCGCCGGGTCCGGCCGATCTCCACCGCCACCTCCAGGGAGACGGACAGGATCAGATCCAAATTGTCCTTCTGCTCCTGGTTGAGCCGGTTGTCGGCGGCCAGTTCCCGCATCTTGGGCTGGGCGGCGTTGATGACCTTGGGCTCAGGCTGGGGCGGATACATGGGATAGGGCGGATAGGGGTAGGGGTACTGTCCCGGCGCGGGCATCTGGCCGTAGGGGGGATATCCGGGGTAGCCGGGCGCTTCTCCTCCCGCCGGGGGCATCCCGGGCGGCACGGCCGCGGGGGCGGGGGCCGGAGCGGGAGCCGGAGCAGGTGCGGGGGCCGGAGCCGCAGGGGCAGGGGCCGGCGCGGGGGCCGGTTCCGGCTCCTCCACATCCAGGCCAAAGCCGGCGATCAGCTCCTTGGCCAGCTCCACCGACATGACGTTCATAAACTCGCTGTCGATCACGTCCTCGATCCGCAGGTTGAAGCGGACCACCACCACCGGACCGTGGGTGACGGGGAAGTGCTCCTCCTTCACCCTGTCCAGATCGTCCAGCTCAAAGGACTCGGGGGTGGAGATGTTCACCATCCGGCCCAGCAGGTCGGACAGCGCCGTGGCGGAGGAGCCCATCATCTGGTTCATGACCTCGCATACCGCGCTGATAGACAGCTCGTTGAGCTCAAACTCCTCATCCGGCGTCTCGGTCATCAGCAGAATGTCTGTAATGGCCCTCACGTCGCTGCGCTTGAGCAGCATGATGTTGCTGCCCTCCAGGCCGCAGACATACTTAATCTCCACGCCCACCGCCGGCTCGATCTTCCCCAGCGTGAAGTCCTCCGCGTTGACGATACTCACCGTGGGAGTCGTGATATCCACCCGGTGATCCAGCATATTTGACGCCGCGGTGGCCGAGGAGCCCAAGCTGATGTTCATGATCTCCCCGATGGCGTCTATTTCCATCGGGTTAAAAATAATATCTTCCATCCAGATTTCGCTCCTTCTCGCCTACATTTTAATGTAGGTCTCTCCGATTTTCACGGCCACCTGCTTATTGCTGATGCCCATTTTTCCGTCAAACCATCTTCGTCCCCCGATATTGAGGAACACAGGGGTGTCCTTTGGCCGCTTGATATCCACCACATCGCCCACATTCAGGTGATACAGGTCGCTGAGGAGGATCCGGGTGCGGGCAAGCTCGGCCACGATCTCCAGTTCAGATTCCCGCAGGGAATCAAAGATATCGTCGGACTTGTCCTCCCCCGTCACGCGGCGGCTGGTGCTCTTGCTGATCTCCGTAAAGATATTGGTCAGCATTTCGCCGGGCAGGCACAGGCTCATCCGCCCCGTGCAGTTTGGAAATTTGATGTTCAGCCCTACGATGACCACCGTTTCCTCATAGCCGATGAGCTGGACCAGAGTGGGGTTCACCTCTGTACGCACATAGTCGAAATGGATCGTAATGTAGTTCTCCCAGCTGTTGCCCAGAATCGGAATAAGGTCTGAGATCAGGTCCTCATACATATTCAGCTCCAGGTCGGTCATGTTGTAGTCGCTGGAGAGGGCGGGGTCCGGTTCTCCCTCGCCGCCCATCATCCGGTCCAGCATGGACAGCACCACCGGCGTGTCCA
>CANSSJ010000091.1 GCA_947649625.1 uncultured Bacillota bacterium | reverse complement strand
GCCGTTGGTGCCCAGCTCGTCGTTGCGGTAGAGCATCAGCACGTTCTGGATGACCAGGCCGTAGGCCTTGCCGGGGTAGACGTACTCGCCCACGTCGCCGGCCCAGGTGGGGGTCCAGTCCATGATCTTCAGGTTCTCATAGGTGCCGTCCACCAGCTGGCTCCAGCGGGTCTCGTTCAGGCCGAAGATCAGGTCGCCGTCCTTGTTCTCGTTGGCGGCCTGGATGGCGGCGGTGTCGCCGGAGATGACGGAGTTGTCGTCGATGGAGATGTTGAAGCCGGCCTCCTTGGCCTCGTTGATCAGCCAGGTGGTGCGCTCGGTGGAGTTGGAGTTGGAATAGATGCGGATGGTGTAGTCATAATCGGGCTTCACTCCCTGGGGAGTGGACTGGACGGCGCTGCTGCCGCCGGAGGGCTGTCCGCCGCTCTGGGCACCGCCGCCGGATTTGTCCCCACCGCCGCCGCAGGCGGCCAGGGCCAGGGTCATGGACATGGCTAATGCAAGTGCAAGAACTCTTTTCATTGTCAGGACTCCTTTTTCTGATTTGGGCATTGCGGTAAATTGCCTACCTTCACATTATAGTCCTTTTGTGGAAAATGTCAAGTTTTTGTTTCACCACGTCTTACAAATCAGAGAATTTTTCAGCCGAGGCCGCCTACTCCCGAATAAGATTTGATTTTTCCCATTTTTTTGTTATAATAGGATCACTATCATGAAAGGAGCGTTTCCCATGAACACGACCATATCCGCCGAAAATGCCCCCGCCGCCGTCGGCCCGTACTGTCACGCCAAGCTGGCCGGAGACACACTGTACACCTCGGGCCAGCTTGGACTGATTCCCGCCACCGGTGAGCTGCCTCATGGCGTCGAGGCCCAGGCGGCCCAAGCCCTGGATAATCTGAGCGCCGTCCTCACCGCCGCCGGCATGAACTTTTCCGACGTGGTCAAGACCACCGTTTTCCTTGCTGACATGAATGATTTCGCCGCCATCAACGCCATCTATGCCAAATACTTCCCCGGTCAGGCCCCTGCCCGCTCCTGCGTTCAGGTCGCCGCTCTGCCCAAGGGAGCCCTGTTCGAGATCGAAGCCGTAGCCGTCAAATAAAGGCTGTCCGTCACTGCGGCACAGTCCTGGCCGGACCCGCGATCGGACGAAATTCCGGTTCCGGGTCCATCGGCTCTTTTGTTCCCACGCAGCGGTTGATGGGGGTGCCCTGGAGATGGAACTTCTCCTCATAGTCGGTCATGACGCCCTGGACGCCCTCTCCGTGGAGGTCCCGAGTCACCTGGGACAGGGCAAAGCCCGCCTTGGGAAACTGGAACAGGGACCACTCGAACAGGTCACGGTTGTCACTCTTGAACTGGACCTGCCCTCCCTCCCGCAGGATACCCCGGTAGAGGACCAAAAACTGCTCATGAGTCAGCCGCCGCCGGGCATGTTTCATCCCCGGCCAGGGGTCACAGAAGTTGATGTAAAGCAGGTCCACCTCGTCGGGAGCGAAGTAGTCCCGCAGCAGCGCGGCGTCCCCGTCAATAAAAAAAACATTGGTCAGTCCCTTAGCCCGACAGCGCTCCATAGCCACGATCATGGCATCGGGGACCCGCTCCAGGGCAATATACAGCACATCCGGGTTCTGCTCCGCCATCTCCGCGGAAAACCGGCCCTTGCCGCATCCGATCTCCAGCCACAGCTCCCGGGCGCCGGGATACAGTTCCCGCCAGCGCCCCCGCATCGCCTCGGGGTCGGAGATCAGCAGCGCGGAGCAGCGCTCCATCCGGGCCGGCAGATTGGGCTTTTTCCTCATTCTCATCCGGGTCACCTCTTCCTTCGTCTGCAAAATATTTTATCATATTGTGCAGAACACTTGCAATCCTTTTTAGAATATATTATACTGTTATCGTTTCTCCCCCTGATGCCAGAGCTTCTGGCCCGTCTCATCTCATAACATCCGCCTGAAACAGTCCGCAAGTTCATAACGGGGTGTTGCGCAGTTGGTAGCGCGCCTGCTTTGGGAGCAGGAGGCCCGGGGTTCGAGTCCCCGCACTCCGACCACGTCGGAGCAAAGTCCGCTTTGCTCCGGCGATTTTTTATAAAAATCGCCATCCGCTCCGCTTCCTTGCTCCTCCTTTCCAAATCGAACCCGCTGCGCTGGGCTTCGATTTGGTTTTGGCCCATACCTGAAAGTAAATCAGTTTTAAGCGCTTATTCCACATCGCCGCGAACGACATATCGTTCGCGGCGATTATGTACATGACGGCCGGCGGAAAAACCGGGGGTCAAGTCAGTCCAGATGTTTGACAAACGCGCCATTCTCTTTGATGAAGCCCATTTTAGTCAGGTACGCTGCGTGGGCCTGAGACTCTTCCCCCGCAAAGACCAGAGTATGAACGCCCCTGGAGGGCAGCCTGGAGTACAGATAGGCTCCGATGGAGCAGTCCCGGTAGGTGGGCGTGGAGTAATCCAGCAGCACCTGCAAGGTCCCCTGGCCGCTGTCAGTTCCCAGCAGTACGCCCGCCGGACTGCCATTACAGCAGACGATATAGGCCAGGTCCGCCCCGTTGTCCGGAGAGAAACCCGGGAAATACGTCTGAATATCCTCCCTGTAGTAGTCCAGCAGGTATCGCAGAAGGCCCTCCCCCTGCGCGCCATCCACCAGGTCATAGCTCTTATCCTTCTGGTTCAGCTTTACCAAG
Source organism: uncultured Bacillota bacterium (assembly GCA_947649625.1). Taxonomy (GTDB): domain Bacteria; phylum Bacillota; class Clostridia; order Oscillospirales; family Oscillospiraceae; genus Lawsonibacter. The sequence continues at coordinate 4,211 of CANSSJ010000091.1, read as the reverse complement.
TTGTAGACATTGATCCCCACCAGACAGACATTCATCAGCGCCGTGGGGTAGGAGTGGATAATCAGGGCGTAGAACGCGAAAATTCCGCTGCCGATGGTGTTGATCACCCGCAGCTTCACTACCGACGACATCAGCATAGACGCCACTACCAGCGCAGAGCCCAGGTATCCTACCATCTCGATCATAATTTGAGCCTCCCCCATACCGCATATTTCCGGTACTGTATAAAGACACAGGCGCGTTCGGTCCGGACGCGCCTGTTGTATTTCTGCTGTTTTCTTCCGGCTAGACGTGGTAGCAGCCCCCACCGATAAACTCTCTCATCAGGGAGGTCTTGGGGATATCGTCCGCGGGGATGGGCAAGAAGTAGTTCAGGAATTTCAACAGCCGCTTGGCCTCGATATACTCCTCGCTGTCCCGGGGAACGCCGAAGAGCAATGGCTGCACATAGGGCTTGAGCAGAGCCGTCTCGTAGATCAGCGCCGAGTTGAAGACCATATCCGCGCTGTCCTGGAAGGGGAAGATATTATTCTCCTCTCCCCGGCGGACGGAGGGCCACATCCTGATGGTGGCCTGGGCGCTGTGGCCCCGGGTCCGGGCGTCCCGCTCGATGCGCCGCAGGAGGCGGGCGTCGGTGGTGGGGATGCGGTTGTGGTCGTCGATGTTCAGGGTGGTCAGGCAGCTGATATAGATCTTGTACTTGCTCTCCCGGGGCAGGGCGTGGGTGAACTGGTCGTTGAGGCAGTGGATGCCCTCGATGACCAGCACATCGTCCCGGCCCAGAGTGAGGAAATTGCCGTTGTACTCCCGCCGGCCCTTCTTGAAGTTGAAGGTGGGCAGCTCCACCGTCTCGCCCTCCAGCAGCCGGACCATGTCCGTGTTGAACTGCTCCACGTCCATGGCCCCCAGGCCCTCGAAGTCGTAGTTGCCGTCCTCGTCCCGGGGGGTGTCCTCCCGGTTGACGAAGTAGTTGTCAGTGGCGATGGCGTGGGGCCGCAGGCCGCAGGCCCGCAGCTGGGTGGACAGCCGATGGGAGAAGGTGGTCTTGCCCGAGGAGGAGGGGCCGGCGATCATCACGAAGCGGACATCCCTCCGGGCGGCGATCTCGGCGGCGATGTCGCCGATCTTCTTCTCCATCATGGCCTCATGGGCCAGGATCAGGGGCGTAACGCCCCCCTGCGAGATGGTGGTGTTCAGCTCCGCCACGTTGGAGGCGTTCAGCGCCTGGGAACGGAGGGTGGACTCGTACAGCTCCCGGAAGACCTTTCTGGACGGGCGGAACTCCCCCAGATGGTCGGGGTCCTTCTGGGTGGGCAGGCGAAGGACAAAGCCGTTCTCAAACAGCTCCAGCCCGAAACATCGGATATAACCAGTGTCCGGCGCCATATAGCCGTAGAAGTAGTCCACAAAGCCGTCCAGGGAGTAGATATTCACATGGGAGTTGATCCGGAAGCTGAACAGCTGGGCCTTGTGGACCATCCCGGCCCGGCGGAACAGGTCCATGGCGTCGTCGGTGCTGATGGACTTCTTCTCGATGGGCAGGGCCTGGGCGGACAGCTCCCGCATCCGGGCCTCCACCCGGTCCAGCAGGGCCTGACCCAAGGTGAAATCCCCCTTGGGCAGGATGAACAGGGCGCTGCTCAGGGAGTACTCCACCGAGACACGCTCCACGTTCTCCCGGCCCACCACATCATAGAAGGCCTTCAGCATCAGAAAGACCGCGCTGCGCTCATAGGTCTGGATCCCCGGCTTGTCCTGAGCGGTGACCATTTTCAGGGAACAGTCCCGGTCCAGGCGCTTGTGCAGCTCACAGAGTTTCCCATCCCGGTTGACCAGCAGGATATCATAGGGATAACGTTCCTGAAACTCCGCCGCGATGGTACGGTAGGGTGTTCCGCAGGGATAACTGCGCTCCACTCCCTCTACGGTGACCTTTGCCATTCTCTTTTCCTCCATAAAAACGCCCTCCTTATGTTTTAATCGGCCTGTCGCGCTCGCCGTCTGTTCCGCACCGCGTCCCGGCGCCTGTCAAAGGGAGAAACTGTAAGGCAGGGTTCTGTTTCCGGACGGGGACCTCTGAAGTGGTACGGGTAGTGGGGGTCGAACCCACACGAATCTCTTCACAGGAACCTAAATCCTGCGCGTCTGCCAATTCCGCCATACCCGCATAACAAATTTATCATACAAGACCGGGGAACAAAAGTCAATCGCGGGGAGAGAAAAATGTCATCATTTTCCTGCCAGCTCCTCCGCCAGGACCTCTACTGCCCGGGCCACATAGGCGGGCAGAGGCATCTCCTCCACCCCGGCCACAACCACGCCGCAGCTGTTCATGGGGACCAGATATTTCCTGGCCCGGCAGCTGCCCACCGCCTCGGCCATGGCGGGGGTGACCTCCCCCAGAATGGCGTTGGCCACAATGATACCCACCGGACCCAGAACTCCATCGGCATCCATCACGTTCCGGACCACCGGATTCTCTCCTGTCGCCCCCAGGTCCGCCCCCGCCTTCAGCATGGCGGCAGTGGCCACAGCGTTAGTGCCCAAGGCATAGACCCGGGCCTGGGGCAGACATGCCTTGATCCGCTCTACCAGCAGGCAGCCCAGTCGGCCGCCCTGTCCATCGATCACAACAATTTTCACAGGCAAAACTCCCTTTTCATAAAATAGTCCGGGGGTGATCTGATTGTCTTCCATCTATAACGCCAACAGCGGGGAGTTACTCACCATGGCGGTGGCCCTCTCCGCCGCGCTGGCCCAGGGACAGAGCCAGGCACAGCTGGCCAAGCTGGGGGCCTTCTTCACCATTGTGGGGGATACCCTGAACCTCTACGCCCTCCAGCCCAGCCAGGTGGACCGCGCCGGAACGGCCCTCAGCCTCGCAGATAATCTCTGATCTCCTCCATGCGGTCCACCGCGCTCTGATAGCCCTCCGCCCACAGCAGGCGCAGCTTCTCGGTGTCCCGCTCGGTCCGGGCCACTCCCAGGGTGGACTGGGGAGCAATGACCAGCAGCTTTCCTTTCCGCTCCGCCTGGAACAGGGCCTCACGGTCCCGGTTGTACACCTCCGCCCGGTGCTCCATGGCTGCCACAAAGGCGGGATACTCCCTGTACCGCCTGCGAATCAGCTTCATCATCCGGTCGGGCCTGCGGCGGTAGCTCCGGGGCCGGGTGAGCACCACGATCACCTTATCGCACTTGCCCAGTGCCCGCCGCCAGGGGATAGCGTCGCCCACGCCCCCATCCAGGTAGGGCTGGCCGTTGATCTCAAAAATGGGGAACAGCAGGGGCATGGCGCAGCTGGCCTGGAGAACGGTAGACTCCTCGTCCCGCCGGGGGACGGGCAGGTAGTCTGCCCGCCCGGTGTTCAGATTGGTGACCACCGCCTCCACCTCCCCGGGAAAGGCAGCGAAGGTATCGTAGTCAAAGGGCACCAGCTCGTTGGGGATGGTACTGAACCCAAATTCCAGCCCAAAGTAGCTGCGGTTGTCCCGGTCCGCCAGATTACGCAAGCCCATATACCGTCGGTCCGGGGCAAAGCGGGTGACCACCTCCAGATTGCGCCGTGGCTGTCTGGACACATAGCTCACCCCGTAGGCGATGCCCGCCGACACGCCAATGACATAGTCGGCCATCACCTTTCCCTCCAGCAGGCCGTCGCACACGCCGCTGGAAAAAATCGCCCGGAGGGCCCCGCCCTCCAGAACCAGTCCTGTTCTCATAAAAACCTCCCGCGCCCGTACCGGGTGCTTTTTTATTATACCCCTTCTTCCGCAATTTTGCAAACTCTCCCAATTTCCTTGACACTCTCGGCCTTTTGGGGGTAAAATATAAATAACGACATTCACTTGGAGGTGTGTCATGACCACCCACAAAAAAACGTCCGTTCTGCCTATCTATCTGGTGGGCTTCGTGTGGCTGGGTTACGCCCTGCTGTTTCCGCTGAACGCCCCGCTGCACTACATGCTCTGCACCGTGCTTTCCCTGGCCGCCTTCGTGGCCGGGAAAGCTGTTTCCCCTGATAAAGTCTATCAGACACCCGAGGCCCCCAAGGCGGAGGCCAAGAAGCCTGAGGCAAAGAAGGACGAGGACCCCAAAATCGCCGCCCTCCGGAAGGAGAAGGACCGGGCCGTCTCCGAGCTGCGCCGGCTGAACGACGCCATCCCCGACGAGAAGATCTCCGCCCAGATCGACCACCTGGAGGAGGTCAC
>CANSSJ010000090.1 GCA_947649625.1 uncultured Bacillota bacterium | reverse complement strand
CCCGCCCAGTACTCGCCCACGGCGGCGCAGTTGGCGTCGTTGCCCAGGTAGACGGGGATATCCCACTCTTTATGGAACATCTCACGGAGAGGAACGTTCTTATCCTTGAAGGGCATATTGGGATTCTGGACAAACAGCCCGGTTTTGTTGTCCACCACGCCGGGCAGTCCGATACCCACCGACTCGATCCTGGCGGGGTCGATCTCCCCCACCTCGCACAGCCGGCGGGACATGCGCACCAGCTCCCCGCCGAACTGCTCCGCCGTCATATCCCTGGCCACCGGCGTGGTCACCTTGTTGTAGATATGCCCCAGCTCATTTACCAGGCCGGCCACCAGATTGGTGCCGCCTACGTCGATCCCGATATAATACATTAGTTTGCTCCCCCTTCCAGTTGTTCCGCAAACAGCTTGTCCATCCGGTTGGTCAACTCCTGGGCCGCGTTGTGGCCCATCTTCCGGTTGCGGTTATTCATGGCCGCCACCTCCACGATGCTGGCCAGATTACGCCCCGGCTTCACCGGGATGGTGGCGGCGGGCACTTTTACGCCCAGAATCTCGGTAAAATGGGATTCCAGGCCAAAGCGGTCATACACCGCCTTGTCATCCCAGGGCTCCAGATTGACCACCAGATCCACCTCTTGGTTCAGTTTGATTGCGCCCATGCCCAGCAGGCGGCTGATGTCAATCACACCGATGCCCCGCAGCTCCATGTACCCCCGAATCAGAGCGGGGGCAGCGGCCACAAGGGTATCCCGGCTGGTCACCTTGATCTCCACCGCGTCGTCGGCCACCAGGCGGTGGCCCCGCTTCAACAGCTCGATGGCCACCTCGCTCTTGCCCACGCCCGACTCCCCCTGAATCAGCACACCCTCGCCGTACACCTCCAGCATCACGCCGGACTGGGTGATTTGGGGGGCCAGGTGGTTGAACAGGCTGCTGATCAGGGCGCTCATGAATACGGAGGTCTGCTGTGTGGAGCGCAGCACCGTCCGCCCGTGCCGGCCTGCCAGCTCCAGACACTCCGGAAAGGCCTCCAGCCCCCGGGTGAGGATCAGGGCGGGCACCGGGTAGGCCAGCAGCTGATCAAAGCGCTCCCGCCGCTGCTCCTCAGACAGTCCTTTGAGATAGGTGTGCTCCGTCAGGCCGATGAGCAGCAGACGCTCCGTGTCAAAGTGCTCAAAAAAGCCTGTCAGAGGCAGACCGGGCCGGTTGATATCCAGCGCCCGGAGCGGGACGTTCTCGTAGTCAGGAGCCGCGCACAGGGTCTCAAGGTCGAATTCCTGAATGATCTCCCCCAGCTTTACGCTCTTTCGCTGTTCTGACATGGATCGATCTCCTCTCTTCCGCAATTTTCCCCCGCCCCAAGCAGGGGATCCCCTCCGGAATTTTCCTTTTCAGTATAATCGAAAAAGGGCTTTTCTGTCAATTACTTATGGTGGATTCCGGAAGCCTATTTTTTGAAAAAAATGCTTGCATTTCCGGGGAATATCTGTTATGATACTACTCGGACCTTTTTTGAAGGTAATTTCCATAAGGTTTCATATATTCTCATAGCGAGGAGGTTAGCAACATGGCCAAATGCGAATTCTGCGACAAGGGCGTGACCTTCGGCATCAAGGTTTCCCACTCCCACCGCCGCTCCAACCGCGCCTGGAAGCCCAACGTGAAGCGGGTCAAGGCGATCGTGAATGGAACCCCCACTCACGTCTACGTCTGCACCAGATGCCTCCGTTCCGGTAAGGTCACCCGCGCTGTGTAATGGAATATGGCTCATAAAAAATCTCCCGTGTCCGGCACGGGAGATTTTTTATTGTCAACGGCCGCCCTGCCGGGCGGCCGCCTTTGCTTACTTGAACATATCGCACACCCGCTCCACGGCGGTTTTGGTGGCCTGGGCGTCCCCGAAGGCGGTGAGGCGGACGTAGCCCTCCCCGCTGGGGCCGAAGCCGGCGCCGGGGGTGGTGGCCACGTTAGCCTCATCCAGCACCTGGTCAAAGAACTCCCAGGATCCCACGCCGTCGGGAGTTTTCAGCCAGATGTAGGGGGCGTCCACCCCGCCGAAGCATTTCAGCCCGGCAGAGGAAAGGCCCTCCCGGATGACCCGGGCGTTCTCCCGGTAGTAGTCGATGTTGGCCATGATCTGGGCCCGGCCCTGGGGAGTATAGACGGCGGCGGCCCCCCGCTGGACCACATAGGGCACGCCGTTGAACTTGGTGCACTGGCGGCGGTTCCACAGGCTGTTCAGCTTGGCCCCGCCCCGCTCCAGCTCCATGGGCACCACGGTGTAGGCGCAGCGGTTGCCGGTGAAGCCGGCGGTCTTGGAGAAGGAACGGAACTCGATGGCGCAGGTGCGGGCCCCCTCGATCTCAAAAATGGTGTGGGGCACGTCTTCGCTGGTGATAAAGGACTCATAGGCCGAATCGTACAGAATCACCGCCCCGTGGGCGTTGGCGTAGTCCACCCACACCTTCAGCTGGTCCTTTGTGAGCACCGCGCCGGTGGGGTTGTTGGGGGAGCACAGGTAGATGATGTCGGGAATCTCCTTGGGGGGCTCGGGCGAAAAGCCGTTGGCCTCCACGCAGGGCATGTAGATGAGCCGGTTCCACTTGCCCAGCTCCTCCTGATACTCCCCGGCCCGGCCAGCCATGGCGTTGGTGTCCACATAGACGGGGTACACCGGGTCACACACCGCCACCACATTGTCCACCCCGAAGATGTCGCCGATGTTGCCGCAGTCGCTCTTAGCCCCGTCGGACACAAAGATCTCCCCAGGCTGGATATCCACCCCCCGGGCGGCGTAGTCCCCCTGGGCGATGGCCTCCCGCAGGAACTCGTACCCCTGCTCCGGGCCGTAGCCGTGGAAGCCCTCGGCGGTGCCCATCTCATCCACCGCCCCGTGCATGGCCCGGATGACCTCGGGGACCAGAGGCCGGGTCACGTCGCCGATGGACAGCTTGATGATCTGTGCCTCCGGGTGGGCCTCACTGTAGACCCGAATCCGCCGGGCCACCTCGGAGAAGAGATAGCTGCCGGGCAGCTTTAAAAAGTTCTCGTTGACCTTTACCATGGTTGACCAGCTCCTTTGCCGTTTGGAGGGATTATACCATAACCCGTATTCTCCGTAAAGGGAAAATTACAGTCCCTCCGGCACAAAGCCCTGGCAGGTGAGGACCATCTGTTCCCGGTAGCCGCAGGAGCGGGCCAGCTCCGCCGCCTGGGGGAAGGCATAGAGCAGATTGGCGCGGTCGTGGCAGTCGCTGGTGATGCAGATAGGAATTTTCCGCTCCCTCATGGCCCGCAGCAGCCAGGGGGCGGGGTAGGGGGCACTCCGGTATCCCCGGGACATGGCCCCGGTGTTGATCTCAAAGATCACGTCCCGCCCCGCCAGCCGGTCCAGGGCCTCCAGGGCGGCCCTCATATAACGGGGGTGGCCGGTGTCGAAGAGCTTATCCCCCTCGTTGAACTTGGTGATGAGGTCGAAGTGGCCCACGATCTGGCAGCCGGTGCGCTCCGGGACCTCCCCCACCAGCCGGTAGTAGTCCTCCGCGAAGGCGTAAAAGTCCCCGCCGTAGTGCTGTTCCACACTGTGGAGGAATATCTCCGGGGAGTGGTCCACCCCCAGCCAGGCCCCGTCCTTTTGGACATAGTGGACCGAGCCGATGACATAGTCCCACTCCCCCCCGTCTGGGGTGAAGAAGTAATCCCGCTCTATCCCCAGGAAGAGATCCAGCTTTCCGGCGTACTGCTCCCGGAGCCGCAGCACCTCCGCCCGGTAGGCGGGCACGGCCTCCGGAGCCATGGCGGCCTCGTCCGGGGCGCTGGAGGGGCCGTGGCCCGAGAAGCCCAGGGAGTCCATCCCCAGAGAGAGGGCCGCCCGGACCATCTCCTCCGGGGTATTTTTGCCGTCGCAGAAGGTGGTGTGGGTGTGCAGATTCTGGATCATGTCATCTTCTCCTGTTTCATCTTGTGGTCGATGATGTGGCGGGAGGCCAGTTCGGCGCGCACATCGTCCACCGAAATGCCCATCTCTACCATCAATACCATGATATGATACATCAAATCGGCGATTTCGTAAACCGTTTCCCGTTGATCCCCCGCCTTGCCGGCAATGATGACCTCGGTACACTCCTCCCCCACCTTTTTCAGAATTTTGTCGATACCCTTCTGGAACAGATAGGTGGTGTAGGACCCCTCTGGCAGTTCGGACTTCCGGCCCTCCAGCAGGGCGTACAGGCCCTTGACCGAAAAGGGTTCCGCCGCCTCCCCGATGAATACTTTGTCATTGAAGCAGGAGTCGGTCCCCAGGTGGCAGGCGGGGCCATCCTTGTTCACCCGGACCACCAGGGCGTCCCGGTCGCAGTCGGCGGTGATGTCCACAATGTGCTGGACATTGCCACTGGTCTCCCCCTTGCGCCACAGTTCCTGCCGGGACCGGGACCAGAAGCAGGTGCGGCCCTCCCTCATGGAGATTTCCAGGCTCTCCCGGTTCATGTAGGCCAGGGTGAGCACCTTTTTACTCTGAGCGTCCACCACAATGGCGGGGATCAATCCTTTTTCGTCAAATTTCAGCTGGTCGATATTCAGCATGATATCACACTTTCCGTTAAAATGGGGGCGGCGAGAACGCCGCCCCCTGCTTACAGTCTGGTTGGGATCCCCTTCTCCGCCAAGGTCTGTTTCAGGTCGGGAATCTTGACCTCCCCGAAGTGGAAGATGGAGGCGGCCAGGCCGGCGTCCACCTTGGGCAGGGTCTGAAAGAGGGTGACAAAGTGCTCGGCACACCCCGCGCCCCCGGAGGCGATCACCGGCACGTCCACCACGTCGCAGACGGCGGAGAGCATCTCCAGGTCGAAGCCATCCTTCACGCCGTCGGTGTCGATGCTGTTGAGGACGACCTCCCCGGCGCCGTTTTTTACGCCGGACCTGATCCACTGGATGGCGTCCAGGCCGGTGTCCACCCGGCCCCCCTTGGCGAAGACCCGGAATTGCCCGTCCACCCGCCTGGCGTCCACGCTGAGCACCACGCACTGGTCACCGTAGCGCTTGGCCGCTTGAGGAATGAGGGAAGGGTCCCGGATGGCCCCGGAGTTGACGCTCACCTTGTCGGCCCCGCATTTGAGCACCCGGTCGAAGTCGTCCACAGTGCGGATGCCGCCCCCCACGGTGAGGGGGGTGAAGACCCGTTCGGCAGTCTGGCGGAGGATATCGGTGAACAGGGAGCGCCCCTCGGCGGAGGCGGTGATGTCGTAAAAGACCAGCTCGTCCGCTCCGCAGCCGCTGTAGTATTGGGCCAGCTCCACCGGGGAACTGACGTCGGCCAGCCCCTGGAAGTTGACCCCCTTTACCACCCGGCCGTTCCGTACATCCAGACAGGGGATGATCCGCTTGGCGATCACTGGGGGCCGCCCTCCTCGATGGCCTGTTTCAGGTCCAGGGCCCCCATGTACCAGGACTTGCCCACGATGACGGCCTCCACTCCCATACGCTTCAGGGCCTGGATATCCGCGTTGCAGGACACGCCGCCGGCGGCGATGATGGAGCAGTCCAGCTTATCCCGGAGGAACTGCAGCCGGGCAAAGGAGGGGCCGGACTGCATCCCGTCGGTGTCGATATCGGTGAAGATAATGTTCTGGACCCCCATCTCCTCCATCCGCTTGGCGAAGTCCAGGTAGTTCTCGCCGCTCTCCTTCACCCAGCCGGCGGTGCGCACCAGGCCGTCCTTGGCGTCCACCCCCACCACGATGCGGTCTGGGCCGTACTTTTCCAGGGCCGCCTTGACAAAATCCGGGTCGCTGACGGCGGCGGAGCCGATGATGGCCCGCCAGATGCCCAGAGCGAAGACTTCCTCCAGGTCCTTCATGGAGCGGATGCCGCCCCCCAGCTCGGTCTTCAGGCCCACCTGGACCACGGCCTTTACCAGCTCGCTGTTCTTCCGGATGCCGTCTTTGGAGCCGTCCAGGTCCACGATGTGGAGATACCGGGCACCGGCCTCGTAAAAAGCCCTGGCGGTCTCTACCGGGTCGTCGGCCACCTGCTGCGCCGTGTTGAAGTCGCCCTTCAGCAGGCGAACCACTTTTCCGTCCTTCAAATCAATCGCGGGAATGATAATCATAATATTTTCCTCCTTATAATTCGCAAAATGCTTTTAATATGTTCAGGCCCACCGTTCCGCTCTTCTCCGGGTGGAACTGCACGCCGTACACGTTGTCCTTTGCCACAGCCGCCGTCAGTTCGGGGCCATACTCGGCGGTGGCGATGGTGTGCGCCCCGCAGTCCGTCCCGGCGTAGGAGTGGACGAAGTAGACGCAGTCCCCCTCCTGTATGTACCGGAACAGGGGGCTGACCGGCCTGCCCTTGGGGAAATGGAGGGCATTCCAGCCCATATGGGGAACTTTATACTCCGCCGGGACCACCGGCCGGATGGCCCGGACGGCCCCCGGGATCAGTCCCAGACCCCGGTGTCGCCCGTACTCCGTACTGTAGTCCAGCAGCAGCTGCATTCCCAGACATATCCCCAGCAGCGGCTTTCCTGTCTGCGCTTCGCGCAGGACCGCTTGATCCAGTCCGGTGCGCCGCAGGGCCTCCGCCGCGTCGCCGAAGGCCCCCACCCCGGGGAGGATCACCCGGTCCGCCGCGGCCAGGACCTCCTCGTCCCCAGTCACCTCCGCCTCAACGCCGATGGCCCGGAGGGAGCAGGTCAGGGAGAACAGGTTGCCCACCCCGTAGTCCACCACGGCCAGCATCACAGCACCCCCTTGGTGGAGGGGATCTCCTGAGCAAACCGGGGGTCGACAGCCACAGCCGCCCTGAGGGAGCGGGCCAGGCTCTTGAAGGCCCCCTCGATGATGTGGTGGCTGTTCTCCCCGGCCAGCTGGCGCACATGGACGGTCATGTCCGAGCGCCGGGCAAAGGCGATGAGGAACTCTTTTGTCAGCTCCGTGTCGAAAGCCCCCACCTTCTGGGTGGGAATATTCAAATCATAGCACAGCATCCCCCGGCCGCTGATATCCACGGCGGTGAGGATGAGGGCCTCGTCCATGGGCAGGGTGCAGGAGCCGTAGCGGACGATCCCCCGCTTGTCCCCCAG
>CANSSJ010000089.1 GCA_947649625.1 uncultured Bacillota bacterium | reverse complement strand
ATGATACCGACGGGCCGGCCAGGGGCCGGCCCCTACACAAACCGTAGGGGCCGCCGCCCTCGGCGGCCCGTTTGATTTTCAAAGTATAACCTTATATTCTGTGACATTATATGTGTTTTCCTACCATATGTCAAGTGATTTTTATGTCTCCCGGCCTCAGCTTCCCCCCCTCCCACAGGGCGGACAGTACAGACAGGTCCTCCCGGTCCTCCTCTCTCAGCCGGGCGGCGCTGAGGATCAGCCCCGCCAGCCTTGGCCGGGGGCCGTACAGCTCCAGCGCCTCTCCCTCCCGCCGGGAGCAGTCCGGGTGAAAACACAGAGACACATGGCAGCCCTCCCCCGGCGGCAGAACAGGAATACCGAACTCCCGCCGCAGCCAAGCGGCCAGCTCCTCCCCTCCCTGGGGGGCGTCCACCACCAGACTGCGCACCCTCCGGCACAGCTGTTCCGCCGTACGAGCCATGTCCCGGCCGGCCCGCAGGCCCCGCAGGGCCACAGTGGCCCGGTCGGGGGCCAGCCCCCGCCGCTCCAGCAGCTCCAGCGCCAGGGGCGCCGACTGGGCCCGGACAAAGGCATCCACCTCCACCGGCCGCAGGCCAAGCCGCTCCAGCAGGGGCCACCAGGCAAAATCCCGGGGCGTCAGCACCCGCCGGACGCCGCCCCGGCGCAGCTCCCGGCCCGCCCGGCGCAGGCGGTGCTCCCCCCAGAAGCCCGCGGGGTCCGCCGAACCCCGCAGTACATTCAGTCCGTAGAACTGCCCCAATTCCGCCCTCCCCCGTCCGCCGGGTACCGTCACAAGCTGACCGATCAATCCAGATCCCCCCTCTCCCTCAGGGTATGCGGAGACGGCAGCCGGATATGAAAGGGCGGCGCTGCGCGCCGCCCTCTACTTTTCAAAAAAGCCCTGCAATTCACCTAAAAGCTCCATAGCCTTGAATTTGAGGACATAGCCCTCGCCATCCCCTGTCACCAGAGCGCCCTGGCCGGGGGTGAAATGGCCCGCCTCCAGAGCCTGGTCCACCGTCTCGCTGGCCGCACCCAGGCACAGAGGCGGGAAGGCCACACACCACCAGTTGCGCCCCTTTCCTTCGCCGATGGTCACCCGCAGGGCGGTATAGTTTCCGGCGGGGAGGGCAAAGCCCTCATATTCCTTGGTAGGGAACCAGCAGTCCTCCAGAGCGGCGGCCACCGGGTAATCGTACCCCCGCTCCTCCACCACCTCACGGCCGGCGGCGGCCAGCAGGTTTAGATGGCCCTCCAGAGCCGCCTGAGCTTCCTCCAGGGTGGCATTTGCCGGATAGATCTCCTCCGCCCGGGCCAGCACCCGATCCCGCACTGCCAGCTTCAGCGCCTGGTCCTCCTCGCTGTCCGAATTGGCAATGACGTGGAAGCGGATCACGCTGTCCGCCAGCTCCTTCTGCTCCCGGCTCAGCCAGCTCCCCGCCACCGCCGCGATCAACACGCCGCACATCAGCGCCAGCTCCCAGGTTTTCAGTTTTCGGTCCATATGCCGCTCCTTCGACGGCAAAAAGCCGCCTACACTGTAGTTTTCTTACAGTATAGACAAGTTTTTATTGTTTTAATCCAAAGGACTAAAGTCTCTGTGTTAAAATATGATACAGTTCATTTGTAACAATTCAGGCCTTACAGCGTCTTATATGCAGAACGGAGGTGAGAAGGGTTTGGATTTTGAGGAAGTGTACACCAGAGAATTTCCCGGGGTATACAAATATTTGTTTGCCTTATGTGGAGAACAAACTCTGGCTGAAGAACTGACACAAGAAACTTTTTATCGCGCGATCCAAAACAGCGAATCTTTTCGGGGAACCTGTAAATTGTCAGTATGGCTGTGCCAAATCGGGAAAAACCTGTATCTCTCCCAGATGCGCCGGGAGCGGCGGCGCCAGCAATTATCTGAAACAGGCCAGACATCCCACCCTGACCCGGAAGAGGCTCTGCTGCGTCATGACACCGCTATGATCCTTCACCGCCATCTCCATACGCTCCCCGACCCTTACAAGGAGGTTTTTTCTCTTCGCACATTTGGGGAGCTGTCCTTTGCCCAGATCGGCGAGCTCTTTGGAAAATCAGAAAGCTGGGCCAGGGTCACCTATCACCGGGCTAAACTGAAACTAAAGGAGGAAACACAATGAACTGCAACATTATCAAGGACCTGTTGCCCCTTTATCTGGATCAGGTCTGCAGCGACGAAACCGCTAAAGCCGTGGAAGCACACCTCACCGTCTGCCCCGCCTGCCAGTCCCTTCTGGATGAGATGCGGCAGACCTCGGCATTGCCTGAGTCTGTTCAGACGCAGGCCGAACAGGAGGCCAAAGTGCTCCGGGGGGTAAAGCGAAAATTCTCCACGCGCCGCCGGCGCTCTGTACTGACCGTTGTACTGGCAGCCCTGCTCGCCATAGCCGCACTCATCGCGGCCTCCGACGAGGAAGCTCCCATCCCTTACCACGAGGGAATGGTCTCCGCAAAGCTGGCTGTGGACGAGGCCATCGACATCTATTTCTCCGGCGATCACTACGCCTCCTTCTGGGCCTTCTCCCGGGAGGCCGGGGAGGGACACGCCATTTATTTCTGTTACACCCAGACCCTCAAGTCCTCGGTCACGCCCCTTAATCAGGATCACGGCCATATTTGTATTGGAAACACTTCCATGACCGACTTTTCTACTGTCAATTATCAGGTCCCGGACTCTCAGGACATCAACGCGGTCTACTACCTGGAGGCCAGCCAGGAGGACTACCTCGACCTGCCCCAAATGCCCGACCCGGAATTTGCCCAAGCCGTCCAGGACGCTATCCTCCTTTGGGAGAGAACAGCATGGTAAATCGAAGCACCGCACAGCTGTGCGGTGCTTCTGCTATCTGCTGTTTTATACCGTCTGTGTCAAAAAAACCTCGCCGCCGAAATCGGCCAGCCGCTCCCGGGCCTCCCGGGCCAGAGCCTCATCATCGAAGAGGCCGAAAGCGGTGGGGCCGGTGCCGCTCATGCTGGCTCCCAGGGCCCCGCACTGGATCAGCACATTCTTAATGTCGTTTACCCGGGCGTGCTGGCGCTCCGGCAAAGCGTCCTCAAAGACGTTGTACATCCGCCGAGCCACCCCGGCCAGGTCCCCCGCCTCCAGGGCGGCGGCCGCCCCCTGGGTGTCGGGGCGGCAGCGCAGCTTCACGCTGTCGATCCTGGCAAACAGCGCCGGGGTGGAGATGGAGAACTCGGGCTTGCACAGCACCACCCAGCACTTCGGCAGGGGGGGCAGAGGGGTGATGACCTCCCCTCTCCCCTCGGCCAGGGCGGTGCCGCCCAGGACGCAGTAGGGCACGTCGGAGCCCACCCGCTCCCCGATCCCGGCCAGCTCCGCTTGGGACAGGGGCTCTCCCTCCATCCGGTTCAGCGCCCGGAGGACGGCGGCGGCGTCGCTGCTTCCCCCGGCCATGCCGGCACAGACGGGGACATGTTTCTCAATGGCGATATCCAGCCCCCGGGGGGCCTGTCCCCTGGTCTCCCACCAGCGCAGGGCGGCCTGGGCGGCCAGATTCTTCTCGTTGTTGGGCAGAAAATGGAGGTTGGTGGACACTCGCAGTTCCCCCGTGTCGTTGTCGGTCAATGTGAGGGTGTCCGCCAACTCGATGGACTGCATAATCATCCGCATGTCGTGGTAGCCGTCGGGCCGCCTGCCCAGCACATCCAGAGTCAGATTCAGCTTCGCGTGGGCCTGTACCTCCATTACAGCCGCCTCCCTATTTTCTGATCTTTCTCGCCTCTAAATAAAACCTCTTGTCCTGAGCCCGGCCCACCGAAAAAGCCTTTTTGGGCAGCGCCCCGTGGTTGAGGACAGCGGGGAACAGGTCTTTCTTGTCCATGGCGGGCAGAAGGAAAGCCACAGCGTCCTCCCGCTCCCGGGCCAGGGCCCGGGCCTCCGCCTCCCCGTGTATGTAATCCACCCGGGCCCGGGGATTCCGTTCCAGATACCGGTCCAGGAAGTAGTGCAGGGCCCCCGCCTCAGTCAGGGAGGCGCTGTGAAGCAGGGCAAACTCCCCCTCCCCCTCCCGGTAGGCAAAGGGGATACACTGGGCCATCGCCCGGATTCGTTCGTCGATCTGTCTGCCCCGGAGGGCGTCCGGGTAATCCCGGCCCATGGCGTCCAGCAGCGCCTCCGGCTTTACGCCAAAAACCACCCGGTGGATGGGCTCAAATTCCACCGCCTCGTCGTGGAGGTCCACCAGCTCACACAGGGCGCAGCGGGAGGGCAGCTCGGGCCACTGGGCGGGGTCGGTAAGGCCCTTGCGGCGCTCGTAGCACTCCTTCGCGGCGGCCAGGGAGTGGTTTCCGTCCCCCACCGCGAAGAGCAGACCGTCCCGCTCCCGGTCCGCCCATGCCTTCCATTTTCGGATGGCCTGGGCCGTCTGTTCCATCTGCTCCGGGGTGAGCAGCCAGCCCTTGACATGGCCGCCCCCCTCCATCAGGTCGAAGTCGTAGAGCAGTTCCATCTCCCCCGTCCGGCCGGACAGGGGCGGGATGATGTCCCGGCAGTCGGTGAGCAGCATGGCGTGGGGCAGCTCGATGGGGGCGTTCTTCCGCACCGCCACCCGGGGCGGGATACGCTCCATCACCGTTCCCTCGGTGGCCCGGACGGCAGAGGCGGAGCCGGGCTCATAGTCGTAGGTCTCCAGGTCCACCATGCCCACCAGCCCCCGGCGGACCTTGCCGTTGTCCAGGGCGCGCTCCACATAGATCAGGGCGTCCGGGTACTCCTGAAAGCGGCCCTCCCGGAGGTAGCGGCTCATGGTGTTGTTGACCTCCATGATGTCGGTCTCCACGCTGGGACCCTCCAGACAGCTCTCGGGCAGAATCAGCCGCAGGGTGGAGGGCGCCCGGCCCACCCGGTTTTCCACCCGCTGCCAGTATTCGGGCTGGGAGGTGTACTGGTCGCAGGCCACCACCGACCACAGGGACAGGTCGCAGTCCCGGGGCAGAAGGATATCGGCAGGCTTGAAGGGTAGATTGTCAAACATAGCGTTCATATTCTGTCACTCATTTCACAATATCAGTCCAGCGCTCCCTCAATGGCGGCCAGCAGGTCGTCAAACTCCTCAAAGGCGGGCAGCTCGGGGTGGGCGGCCTTGATGGCCTCGGTGGACTTGAACAGGAAACCCGCCCTGCTGGACTGGATCATGGCCAGGTCGTTGAAGCTGTCCCCGGCGGCGATGGTGTCGTAGCCAATGGATTGCAGGGCCTTCACGGTGGTCAGCTTGGACTGCTGGCAGCGCATCCGAAAACCGGTAATCTCCCCGCTCTCCGCCACCTCCAGGGTGTTGCAGAAGATGGTGGGCCAGTCCAGCTTTTCCATCAGGGGCTTAGCGAACTGCTCAAAGGTGTCGCTCAAAATGACCACCTGGACCTCGGACCGGAGCTTGTCCAGAAACGCCTTCGCCCCGGGCAGGGGGTCGATTTTGGCGATGACCGCCTGAATCTCCCGCAGCCCCAGACCGTGCTCCTTCAAAATACCCAGCCGCCACTTCATCAGCTTGTCGTAGTCGGGCTCGTCCCGGGTGGTGCGGCGCAGCTCGGGGATGCCGCTCTCCTCGGAAAAGGCGATCCATATCTCCGGAACCAGGACCCCTTCCATATCCAAACACACGATGTTCATTGTTACCCCTCTCTCCCCTGTTTCCTTCTCAAATTGGTGAGGAAGTTGTCCATCCGGGCCACCGCCTCGGCAATGTCCTTCATGGATGCGGCGTAGCAGGCCCGGACAAAGCCCTCGCCCCCGGGCCCGAAGGCGGAGCCGGGGATGACGGCCACCCTCTCCTCCAGCAGGAAGCGCTCGCAGAACTCCTCACTGGTCAGGCCGGTGGAGCGGATATCCGGGAACACGTAGAAAGCCCCCTTGGGCTCGAAGCAGTCCAGCCCGATTCGGTTGAGATTCTCCACCAGATAGCGCCGGCGGCGGTCGTACTCCTCCCGCATGTGTTCGATATCCCCGTCGCCATTGCGCATGGCCTCCACGGCGGCGTACTGGCTGGTGGTGGGGGCGGACATAATGCCAAACTGGTGGAGCTTGGTCATGGCGGCCACGATGGGCCTGGGGGCGCAGACGTAGCCCATCCGCCAGCCCGTCATGGCGTGGCTCTTGGAGAAGCCGTTGACCACCACCGTCCGGTCGCACAGGTCGGTGAGGTTGGCCGGGGAGACGTGGCGGCGGCCGTAGGTGAGCTCGGCGTAGATCTCGTCGGAGATCACCATGATATCGGTGCCCTCCAGCACCTCGGCCACGGCCTCCAGGTCCTTGCGGTCCATGGTCCCCCCGGTGGGGTTGCAGGGGAAGGGCAGCACCAGCACCTTGGTTTTGTTGGTAATGGCGGAGCGCAGCTCCTCGGGGGTAAGGCGGAACTGGTTTTCCGCTTTCAGCTCCAGGTACTTGGGCACGCCCCCGGCCATCTCGGCCAGGGGGCCGTAGCAGACGAAGGAGGGGACGGGGATAATGACCTCGTCCCCCGGGTTGACCAGCACCCGCAGGGCCAGATCAATGGCCTCGCTGCCCCCCACTGTCACCAGAATCTGACCGGCGTAGTCGTACTGAAGGTCAAACCGGCGGTTTAAGTAGGCGGCAATCTCCCGCCGCAGCTGGAGCATACCGGCGTTGGAGGTGTACTTGGTGTGGCCCCGCTCCAGAGAGTAGATGCCCGCGTCCCGGATGTGCCAGGGGGTGACGAAATCGGGCTCGCCGATGCCCAGGGAGATGGCGTCGGTCATCTCCTCCAGGATGTCGAAGAACTTCCGGATACCGGAGGGCTTGATATTTTGAATTTTTTCGTTGAGGATATTGTCGTAATTCATACGAAGATATACTCCCTTTCCTCCGGGTCCTGGGGACGGAACACCAGATGCTTTTCTTTATATTTTTTCAGGATGAAGTGGGTGGCCGTGCCAGTGACCCCCTGGATGGGGGCCAGCCGCTCGCCCACAAACTGGGCCACCTCCCGGAGGGTGCGGCCCGAGATGATGACGGTCAGGTCGAAGGAGCCGCTCATGAGGTACATGCTCTCCACCTCGTCGTACTGGTAGATGCGCTCGGCGATGCGGTCGAAGC
>CANSSJ010000088.1 GCA_947649625.1 uncultured Bacillota bacterium | reverse complement strand
AAGGACCTGGGCAGCTGCTACCTCACCGGCCCCCAGACCGCCTTCACCCGCATCGCCCTGGCGGTGCGCACTGTCCAGAAGGAGCCGGAAAAGGCGGAGGGAGCCTACGCCGAAGCTCTGCGCATTCTGGTGGCCCTCCGGTCCACCATCAGGAAGTCCCGGGCCTTTCTCCAGGACAAGCTGGAGGCGGGCAGCTTTTCCCCCGAGGACTCTGCCCTCTTCGAGGCGCTGGGCGGCGTGTGGAAGCTGGAGGACCTGCGGGCCATCGGCTCCTTCCGGGAAGATGTCCGGCTGACCCAGCTGTCCTTCGACGTGAGCTTCGACCAGGCGAAAAAGGAGTATGTGGAGCGGGGCTGGTGGATCGACCTGGAGACCGGGGACATTTTCCAGACCCTGAACCTGCGCCCCATGAAGGCGCTGAAATACGTGAAGGGGGAGGACAGCCGCTTCGGCGCGCTGGAGGTCCCCGCCCTGTACATCTACCCCGGGGAGGGGGACCGGCGGGCACGCTGGGAAAGCGCCTCTGCCCGGCCCCTCACGCCGGAGGAACAGGCCGCCCTGCCCGGTCTGGCCCAGCCCGGCCTGGCGGCGGCCGTCAAGCTGACCAAGGGGGCCATCAAAAACACCCTGGCCCCTAAATTCCTGGCGGTTCTGGTCCCCATCGGGAAGCTGGGGAAGGTGGGGGAGGACCTCGTGCTGGAGGACCCCCAGGGGGATCGGATCGTTCTGGGGGACCGGCCCGAAGACGGCCCGGACCACGCCTGTGCCGCCCGGCTGGCCATGCTGCCTGGGGAAATCCCGGCGGGCAGCGCCCTGTTCGGTCTGATGTTCTACGACGAGAGGGACCGCTCCCTCCGTCTGCACCCCTACAGCGTGGTCACGCCGGACCAGATCATCCGGCTGCTGTTTTAAGGGGTGGCCGCTGTGAATTTACAACCTCTTTTTGATGTAAAAGCCCGGCTGGAGCAGTCCGCCATTGCCGGGACTGGTCTGCTGGGGGAGGACTTCCGCCTCCAACGGGCGGCGGAGGGGATGAAGCCTCTGGCCGCAGCCAGCCCGGTGTTCGGGAAAATCGGCGGGGGCCTTGACAAGCTGCTGTCCGCCCAGCCGGAGGCCCGCTCCAGCCTGCTGCTGGACCTGCTGGCCCTGGTGGACGCGGTGGTCTACACCCAGGCACAGACCGGGGCGGAGGGGGAGCTGTCCCCCCTGCCCGCCGGGAGCGGCCAATATCAGGAGCTGTCCTACAGCCAGCTCCAGCCCCTTCTTGCCGCCCTCACCGGGACCGGCGGCGGACGGATGGAGACAGTTCAGTCCGCCCGGGAGAACCACCCCGAATTTTTCACCGACTACCGGATTCTGCCCGCAGTGGCGGCCGGTCTGGGGGACAGCTACGGCGAGCTGGCCGAGCTGAATGCCCGGATTTTGAAGGCCCAGGGCCCCGGGGCCGTGCCCCTGCTGAAGGAGGGCTTTGACCCCGCCGGGAAGAAGGAGATGGCCCGCCGGGTGGAGGTCATTTCCACCATTGAGGGTTCCGCCGCCACCCCCTGGCTGCTGGAAATGCTGCCCCAGGCCAAAAAGGACGTGCGCGCCGCCGTCCTCACCGCTCTAGGGGAGGACCCCGCCAACACTGCCCTCCTGCTGGAGCTGTCCAAAACCGAGCGGGGGGCCAACCGGGAGGCCGTCCTCCGGGCCCTGGCGAAGCAGGACGGAGAAGCGGTAACCGCCTTCTGGGCGGCGGAGCTGGCGAAAAGCAGCGAGTCTGTCCGTTTCCTGGGCGAAACTCGGGCGGACTGGGCCTCTGACCTGGTGGCGGAGGGCCTGCGCACGCGGCTGGAGAGGGCCGTCTCCAGCGGGGAACCAATCGACACCAAAGGCAGAGAGGAACTGTCCCGCTGGCTGGCTCCGGCGTCGGGCAAATCCTCCCCCGCCATGCTGAACTGCTGGCGGTGGGCGGACAGGCATATGCCCGATATATGCGCCCTGAAAACCGGCACCGGACATCCCCTGGGATTTGAGGAAAACCTGCTGAATATTTTGATGTACAGCCTGTGCGCCGCCGGCCCCGGACCGCTGTGCGATTTGTGCCGGGAGCTGTGGGGCAACGACCGGGACGGCGCCCGGTATCTGCCCCACGCCCTTCTGGCCTTCCTGCTCACCCGTCCGGCGGCGGAGGTCTATGAGGAGTTTCTGCCCTGTGTGGAGCGCTCCTCCGGCGTGCGGAAGGCCCAGGCTCTCAAGGACGCCTTTACCCGCGTCTTCTGGAACAGGAAGGAAGGATGCTATCAGGTGTCCCATAACTACTACGGCATCCAGGCAGGCGGCGCACGGCCAGCCGTCCTGTATGAGCCCCTGGACCGGCGGTGGTTCGACCTGCTGTTCAAGATTCCGAACATAGACGACATCCTGCGGCGGCTGGTTTCCCCCGAGGACGCGGAACTGCAAGGAAAGCTGATAAACTATCAGTACCGGAAAATTTTAGAGGGCGGACATTTCATCGAGGAGGACGTGGCCTTCCTCCGGGAGCACGGCTGGACCGAGTGGAAGGGCTTTCTGGACCGAAAGGTCCGCAAGGACGGCAGCTTGACCACCTTCGCTGTGGTCCGCCTGCTGAACCAGACCTCCCTCACCGGTCCGGAGAAGGCCGCCGAGCTGCGGAATCTGTATCAAATCGTGCAGGAGCAGCACGCAGCCAACAAGCGGCCCACCTGGCCGGATCAGAGGGTACAGGAACTAATTGCCGCCTGGGAGGCGGAGTAAAACTTCCCATTCTGGGTTCCCGCCCCTGCGGGGCGGGAACCACAAAAGAACGTCCAGGTTGAGGAACTCACACGAAAAATGGATGGAAAGCAAAAGAGGGATTTTTATGAATATACAGCCTCTTTATGATGTAAAAGCCCGGCTGGAGCAGTCTGCCATTGCCGGGACCGGCCTGCTGGGGGAGGACTTTCGCCTCCAGCGCGCGGCGGAGGGCCTGAAGCCCCTGGCCGCAGCCAGCCCGGTGTTCGGGAAAATCGGCGCGGGCCTGGACAGGCTGCTGTCCGCCCCGGCGGAGGTGCGGTCCGGCCTGCTGCTGGACCTGCTGGCCCTGGTGGGCGCGGTGGTCTACACCCAGGCCCGGACCGGAGCGGAGGGGGAGCTGTCCCCCCTGCCCGCGGGGATCGGCCAATATCAGGAGCTGTCCTACAGCCAGCTGAGCCCCCTGCTCACCGCACTCACCACCACCGGCGGCGGACGGATGGATGTGGTCCAGACTGCTTGGGACAACCACCCTGAGTTTTTCTCCGACTACCGGATTCTGCCCGCAGTGGTGGCCGGATTGGGGGACAGCTACGGCGAACTTGCCGGGCTGAATGCCCAGATTCTGAAACAGCTGGGCCCCGCCCCGCTGCCTCTGCTAAAGGAGGGCTTCGACCCCGCCGGGAACAAAGCTATGGCCCGGCGGGTGGAGGTCATTGCCGCTCTGGAGGGGGCGGGGGCCACCCCCTGGCTGCGGGAGATTTTACCCCAGGCCAAAAAGGATGTCCGCGCCGCCGTTCTCACCGCCCTGGGAGAGGACGGGGAAAATGTCCCTCTCCTGCTGGAACTGGCCCGGACCGAGAAAGGGGACAACCGGAACGCCGTGCTGAAAGCCCTGTCCAATCAGGACGGGGAGGCGGTGGCCGCCTTCTGGGGGGAGGAGCTGGAGAAGAACCCCGTCTCCGTCCTCTTCCTGGCGAAGGTGGAGCAGGACTGGGCGGGAGATCTGATCGCCGTTGGCCTGCAAAAGCAGCTGGAGGAGATGATGCCCCACGGAGACCGTGTCTCCGAGGAGGAGCAAAGCAAGCTGTCCCGCTGGTGTCAGGCCGTGGGGAAGAAGGACTCCCCCGCCATGCTGGAGTTCTGGAAATGGGCCGACGGACACATGGAGACCTTCGACCGCTTCACCAATGCGAAGGGCAACCCCGTTTTTATGGGCGTGCGGCTGACCGACACCCTGCGGGAGTGCGTGTGCCGCACCGGCCCCGGCCCCCTGCGGGACTTCTGCCTGGATCTGTTCGACCGCCGGCCCGAGATGACCCGGTATCTCCACATCAGCTTCCTGGCCGCAATGCTGTCCTGCCCGGCGGCGGAGGTCTTTGAGAAGTACGGCCCCTACATCCAGACCAGAAAACCCCTGCTGGACACAGAGCGAAAAAAGACCCTGCACACTGTCCTGCTCCGGGCCCTGGACGATGTGTGGTGGTTCCCCCAGGGGGGCTGGTACAGCGTCCGCGGCAGTCAGCCCGCGGCCCAGCCGCTGGACGTCCGGTGGATTGATCGGATGATACATGCGGTCTGGACCGACGTGCAGGGCAGCTGCGCCACCATCCACGCTGTCTACTGGGAGGATGTGGGCGGTCTGGACCGGAATTTAATGAAGAAGACCAATCCGGCCAGCGAGGAGATGAAAAAAATCCTCATCCCCTACGCCCGGAAGCGTATGGCGGAAAATGGCCAGCCCTACACCTACAGCCGCTGGCTGTTCTATATGGGGGCCAGCCCCAGAGGGGTGCTGGGGAAAGCTATGGCGAAAGACCCCAACGCCAACCGGCTCTATGCGGTGTGGCAGCTGATGTACGACGCCTACAAGGTCCTGCCCGTGGAGGAGACCGTCGCCCTGCTGGAGGAGGTCCTGGCCGATGGGGCCTTCCAGAAGCAGGCCGCGCCCCACCTCCAGAAGGCCATCCCCTGGACCATTGAGCAGCTTCAGGCGGGGAAGGACTTCCCGTCCAACATTGATTGGAACAAAATGTAAAAATGGAGGGAATGACCATGTCCGATAAAAATGTACAGCGCCTCCCGGCGGAGGAACTCTTCCAGCGGGAGCTGGACGCCCTCATCTCTGCGGAGACCGACCCCGTCCCCACCGGGTGGCGGATGTCCCCTAAATCGGTGCTGACCTACATTGAGGGCAACGCCACCGTCAAAGGGGTGGACATCACCCCCAAGTACATGGGCAACCGCCGGCTGGTGGAAATTGCCATCGCCACCCTGGTCACCGACCGGGCCCTCCTCCTCATCGGCGAGCCGGGTACCGCCAAGAGCTGGCTGTCCGAGCACCTGGCCGCCGCCGTCAACGGCGACTCCACAAAAGTTGTCCAGGGGACGGCGGGTACTACGGAAGAACAGATCCGCTACTCCTGGAACTATGCCATGCTCATCGCCAAGGGGCCCTGCCCCGAGGCTATGGTGAAAAGCCCCGTCTACCGCGCCATGGAGACGGGCTCCATCGCCCGCATCGAGGAAATTTCCCGCTGCGCCAGCGAGGTCCAGGACGCCCTCATCTCCATCCTGTCGGAGAAGCGGCTGTCCGTCCCCGAGCTGGGGCTGGAGGTCCCGGCCCAGAAGGGCTTCTCGGTCATCGCCACCGCCAACACCCGGGACAAGGGGGTCAACGACATGTCCGCCGCCCTCAAGCGCCGGTTCAACATCGTGGTCCTGCCCACCCCCGCTGATATGGCCACTGAAATGGATATCGTCCAGACCCGTGTGGCCCAGCTGTCCGCCGGTCTGGACCTGAACGCCCGCCAGCCCGACATGGACACGGTGGAGAAGGTGGTCACCATCTTCCGGGAGCTGCGCTCCGGGGCCACCCTGGACGGCAAACAGAAGCTGAAGCCCACCTCCGGCGTGCTGTCCACCGCCGAGGCCATCTCCCTGCTGGCCAACTCCATGGCCCTGGCCGGCAGTTTCGGAGACGGCTCCATCGCTCCGGGCGACCTGGCCGCCGCCCTCCAGGGCGCGGTGGTGAAGGACGAGGACAAGGACAAAATCTCCTGGAAGGAGTATCTGGAGAACGTGATGAAGAAGCGGGGGAGCGAGTGGCTGCCCCTCTACCGGGCCTGCCGGGAGCTGAACGGAACATGAGCGGGCCGGTATTGTTCGGGGTGCGCCACTTGTCCCCGGCGGCGGCGTTCCACCTGCGGAGGGCCCTGGACGAGGCCCGGCCAGAGCTGGTGCTGGTGGAGGGGCCCGGTGACCTGAACGGCCAGATGGAGTGGCTGTGCCATCCTGAGACGAAATTCCCCGCCGCCATCCTGGCCTACACCAAGACGCCGCCGGTTCGCACCATTCTGTGGCCCTTTGCCATCTACTCCCCGGAGGCTCAGGCCATTTTATGGGCCCACGAGCACAAGGTGGAGTGCCGGTTCATGGACCTGCCCTCCTCGGTGTTTCTGGGGTTTGTAGGGCACGAGGAGGTGAATTGGCCCGCAGGGCCAAGAGAGGCTGGCCTGGGCCGCGACCTCAGCGCGCCGTCTGATGAAGCGGAAGAGGACGATAGAGCGGCGGGCCGAGTCGTCCCGCCCTACACCGATAACCCGGAAGACACCCAACATACCACCGAATCCGTCTACAAGCGGCTGGAGACCCTCGCCGGGGAGGACCATGACACTTTCTGGGAGCGGAATTTTGAGCAGGCGGAGGACTATCGCGCCGCCGCCAACGCCTTTGGCCGGGAGCTTCGGGCGGCAGCCGGGGACAGCCGGCGGGACAGAGCCGAGACGGTGGTACGGGAGGCCTGGATGAAGCGGGTCATCTGTCAGGCCATTGACAGCGGTGTTCCGGCGGAGAAGATTTTCTGCGTCTGCGGGGCCTTTCACGTGGCCGGTCTGGAGGGAAACGCCCCTATGACCGATGAGGAGGAGGCCGCCCTCCCCCGGGCGGATTCCTGCGCCACCCTGATGCCCTACTCCTACTACCGGCTCACCACCCGCTCCGGCTACGGGGCGGGGAACCGGGCCCCGGCCTATTTTGAGCTGCTGTGGGACTCCCTCAACGGAAAAGGACCGGGGGAGACCCCCTACCTCTACCTGACCAGGCTGGCCGCGGCCCACCGGAAGGCGGGCAATTTGACGTCCTCCGCCGAGGTCATTGAGGCCGTCCGCCTGGCCAATACCCTGGCGTCTATGCGGGGGAGCCGGTATCCCGCCCTGTCCGACCTGCGGGACGCCTCCGTCACCACGATGGGCCACGGCCAGTTCTCCGAGCTGGCTCTGGCGGCGGCGGAAACGGAAATCGGCAAAAAAATCGGCTTCCTCCCCGAGGGGGTGGCCCGCACCAGCGTGCAGGAGGACTTCTACCGCCAGCTCAAAGAGCTGCGGCTGGAGAAGTTCCGCACGGCTGAGCTCCAGCGGCTGGACCTGGACCTGCGGGAAAAGCTGAATGTAAAGTCGGAACAGGCTGCCCTGGCCGACCTGCGCCGGTCCTTCTTCCTCCACCGCCTGCGGGTGCTGGGCGTTCACTTTTCCACCCTGCTCCCCTCCCGGCAGGAGGGAGCCAACTGGGGGGAGTACTGGGAGCTGCGCTGGA
>CANSSJ010000087.1 GCA_947649625.1 uncultured Bacillota bacterium | reverse complement strand
CTCCAACGATCCGGGCCAGGCGCTGGGTGCCGCCGAAGCCGGGGGTGATGCCCAGCCCCACCTCGGGCTGGCCGAACTTGGCCTTCTCGCTGGCAAGGCGGATGTCGCAGGCCATGGACAGCTCGCAGCCGCCGCCCAAAGCGAAGCCGTTGACGGCGGCGATGGTGGGCTTGGTCAGGTTCTCCAGCTTGAGGAAGACGCCGTTGCCGTAGGCCCCGAAGGCCTTGCCCTCCACGGCGGTGAAGTTGGACATCTGGCCGATGTCCGCTCCGGCCACGAAGGACCGGCCCGCCCCGGTGACAACGGCCACCAGGATCTCGGGGTCGGCCTCCACCTGATCCAGCACGGTGTTCAGGTCCTCCAGCACCTGCCTGTCCAGAGCGTTCAGCGCCTCGGGGCGGTTCATGGTGACGACGCCCACAGGGCCCTTTTTCTCCAGCGTGACAAACATAGGAAAATTCCTCCTTATTGTTTAAGTGGTGGTTTTATTATAGCGGATATTTTTCTAAAGGGCAAGGAACCTTTGACAAATTTTTGCGTCTATGATAAATAAGAGAATAAAATGCTAAGGAGGCTTCCATATGAAACAGAAAAAATGGCCGATAACTGCCTGTGCTGCGCTTGGACTGCTCGTCCTCTGCGTGGGAATATATACCTGGAGTGGAGGTGACACCGGCGCTCCTTCGGAGGCGGTTTCAAAGGAACGCGGAGCGCCTGACCAGCCGGATGTCGCGCAAACTGGAGCGGACCTGCCGGACGGCTCCTTTGAGGCTGTGTCCGTCTGGGTCGACGGGAGCGGGAGCGCCGGGGACAACTTTTATCTTGCCGCTCTGAACTCAAAAAAGCTGGCAGTCAACAGCGTACAGCATCTCCCCGTATTCCAGTTTGAAACGCCCGAAGAACTGGAGGATTTTAAAGAGCGGTTCAGCGATGAGTTCGCCATGGAGCACAGGCTGGACGGGCGTATTCCATCCTTCACCGATGCGACAAGCGAAATGGATGAGCAGTTTTTTGAGGACCGCACGGTATTTGTCGTGTATGTTCCCGCCAGCAGCGGTTCGTACCGATTTGGTGTGAGCAGCATTTATCAGGAGAACAAGGCCCTCTGTATCCACATTGAAGAGACCGAACATCCGGAAGAATACACCTGTGACATGGCGGGCTGGTTTGTGGTCATTTCCCTCGAAAAAGCCCTGGTGGCGGGCGTTACGGACGTTGACGCGGACTTGGGCTGGGGCCAATCGCCGGCCGCGTAAAAAGTCGTGGAAATTATTTACGGATAAACCTCCCCTCCCCCGAATAGTATTTATCAATGCAGTCTCCAGGTCCGCGCCTATACCAAATCGAAGCCAAGCGAAGCGGGTTCGATTTGGAGAGGAGGAGCAAGAGAGCATAATGAGGAATGTCCGCTTGCGGGCGTTCCGAATGGAGCGGACTTTGCTCCGACGAGGGGAGGGGGGATCGTCTTGTCTGAAAAAATGCTGTCCGCCGGGCAGGGGGCGCTGTTCCTTACGGCGCTGAGCACAATTTCCCAGATACTGGGCTTTTTCTACCGGGTGGTGCTGTCCCGGTTGGTGGGGGCGGAGGTGATGGGGCTTTACCAGCTCATCATGCCGGTGTGCTCGGTCATTATGTCCCTCACCGCCGTTGGGCTGACCGCCGCGGTGTCCAACCTCACCTCCCAGCACCTGGCACTGGGAAACCGAAAGGCAGTGGACCAGACCCTCTCTGCCTGCCTGAAAATCTTCTTTCTCCTCCTCCTCCCCGTAGGGGCGGTGGTGGTTTTGTGCTCGGACGCCATTTCTGTGTACCTTCTGGGGGACGCCCGTACCCAGTTGGGGCTGGTCCTCCTCATTCCCTGCGTGGCCCTGATGGGGGTGGAGAACTGCCACAAGCACTTCTTCTACGGCTCCGGAGTGGTGCGTCCCCCCGCCATTGTGGAGCTGCTGGAGCAGTTTGTCCGTACATTTGCGGTGATCGCCCTGCTGCTGATTTTTTTGCCCCAGTACCCGGAGCGGGTGGTGGGGCTCATCGTGACGGGGATGGTGATCTGTGAGATCTTCTCCTCCTGCACCCTGGTGGTCCTCTACCGCCGCCGGCGGGGGCCCCTTACCGGGCCGGGGGAGGAGGGGAAGGTCCGCCGCCGGCGAATTTTCTCCATCGCCCTGCCGGTGGGGTTGAACGCCCTGCTGGGCAATCTGCTCTCGGCGGCCAACTCCGCCCTCATCCCCCAGAAGCTGGTGGAGGGAGGCGTCGACCGTTCCGCCGCCGTCTCCCAGTTCGGGGTGGTATGCGGCATGACCATGCCAATGCTGTCCCTGCCCATTGTCTTTCTGGGGGCGCTGAACCTGGTGATGGTGCCCCGGCTGGCCCGGACCCGGGCCCTCAACCGCCCGGCGGAGGCCCGGAGGGTCATCTCCCAGGCCATCTCAGCGGTGTCACTGCTGTCTCTGCCCTGCATGGCCTTCATGGTGGTGGTGGGACCCGATTTGGGGCGGGCCATGTTCCACCAGGAGGGGGTGGGGGAGTACCTCCTCCCCCTGGCCTGCGTCATGGCTATGAGCTGCGGTACCTCGGTGCTGGCCTCCGCCCTCAACGGGGTGAGCCGACAGCGGACGGTAGCCGCCATCTCCCTGACCGGCGGGGCGGTGCAACTGGCTTTCACCCTGGCCCTGGTCCCGCTCCCCGGGGTGGGCATGGCGGGCTATGTAGCCGGAGCGGTGGCCGCCTCCGCCCTGGAGCTGGGGCTGTGCCTGTGGCAGGTGGTCCGGGCCACCGGGCTGGAGGTACGGCCCTTCCAGTGGATGGCCGCCCCAGGCCTGGCCGCCGCCCTGGCGGGGCTGACCGGAAATCTGCTCTTCCGGGTCCTCAAGGACTCCGGCCTGGCCCCCGTCCCCGCCGGACTGGCCACCCTGGTCTTCGCCCTGGTGCTCTACCTGGCCGCCCTCCAGGCCCAGGGGGTAAAAGCCCGGGAGGTCCTGCGGCTGGACTGGTAAAAATATATTGACAATAATTTATTTCGAAAGTACAATTATAAATATAAAAAACAAAGTCAAACTGTAAGGGTATATCAGTATTGTCTTGAAATATTGTTCAAAAATTTTGTCTAAATTTTGTCTATTATACATGTGGATTTTGAATTTGCATTTGTATATACTATGAGTAGCTAGAGGTAATTCTCTAGGAGGGCTTGGCAGCCGCCCTTCCCCTGTTGCGTCTGGGGCTTATAATTAGATTGCAATGTGAAAAGCGAGTGCTTTTCTGCTGCCAGAATGTTTAGCGGCATCTTCTTGCGAGGATGCCGCTTTTTTTGAACGGACGTGCGAACTATGTCGAATTATCTGCGGCAGTTGATTGAGAATTATGAACAGGACTTGATGGGAAATATTTACACCTTTTTATTTTCTAATAATGAAGAGATTGCCTTTGAAATCAAAAAGCAAAATGTCCCTCACCTCCTGGGGATTGGGCGTCTCCCATTGCGGCAAGTCCGTGGCAGATATGCCAATGAACTATATACTCTCTTGAAAAACGGCAGTCTGACGTTGGAGCATGTTACCAGTGTGCCAAAACACAAGGAAGTTTACAAAAAAATCACGAATTTTCAACATATCATTGCTATGCTCCATAGCGGCGACGCGGTGAAGGTGGTAAAACGGATTGGGACCTTGAAATCCTCTTATTTGCTGTACCTGGACCATCAGCCAGATGAGATCGTACATCTTGGAATCGCGCAGGATGAAGCGGGCGGCTGGTATCCCGAGTCTCTGCTTGTGCTACGAAGAAATGTGACTGCCTATATCGACAACCAGATACCATTAACAATCGTCGATTTCAGAGTGCAGCAGCGGTTCGGAGGCTGAGATGAACTATACGATACGAGAGCTTCGGGAGGCGGAATACCCCCTCCTCAGAGGGTTTTTATATGAGGCGATTTTTCTTCCGGAGAGGGTGGAGCCGCCGCCTAGGTCCATCACAGAAAACCCGGAGCTGCAGGTTTATATTTCAGGCTTTGGTTCTCAGCCGGACGACCACGCGCTAGCGGCAGAAGTCAATGGGGCGATTGTGGGCATTGTCTGGGTCCGGATTATGGACGACTACGGACATGTGGATGACGAGACGCCCTCCTTCGCCATTTCGCTGTATCAGAAGTACCGGGGGCTGGGCATCGGCACGGAGCTGATGGGTAGGATGCTCGCCCTCCTGCGGGACTGCGGATACCGTCAGGCCTCCCTCGCGGTGCAGAAGGAAAATTATGCGGTCAGGCTGTATCAGAAGCTGGGATTTGAGGTCATCGACGAGAAAGAAACAGAGTACATCATGGTTAAGCTCCTGAGATAACAAACAGCCCCGTCCTTTCGGACGGGGCTGTAACCGTTTATTTTGGCTCCCGCATGGGGGCGACTTCTTTTTTGTAGACCCACCAGAGGAACAGGGCGCTGAGGGCGGTGGAGAACAGCTCCGCGAAGGGGAAGGCCCACCAGACCGCGTCCAGGCCGCCCAGCCGGGCCAGCAGCCAGCCCACCGGCAGCAGCACTACCAGCTGCCGGACGACGGAGACCGTCAGGGACAGCACCCCGTGGCCCAGGGCCTGGAACACCGAGCCCGCCACGATGCAGAACCCGGCCAGCAGGAAGCTGTAGGAGATAATCCGCAGAGCGGGAACGCCGATTTTCAGCAGATTGCCGGCATCCTCCCCCTCCGCCTCAAAGAGACTGAGGAACACATCGGGGAACAGCTGGAACAGGGCGAAGCCCACCGCCATAATGCCCACGGCGTAGGTCACGGCCAGCCGGACCGTCTTGATGATCCGCTCCGGCTTCCGGGCCCCGTAGTTGTAGGCCACAATGGGCACCATGCCGTTGTTCAGGCCAAACACAGGCATAAAGATGAAGGACTGGAGCTTGAAGTAGATGCCGAACACCGCCGTGGCGGTGGAAGTAAAGGCGATGAGGATCTGGTTCATGCCGAACACCATCACCGAACCGATGGACTGCATGATGATGGAGGGCAGGCCCACGCTGTAGATGCCGTCGATGATCTCACGGCTGGGCTTCAGCCCCTTCCAGGACATCTGGATCTCCGGGTTGTGGGTGAGGGACAGGTAGAGTCCCACCAGCCCGCCGATGATCTGGCCGGCCACGGTAGCCACGGCGGCTCCCGCCACCTCCAGCCGGGGGAAAGGGCCCAGGCCGAAGATCAGGATGGGGTCCAGGATCAGGTTGATGACCGAGCCCGTCCCCTGGATGACCATGGCGTACACCGTCCGGCCGGTGGCCTGGACCAGCCGCTCGGTGGCCACGGAGACAAAGATGCCCATGCTGCACCCGGCGATGATGGTCAGATAGTCCACGCCGTAAGAGATGATGCCGGGGATATCGGTCTGGATGGTATAGAACAGCCGGGCACAGGTCAGGCCCAGGGCGGTGAACACCAGCCCGCTCACCACCTCCAGCAGGACCCCGTTCATGGCGGTGCGGTTGGCCCGGTCAAAGTCCTTCTGGCCCAGGCTGCGGGACAGCAGGGCGTTGATGCCCACGCCGGTACCCACCGCCACGGCGATCATCAGGTTCTGTACCGGAAAGGCCAGGGAAACCGCGTTCAGCGCGTCCTCGCTCAGCTTGGCCACGAAGTAGCTGTCCACAATGTTGTAGCAGGCCTGGATCAGCATGGAAATGATCATGGGCAGGGCCATGTTCAG
Organism: uncultured Bacillota bacterium; assembly: GCA_947649625.1. Classification (GTDB taxonomy): domain Bacteria; phylum Bacillota; class Clostridia; order Oscillospirales; family Oscillospiraceae; genus Lawsonibacter. The sequence continues at coordinate 1,736 of CANSSJ010000087.1, read as the reverse complement.
CAGCAGTTTGTTCTCGGGCATAACGCCCATCTTGTTTTCCTGCGCGGGCTGTGACACTAAAATTCCTCCTCCATAAAAATTGCCGCCCACGGAGGGAATACGCAATTTTTTCTCTCTTTTTCGTTCAGGAGCTTATTATAGAGGAATCAAATTTTTATGTCAATGGCACTTTTCACAGATTTTCAGCGGTTCGCAGACAGGATCGCCATGGAGAGCCGATGCATCAGCGCCTCCTGCCGGGCTGTTCTCAGCCGGTCCTCCCGGAGCATCCGGACCCGTTCTTCCTGCTCCTTCTTCTCTTCTCTCTTTTGGGCCCGCTGCCTCTCCTCCGTCCTGGTGTTCACACCTGGCAGGGCGGCCCTGCCAGGGTCGGGAAGCTGGACGCCGGAGGCGTCCTCGCACTCCAGAGTTCCATAGCTGGGATGGTTCGGGTCTATGTAGACCCGGCCGTACTCGTCCGGCTCCCAGTAGGAGCGCCCCTCCGGCGGAGTGGAGTTTTTCATCTTTTCCAGCATTTCGGTGTAGTTATACCTTTGAAATTCCATCTTTCCGGTGGAGGAATTATAGGCGTAACAGGTTCGGTAAACCGGCTCTGCCGGCATGGAAATGCCATTCATCGTTCCATTCTCCTTTCAGGGTAATTCTTTGTCCTCTTGTAAATCCTTTACAGCCGTCTCCAGCCATTCCAATTCGTCTTCAATGTCCGTTGGCGTCCGCTCCAACCGGCCCACAGGTCCGTTCACGTCGACCCGGACATTTTGGGGAACTTCCCTCCGGGGCAGGTTCATGCCAATCAGGATTCCTGCCCCCAGGAGCAGGACAGCCAGCAGCACAGGAAGCAGACGGACCTTAACAGCCCCCGCCGCCGGGGCGGGCGGCTCCTCTCCATCCTCCGGCTGTACCCCCTCCAGCGCCCCGGGGTTCTGGCTTTTCCCCTCCATGAAGCCGTCCAGCGGCACGCCGTACAGTCTGCTCAGACACATCAGATTGTCCAGCGTGGGGACGACGGTTCCCACCTCCCATCTCGACACAGTCTGGCGGGAGACGTTCAGCGCCTCGGCCAGTTCCTGCTGAGTCAGTCTCCTGTCCTTGCGCAGTTCGGACAGCTTTGTTTTCAAATCCATCTCCATTCACCTCATTGAATGTACCCCGGACGGCTCCAAATGTAAACCACATCCCTGTTGCATCAGCCCGGTTTTCCCGCAACATCCCTGTGTCACAGGGCATTTTCCTCCATAATACCACCTGCTCTCTCTGCCGGCAAGGGCACGGCTCCCCCAAAAAGGAAAACTTGTCCCATTTTACATTGACTTCTTTCTTCCAATTCATTATGATAAGGGGGAATTGAAAACGATACAAAGGAGATACAGCCATGCTCACCCTGGAATCCTTCAAGGCGGCCCGGAGCGTTTTGCAGGCCGTTCTGCGGCCCACGCCCCTGATCCACTCCCCCTACCTGTCCAGAAACTGCGGGAACAACGTCTACCTCAAGCCGGAGAACATGCAGGCCACCGGGGCCTACAAGCTCCGGGGGGCTTATTATAAGATCAGCACCCTTTCCCAGGAGGAGAAGGACCGGGGACTGGTCACCGCCTCCGCCGGCAACCACGCTCAGGGGGTGGCCTACGCCGCCCAGGCCGCCGGGGTGGCCGCCACCATCGTCATGCCCACCACCACCCCTCTGGTGAAGGTGAACAACACCAAGGACTACGGGGCCAAGGTGGTGCTCCACGGCG
>CANSSJ010000086.1 GCA_947649625.1 uncultured Bacillota bacterium | reverse complement strand
CATGATCCTGCTGAATACCCTGCTGTTTCCCCGCCTGATGCGCCAAGAGATCACGCAGGTGGACTACGGCACCTTCCTCACCATGCTGAAGGTAGCCGTGGCCCAGGTGGAGCAGGACGTCATCTACTTCGTTGACACCTCCGAGGAGCCTGGCCTGTACGCCAGATCACCTTCCATGACCCCAGCCTGGTGGATCGCCTGTGGGAGAGCGGCTGCGTGTTCGACAAGGTGAGGCCAAAGGAGATGAACCCCATCCTCAGCTTCTTCCCGACCTTCAGGGCCGCGAGGCCATCCTAAAGGTTCACGCCGCCAAGGTGAAGCTGGCGGAGAATGTGGACTTTAACACCATCGCCTGTGCCGCCTCCGGGGCCTCCGGTGCGAAGTTGGCCAACATGGTCAACGAGGCCGCCCTGCGGGCCGTACGCCAGGGACGGAGGCTCGCCACCCGGGAGGACCTCCAAGAGAGCATCGAGGTGGTCATTGCCGGGTATCAGAAGAAGAACAAAATCCTCTCCGACCACGAGCGGATGATTGTCTCTTACCACGAAATCGGCCGCGCCTTGGTGGCGGCGCTCCAGACCCACTCCGCCCCGGTGGCGAAGATCACCATCATCCCCCGCTCCCTTTTCAGTCACCTTTGAGCGTAAGGTTGTCCGCACGGGCCGCAAACCAACCCCCCAAAGAAAGCATCACTTTTTCTGCCTTTCCTTCAACCGCTGTAACTCTATATACTCCACAACAGCTTCTCTTCCATGTTCGCTTAAAGAAAGTATATCCTGCACCAGCTTCTCACAAGTACAATCACGAGTGACATATACCATCTCCAAAGGCTTCTTTTCATCATAGGAACACCGCCCGATTAGATAATCAGCAGACACACTATAGTATTTTGCCAGCGTGATAAAATGCCGCAGCGGAAATTCATATTCTCCCGTCTCATACTTGGAATAATGCTGCTGAGAAATTCCCAAAACGGCTGCTATATCACTTTGAGAGTAATCGTGATCTTCCCGCAGTTCCCGAAACAATTCCATCACGCTTTTCAATGTCAGTCCCACCTTTTTCAAGGAACGTATCATACATATATTTCTATGTATTGATTTTACTTATTCAATCATGTATAATACATATAATTCAATGTAAAAAGGGGACGATGGAAGTGACAACATTATCTTTCTGTTGACCACTTGCATTTCCAAGAAAAACAGAGTATCATTGTCTATCATAGAGTTTGAAAGGAGCGTTCAGGTTGAGCAGGCACACAGTAGAAGTTTCGGAAAAGCAAAGCCCGATGGAACGGATTGCGGCTTTTATTGTGGACAAACGCAAAGCCTTTTACCTGTTGTACATCGGAGCAGCTATTTTCTGCGTCTTTTCCAGCGGCTGGGTGGCGGTGAACGACGATCTGACCAGCTACTTGTCTGACACCACCGAGACCCGGCAAGGGTTGACCGTGATGGAGGCGGAGTTTGTCACCTTTGGCACCAGCCGCATTATGGTGGACAATATCTCCTACCGTCAGGCGGAGAGCTTGGCGGAGCAGATAGAGATGATGGAAGGTGTAAAATCGGTGGAGTTCAACGGTTCCAGGGACCACTACACCAACGGCTCCGCCCTGTTTTCCATCACCTACGACGGGACCGCCACTGACCCGGTGAGTCTGGAGGGATTGGATGGTGTCAAAGCCCTTCTGGACGGGTATGACGTCTATATCACCGGCGACACCGGCGACTCCGCCTCTGAAAGTCTGAACGCCGAGATGCAGGTGGTCATGGTGATTGCCGTGGTCATCATCCTGGTGGTGCTGCTGTTCACCTCCCACACCTATATGGAGATCCCGGTGCTACTTATGACCTTTGGCATGGCGGCACTGATGAACAAGGGCACCAACTTTATCTTTGGCGAAATATCCTTTGTCTCCAACTCGGTGGCGGTGGTCCTCCAGCTGGCCCTGGCCATTGACTACGCCATCATCCTCTGCCACCGGTACACCGAGGAGCGGGAGCAGCTGGAGGCCCGGGAGGCGGTGGTGGCCGCCCTGAGCAAGGCCATTCCGGAGATTGCCGGCTCCTCCATGACCACCCTGTCCGGCCTGGGGGCCATGTGCTTCATGCAGTTCGGGATTGGTCAGGATTTGGGCCTGGTGCTGATGAAGTCCATTGTGCTCAGCCTGCTGGCCGTGTTTACCCTGATGCCCGGGCTGCTGCTCAGCTTCAGCAGTTTGATCGACCGCACCCACCACCGGAATTTTGTGCCCAAAATCACCGCCTGGGGCCGGCTGGCGGTGAAAACCCGTTTTGTCATGCCGCCCCTGTTTGTGGTGCTTCTGATTGGCGGTTTTGTGTTCGCCAACCGCTGCCCCTACGCCTACGGGCAGACCGAGCTGACCACCTTCCGCCAGAGCGACGCCCAGATTGCCCAGCAGCGGGTGAACGAAACCTTTGGCCGGGTGAACACCCTGGCGGTTATCGTGCCCAAGGGGGACTATGAGCAGGAGGGCCGGCTGCTCCGGGAACTGGATCGTATGCCCGAGACGGACACGGTGCTGGGCCTGGCCAATGTGGATGCCATGGACGGCTATGTCCTCACAGACCGGCTGACACCCCGGCAGTTTGCCGAGCTGACCGATCTGGATATTGAGGTGGCCCGGCTGCTCTACTCCGCCTACGCCGTGGACCAGGAGGACTACGGACAGGTAGTTTCCGGCCTGGACAGCTACGGCGTACCCTTGATTGATATGTTCCTGTATGTCTATGACATGATGGACGAGGGCTACATCTCTCTGGACGCGGACATGACTGAGACCATTGAGGACCTCCACGTCCAGCTGACCGACGCCCAGCTGCAATTGAAGGGGGAGAACTACAGCCGTCTGGTCTTACAGCTCAACCTGCCCGAGGAGGGGGAGGAGACCTTCACTTTTCTGGACACTCTGCATGAAATTGTGGGCCGTTACTACCCGGAAAATTCCCTCCTGGTGGGCAACTCCACCAGCGATTTTGACCTGTCCGCCTCCTTCGGCAACGACAACATGCTCATCAGCATTTTGACCATCGTATTCGTCATTCTGGTGCTGGTGTTTACCTTCAAATCCGCCGGGCTTCCGGTGCTGTTGATCCTGGTCATCCAGGGCAGTGTCTGGATCAACTTCTCCTTCCCTTACTTACAGAAGGAACCCCTGTTCTTCCTCAGCTATCTGGTGGTCAGCTCCATCCAGATGGGCGCAAATATTGACTACGCCATTGTCATCGCCAACCGCTATGTGGAGCTGAAACAGACCATGTCCCTCAAGGATGCGGTTATCGAGTCGCTGAATGAGGCTTTCCCCACCATTATTACCTCAGGCACTATTTTGGCCTCCGCCGGCGTGGCCATCGGCCTGCTGTCCACCACAGCCTCCATCGCCTCCATCGGCGTGTGTCTGGGCCGGGGCACGTTAATCTCCATCTTCCTGGTGATGGGTATCCTTCCCCAGATTCTGCTGCTGGGCGACACCATCATTGAAAAGACTGCCTTTACCCTGAAGACCCGGCATCCCGTCCAGACCCACACCGGCAGTCTGCTGGTGGACGGCCACGTCCGGGGATACATCTCCGGCATGGTGGACGCCGATTTCAGCGGCATCCTCCATGGCAGCATCAATGCGGCGGTGGCAACGGGGGCTGTCCGGCCGGAGGAGCCGCCCCAACCAGCGGCAATCCCTGCGGGAAAGGGGGCGGATTCTCATGCGTAAACGTGTCGACCGGCTGTTCCCCATCCTTCTGGCGGTCTGGATTCTGACCTCGCTGGTCCTGCCCGCCTGGGCCACGGAGGAAAGCACTGTCACCATCTCCAACGTAGCGGACCTCCAGCGTTTCGGGAAAAACTGCGCTCTGGACACCTGGTCCCAGGGCAAGACTGTTACCCTCACCGCCGACCTGGACCTGAGCGGGGTGGATTTCACCCCCATTCCCACCTTCGGCGGCACCTTTTTAGGCCAGGGACACACCATCTCCGGGCTGTGTCTCACCTCCGCCGGTTCCACCCAGGGGTTGTTCCGCTATATCCAGCCCGGCGGGCTGGTACGGGACTTGACCGTCAAGGGTACGGTGGCCCCCGGGGGTACCCGCTCCACCGTGGGAGGCATCGTGGGCAACAACGCAGGAACCCTGCAAAGCTGTGCCTTTCACGGCGTGGTTCAGGGGGATGCCACCGTGGGCGGCATCGCCGGATACAACAGCATCACCGGTGAGATTACCGGTTGTTCCGTCTCCGGTTCTGTCAGCGGCAAGAATATCACCGGCGGCATTGCGGGCCGGAATTTGGGGTTGCTGCTCAAATGTGAAAGCAGCGCCGGAGTGAATCTGACCCGGAAGGAAACCAATGTGGACCTGATGGACGCGGATACGGCTGCCATCCTGAAGGAGCGGGCCGCGGCGGACGACGAAACCTACCACCTGCTGGACGGCTGCTTTGATACCGGTGGCATCGTGGGCTATTCCAGCGGCGTGGTGCAGAGCTGCGTCAATCGCGGCACGGTGGGCTACCCCCATGTGGGGTACAACACCGGCGGCATCGCCGGGCGGCAGGACGGCTATCTGTCCGGCTGTACCAACAGCGGCACCGTCTACGGACGGAAGGACGTGGGCGGCATTGTGGGCCAGGCGGAGCCCTATGTGCTTGTGGACCCTGGCCGGGACACGCTGGAGCAGCTGCGCCAGGAGCTGAACACCCTGGAAAACCTGATTAACCGCGCGCTGGACGACGCGGAGCGCACCGGAGACAGCGTCTCCGCCCAGCTCAGCGCCATGGGAGACTACGCCGGCAGCGCCAAGGACAGCACCAAGGAGCTGCTGGACCGGGTTTCCGATTTTACCGACGAGAACATCGGCACCATCAACACCCTGACCGCCGACATCACCGGCGCGCTGGACAAAATTTCTCCCGCCCTGGACGATCTGTCCGACGTGGGCGGGCGGCTGGAGCGCCTGTCCCGCCAGCTGGGGGACGCTTTGGATTCTCTGGGCGGCGCGGTGGACACCGGCGATCGGGCCGCGCGGGACCTGCGTCTCGCGGTGGAGAAGCTGCGGCAGTCCGCCTCCGGGCTGACCACGGCGGTAAGCCGGCTGGAACGCGCGCTGGACGCCTTTCAAGGCTTTCTGGAGGATTTGGGAAGCGGCTCCATCTCCGTCAGCTCTCTTCTGGCGGCGCGGGAGGAGCTGCGTCAGGCATTCCGCGCCCTGCGGGGAGTGGGGGATGATCTGGATGATGCCCTGTCTCAGCTCCAGCAGGCCCTGAGCCGCTCCGGCGCTCTGTCCAGCCAGCTGGGAGACGCCCTGGATACACTGGAGGAGGCCTCTGACACCTCCGCCGTCATCGGGCGGCTGCTGCGCCGGGCGCTGGATACCATTGGCGATGCGGTGGATACGCTCACCGAGGACGGTCCTGCGGAGTTCACCCCCCTGGGGGAGGACTTCCGGCAGGCCGGCGACAGCCTTTATGATGCCATGAGCGGCCTGCTGGAGGAGATGGACGGGCTGAACAGCGCCCTTCAGACCGGGAACGGCACCCTGACCGCCGACCTGCGGGCCATCAACCGGCAGTTTAACGCGGTATTCACCCTTCTGCTGGACGCAATGGATGACGCCAGGGACACCGCTGAAGGCGGCCTGGAGGGCATCATTCAGGACACCTCCGATGAGGACATCTCCGCCACCCGGGAGGGCAAGGTGGCGGACTGCTCCAACCTGGGAACCGTGGAGGGAGACCGCAACGTGGGCGGCATTGCCGGTGCCGTGGCCATTGAATTCGACCTGGACCCGGAGGACGACACGACCGGCCGGTTCTCCTTTGGCAGCAGCTACGAGACCAAGGCGGTGCTGATGAACTGCGTCAATCGTGGGGCCGTCACCGGCAAGAAGGACTGCGTGGGCGGTCTGGCGGGGCGCATGGACCTGGGTACTGCCTTGGAGTGCCAGAATTACGGCCCGGTAGCCAGCACCGGCGGGAACTATGTGGGGGGTGTGGCCGGCTATGCGGACGCCTCCATCCGCAGCTGCCATGTCAAGAGCACCCTGTCCGGAGAGAATTACGTCGGCGGCATTGCCGGCTGGGCCAGCCGTCTGCGGGACTGCCGTGCCATCGTCACAATCGAGGAAGGCACGGAGTATCTGGGAGCCATTGCCGGCGGCATAGAGACGGATGGGGCGCTGTCCGGCAATCTCTTTGTAGACACCGGCACCGCCGGGGTGGACGGCGTCAGCTACGCGGGGCGGGCCGAGCCCATCCCCTTTAACGCGCTGAGCCAGCTGCCCGATATTCCGCCAGAGTTCACCGCCTTTACGCTGACTCTGGTGGCGGAGGAAAAAACGGTGGCGCAGATTCCCTTCCTCTACGGGGAGGACCTGTCCAGGCTCGACCTGCCCCCTGTGCCAGAGCTGGAGGGCAATTACGGCGTCTGGCCGGAGTTTGATGTCTCCGGCCTGCGCTCCGACCTGACCGTGAACGCGGTCTATACCCCTTGGGTTACTGTGGTGGCCAGCCGGGAGCTGTCCGGAAAGCTGGCCCTGGCCCTGGCGGAGGGACAGTTTACCGGGGACGCCGTTCTCCATGTGACAGACAGCGTCCAGGTTCCGCCCCAGGAGGCGGGGGAGCAGGCCGTCGTGTGGGACGTCGTTCTCGCTGGAGCGGAGCCAGAGGATTCCGTTCCTTTGCGGCTGTTAAGCCCTGACAGCGGTACCCATGTCTGGCAGTATCAGAACGGCCAGTGGCAACAGGTGGAAGCCGTCCAAAACGGACAGTATCTATTGCTGACCATGACCGGAACCCAGGGCACTTTCTGTATCCAATCTACTCGGAGCGCCCTGTGGCTGATCCCCGCTGTCGTGGGCGGTTTGGCTGCCTTGGCAGCACTCGTGCTGATTGCCGGCAAACACAAGAGAAAGGCCGCCAAGGCTCAGAAAGGAAAAGAGGAGCCAGCATCGAAATAAAATGCCCCGCTCGCTGGATAGACTTATTTCATCCGGCAAATCGAATCCCGGCAAAAAGAGCAGGGGCGCAGTACCGGCCTGGACCATATTCTGCCGCTATAGACTCAAAGCCGCCGTATCACGGAGAAACGTGATACGGCGGCTATTCGTACTCTGAATCCACTATATTCCAGCCACCGCGCGGCGCAGAGAGCCAGGCAGACGGGACCGATGGCACACACTTGCTTGGTAAACTTCTAATAAGCACAAAGATGGGCTGTGGATAATTTATAAATCCATAACCCATCTTGCGCTTTTGCACTACGAATTGTCAGCCAACAGTCTCCTTGCGTGAGTTCCTTACCACTATTAACGCAAAAATCTCCCGGTTTTTTTATTTATTTATCAGGAAATTCCTATTGTACTAATTAAATTCTTCCCACCGGCCCCCAGGGATATCCGGGGCCCACCGGTGCAACTGGTCCCACCGGTCCTCAGGGAATCCCCGGCCCTGCCGGTGCTACTGGTGCCACAGGAGCTACAGGAGCCACTGGCGCACAGGGCCCCGCTGGTCCTACCGGCCCTGCCGGTGCTACAGGTGCCACTGGAGCTACTGGTGCGGTGGGTCCCACCGGCCCTGCCGGTGCTACTGGAGCCACGGGCGCACAGGGCCCCGCTGGTCCTG
>CANSSJ010000085.1 GCA_947649625.1 uncultured Bacillota bacterium | reverse complement strand
TGGTAGGCAGTCAGTTCCTGTACGGCCCCGAGGTGCTGGAGACGGTGGCCGCCCGTGCTCAGGAGATGGCGGACGAGTTGTCCAAGGCCCTGCCCTTCCCTCTGATCTACAAGGTGACCGCCAAGACCAACAAGGAGATCGCCGACGTGGCCAAGGAGGCCAACTACGACGACACCTGCGCCGGCGTGGTGACCTGGTGCCACACGTTCAGCCCCTCCAAGATGTGGATCGACGGCCTGCGAGACCTGCAGAAGCCCTGGTGCCACTTCGCCACCCAGTACAACCAGGCCATCCCCAACGAGGAGATCGACATGGACTTCATGAACCTGAACCAGGCTGCCCACGGCGACCGGGAGCACGGCTTCATCGGAGCCCGTCTCCGCAAGCCCCGGAAGGTCATCGCCGGCTACTGGAAGGACGGGACTGTCCGGGAGCGGATCGGCAGCTGGATGAAGGCGGCCGTGGGTGTCGCCGTGTCCAAGTCCATGAAGGTCATGCGCTTCGGCGACAACATGCGGGAAGTGGCCGTCACCGAGGGCGACAAGGTGGAGGTCCAGACCAAGCTGGGCTGGCAGGTGAACACCTGGGCGGTGGGCGATTTGGTAAAGGTGATGAACGCCGTCACCGAGGCCGAGATCGACGCCCTGATGGAGACCTACAAGGCCGAGTATGACATTGCCACCGACAAGATCGACCACATCCGCTATCAGGCCCGGGAGGAGATCGCCATCAAGAAGATGCTGGACGAGCAGGGCTGCAAGGCCTTTTCCAACACCTTCCAGGACCTGTACGGCATGGAGCAGCTCCCAGGCCTGGCCTCTCAGCACCTGATGGCCCAGGGCTACGGCTACGGCGGCGAGGGCGACTGGAAGGTAGCCGCCATGACCGCCATCCTGAAGGCTATGGGTGAGGACGGCAACGGCTGTTCCCTGTTCATGGAGGACTACACCTATAACCTGGAGCCGGGAAAGGAGTACTCCCTGGGTGCCCACATGCTGGAGGTCTGCCCCTGCTGCGCCGCCGGTAAGCCCCGGATTGAGACCCACCATCTGGGCATCGGCATGAACGAGAAGGACCCCGCCCGCCTGGTCTTTGAGGGCAAGGAGGGTGACGCCATCGTGGTCAGCCTCATCGACATGGGGGGCCGCCTGCGGCTCATCTGCCAGGACATCCACTGCGTCAAGCCCATCCTGCCCATGCCCAACCTGCCTGTGGCCCGGGTGATGTGGCAGGCGGAGCCCTCCCTCACCACTGGCGTGGAGTGCTGGATCACCGCCGGAGGGGCCCACCACACCGTCCTCAGCTACGACGTCACCGCCGAGCAGATGAAGGACTGGTGCACCATGCTGGACATCGAGTTTGTCCACATCACCAGGGACACCACCGTGGAGAGCCTGGAGCACGACCTGTTCCTGTCCGATCTGGCCTGGAAGCTGAAATAAACTGAATCATTCCTCCCCCATTTGGGGGAGGAATGACTAAAAAGGGGGAAAAAACATGTTAGAAGCACTCAAGCAGGAAGTTCTGGAGGCCAATCTCCTCCTGCCCAAATACGGCTTGGTGACCTTCACCTGGGGCAACGTGTCCGGCATCGACCGGGACAAGGGGCTTATCGTCATCAAGCCCTCCGGGGTGGAGTACGAGGGCATGACCGCGGAGGATATGGTGGTGGTCGAGCTGGAGACCGGCAAGGTGGCGGAGGGCAAGTGGAAGCCCTCCAGCGACACCAAGACCCACCTGGAGCTGTACAGGGCCTTTCCGGGGGTGGGCGGCATTGTCCACACCCACAGCCCCCACGCGGTGGCCTGGGCCCAGGCCGGGGAGGACATCCCCTGCTTCGGCACCACCCACGCCGACTACTTCTACGGCTCCATCCCCTGCGCCCGCCACCTGACCCAGGGGGAGCTGGAGGAGGACTACGAGCGGAACACGGGAAAGATCATCGTGGAGACCTTTAAGGACCGGTGCATCGAGCCCACCGCCGTTCCCGGAATCATCTGCGCCAGCCACGGTCCCTTCACCTGGGGTAAAAACGCCGCCCAGGCGGTGTACCACGCGGTGGTGCTGGAGGAGGTAGCCAAAATGGCCATTCTCACCCGGCAGGTTCGGGCCGCAGCCGGCCCCGCCCCCCAGCGCTACCAGGATAAGCATTACTTCCGCAAGCACGGCCCCGGCGCTTACTACGGCCAGGGCTGAAGAACGGCAAAGGGTCCCGGCCAGCCGGCCGGGACCCTTTGCCTGTGTGTTGTAAAAGGAGAGGGAGAAATGGGAGATACATGAAGTAGCTTTTCGCTACAATGTCATCATAGGGGATAAATGCGGCAATTTCATGACCTTCCCGTGAACTTTCTGTGAATTATAGGAAAGCCGTCTCCCGGCGGTCAAAAAGGGACGCCCGGAGGGCGTCCCTTTCGTCAGAGTTCTTGCTTACTTCAGGTCCAGAGCCTCTTTCACCTTGTTGATGATGTGGGCCCCGATGTCCCGGGAGGCGTCCACGGTCTGGGCGCCGATGTGAGGGGAGACCACGAAGTTGTCGCAGTCGAACAGGGGGGAGCGGAACCCGGCGTCAGCGGTGAGACCGTCGCCGGCGACCTCGTTCTCCAGCACGTCGGTGGCGTAGCCGCCGATCTTGCCGGCCTTCAGGGCCTCGCACATATCCTTCTCGTTGACGATGCCGCCCCGGGCCATATTCAGCACGACGGCGTCGCTCTTCATCTCGGCGATGGACTGGGCGTTGAAGAGGTTCCTGGTCTCGTCGTTGAGGGGCATATGGATGGTGATATAGTCAGACACCTTGCAGACCTCAGCGATGCTCATGGAGGTGGCCTCGTTCTTGGCGAAGATTTCGGCGGGGAGGTAGGGGTCGTAGGCCACGACCTTCATGCCGAACACCCGGGCGATCTCGCCCACCCGCTGGCCGATGCGGCCGAAGCCCAGCACGCCCAGGGTCTTGCCCCGCAGCTCACGGCCCACAAAGGCGTACTTGTCCCACTTCTCGTTGACGGTCACGTCCCGATGGGCGGGGATGGTGTGCCGGGACAGCTCCAGCATCTTGCAGATGGTCAGCTCGGCCACGGCGTTGCCGTTGAGACCGGGGGCGTTGAAGACCTTAACGCCCTTCTCCTCGGCGTACTTGGTGTCGATGTGGTTCAGGCCCACAGAGCACACGCCGATGACCTTCAGGTTCTTGGCGGCGTCCAGCACCTCTTTGTCGATCTTGGGGTCCACCCGCATGATCAGCACGTCCACATCGCCGATCTCGGCCTTCAGCTCCTCCTTGGAGGGGGGAAGCTGTTCGCAGGTGGTGACGTCCATATACTTGCCCAGTTCTTCAGCGATCGCGGGGGAGACGACGTCGATAATGAGACATTTCATAAGCCAACATTCCTTCCTGATTATAAATTTTGGGCCGCAGCCCGATTTCACATCTTTATCTGTTGATTATTATGCCATATTTTCGCAGATTTGGGAAGTATCTTTTTGTCGAGGGTTGCCACAATCTTTTGGCTGTGGTATAATGACTGATACACCAAAAAAGGCGGGATGTTTTTGTGAACTTTCAACATTTGAAGTATTTCCTCATGGTGGCGGAGGAGCTGAACATCACCCGGGCGGCGGAGCGGCTGTATATCTCCCAGCAGTCCCTGTCCAACCACATCGGCAACCTGGAGCGGGAGCTGGGGGTGAAGCTGTTCACCCGTTCCCCCAAGCTGTCCCTCACCTATGCGGGGGGGCTGCTGGTGGACACCGCCTCCCAGATCCTGGACCTGCACAGCCAGTATTTGTCCAAGGTGGGGGACATCAACAAGCAGTACCTGGGGGTGCTGCGGGTGGGCATCTCCCACACCTGCGGGCTGGCCCTGCTGCCCGACGTGCTGCCCCGGTTTCGGGCGGAGTTCCCCCAGGTGGAGTTCTCCCTCTTTGAAGGCAACTCCACCCAGCTGGAGGACGAGCTGTCCCACGGCCGGGCCGACCTGATCATCTGCTTCCAGCCCATTATCATGGAGGGGGTGGCCGCCATCCCCCTCACGGAGCAGCGGCTGGTGATGGTGGTGCCCCGGGCCTTCACCGACCGGCTTTTCGGCTCCCAGGCGGAGGAGATCCGCCGCCAGTACGCCCAGGGGGCGGACATCCAGGCCTTTGAGCACCTGCCCTTTGTCCTCATCAAGCGGGGCAACCGCACCCGGAACATCGTGGACCAGTATTTCAGCCGCTACTACTTCAAGCCCCAGCTGATTCTGGAGACGGAGAACACCGTCACCACCCTGGCCATGGCCCAGGCGGGGGTGGGCATCACCATCTGCCCGGAGTTGTTCCTGCGGGCCATTCCCAACCCGCCCCACGACTCGGCCGGAGTGGACCTCTTCCCCCTCACCGATCCCTCCACCTTCAGCAAGCTGGTGGCCGGCTACCGGAAGAGCCGGTATCTGTCCCACTTTGGACAGCGGTTTATTGAGATTACCCAGGATATCCTGGGGGAATGACCGGGCTGGAGGTGGACTCAGTCCACCCCGTGCGCCAGGGCGTGGGCTTTGATTTTCTCAAAGGTCTCGTCGCTGAGATCGTGCTCCATTTTACAGGCGTCGGCGGCCGCCGTCTCCCCGCTGACTCCCAGGGCGGTCAGAAAGCGGGTGAGCAGCTTGTGCCGGCCGTAAATGCGCTGGGCGATCTCCTCGCCGGGGGGGAGGAGGGTGATGAAGCCGTCGGCGTCCATCTGGATGTAGCCGTTCTCCCGGAAGCGCTTCATGGCCACGCTGACACTGGGCTTGGTCAGCTCCAGCTGATGGACCACGTCGATGGACCGCACCGTCCCCTGTCGCTCCCGCAGGATCAGGATGGCCTCCAGATAGTCCTCGGCGGATTCGTGGATATTCATAAGTTCAACCCCTTTACCGGTCAAGATTATCATATATAGACACAAAAATCAAGAAATATCACAAAAAATCAGGAAATGTTCATTGAAAGCGGAGAAACCGGTCCCATTTGGGGCCGGTTTCTTCGTGTCAGGCCTCCGTTAAGAAAGCACCGCCCTGATTGACGCCGGCGGATGAATATGGTAAAAGTGATCCGGGAAAAATCAGAGAAAGATGAAAAAGGAGAACTTTAGTAAGTATGAAAATTTTTGAACTGCTGGGCGTTTTCGGCGGCCTGGCGCTGTTCCTCCACGGGATGCAGATGATGAGCTCCGGTCTGGAGGCCGCCGCTGGCGGCCAGATGAAAAACATCATGGAGCGGCTCACTGCCAACCGCTTTATGGGGGTGCTGACCGGCGCCCTGATCACCGCCGCCGTCCAGTCCTCCTCGGCCACCACCGTTATGGTGGTGGGCTTTGTCAACGCGGGGATGATGACCCTGAATCAGGCGGTCTGGCTTATCATGGGGGCCAACGTGGGCACTACGGTCACCGGTCTGATGATCGCCCTGGACGTGGGGGCGCTGGCCCCGATCATCGCCTTCGCCGGCGTGTTCCTGATGATCTTTATGAAGGAGGCCAGACTGCAGCATATCGGCCAGATCCTGGCCGGCCTGGGTATCCTCTTCATCGGCATGGACACCATGAGCGCCGCCATGGCTCCCCTCCGGGAGTTCCCGGCCTTCCTCCGGCTGATGTCCACCCTGTCCAACCCCCTGCTGGGCATTTTGTTCGGCGCGGTGTTCACCGCCCTGATCCAGTCCTCCTCCGCCTCGGTAGGCATTTTGCAGACCCTGGCCGCCAGCGGCGTAATCCCATTTTCCGGGGCGGTGTTTGTCCTCTTCGGCCAGAACATCGGCACCTGCGTTACCGCCGTGCTGGCCGCCCTGGGCGCCAGCCGGAGCGCCAAGCGGGCCACCTGCATCCACCTGCTGTTCAATGTGATCGGCACCGTCATCTTCACGTTTTTGGTGCTGGTCTTCCCCATAACCGGGCTGATCGAGTCGCTGGTGCCCGGGCCCAAGGCGGAGATTGCCGCCATGCACGTGATCTTCAACCTGGTGACCACCATGCTGCTGCTCCCCTTCGGCAATGCCCTGGCCCGGCTGGCCTGTCTGATGC
Source organism: uncultured Bacillota bacterium (assembly GCA_947649625.1). GTDB lineage: Bacteria > Bacillota > Clostridia > Oscillospirales > Oscillospiraceae > Lawsonibacter. The sequence goes on along the minus strand of CANSSJ010000085.1, from coordinate 1,654 downwards.
TGCCCGACCGGGAAGAGGCCCAGGGGGCCGGCGGGATGCGCCTGGCCTATCTGACTCCCGTGGCCGCGGGTGGCAAGGAGGGCGGCCTGGGCGTATCCGCCATTGTGGTGGACCAGCTCCGCAATGAGCTGCACCGGATGCTGGAGATGGCCCGGCAGAACGTGGATACCGGGTTTAAGGCCGTCCTGGCCCGGGACACCGCCCCGCTGGAACGGGTGGAACAGCGGGAGGAATATATCGACTTCCTGAACCGGGAAATCTCCCGCTATGTTTCCCGGCTCATCGCCATCGAGACCAATGAACAGGGTTCCCGGATGGTGAGCAGCTTCTTCACTGTCGCGGGGAACATCGAGCGCATCGGCGACCACGCCGACAATCTGGCCGGCTACACCCGCCTGCTGGCGGAAAAGGACATTACCTTCTCCCGGTACGCCCAGGAGGAGGTCCGGCAGATGCGGGACGTCACCCTCCGGGCAGTATCCGCCCTGTTCTCCGGGGAGGCAGGGAACGACGTCTGGCTGTCTCAGGTGGCCGGTCTGGAGCAGAGGATCGACGATATGACCGCCGACTTTCGCCGGGACCAATTGAATCGGATGCGGGAGGGGACCTGTTCCGCCGAGGCCTGTATCCTGTTTTCCGAGCTGCTCACCGACTTCGAGCGTATCGGCGACCACGTCCTCAACATCGCCCAGGAGCTGACCCGGGCGGAGACCACCCTGTAACAGAGAAAGGCCCGCTCCCCGAAGGGAGCGGGCCGCCGCGTCTATTTCGTTTTGTGACAGGCCCGGATCAGCGCCCCGAAGCCGCACCCGCCGATGATATTGCCGATGGTGACGGGGATCAAGTTGGCGAAAAAGCCCCCCAGGGTCAAAGTATACAGCTCCACCCCGGCCTCCGCGGCCAGCTGGGCGTACCGGGGCACGCCCGCCGCCATCAGTCCGGCGGGGATGTAGTACATGTTGGCTACGCAGTGCTCAAAGCCGCCGATAACGAAGAAGCTCACCGGCACAAAGGCCCCGATGGCCCGTCCCGGCAGGCTCTTGGCGCACAGGGAGCACATCACTCCGGCGCACACCAGAATGTTGCACAGTATCCCCAGCACCACCGCCTTTCCAAACGGAATGGCGCACTTGGCGGCGGCGGTGCGAATGGTGTGGACCGCCAGCGCCCCGCCGGACAGGTCCAGCTGGCCGCAGTATACGATGGCCGCGGCCAAGAACACCGCCCCCAGCAGGTTGCCGATGTAGACGATCACCAGATTACGGACCATCCCGGCCAGGGAGGCTTTTTTCTCCAGCAGGGAGATGGTGATGAGGCAGTTGCCGGTGAACAGCTCCGCCCCGGTGGTGATGACCATAATCAGCCCGAAGGGGAACAGCAGGCCGCACACCACCCGGGACAACCCTGCGTTGGTGAGCAGATGCCCCGCTGTGTTGGCCACCACCGCCCCGGCGGCAATGAAAAACCCCGCCAGCAGTGCGGACAGATACAGCTTCACCGCGCTGTTGGCGCTTTTTTTTGCCCCAACCTGGGCGTAGAAATTGACAAATTCCGCCGGGCTTAACATAAGCGACCCGCCTTTCTATCTCTTCAGCACAGCCCCAGCAGGTGCCGCACCTCGCCGATCATATACAGCGACCCGGTGACGCACACC
>CANSSJ010000084.1 GCA_947649625.1 uncultured Bacillota bacterium | reverse complement strand
GGGCTCGCCGTCAACAGAGACGATCAGGGTCCAGGGGTCGCGGCCGGAGTCGATGTTGTTCACGATGGAGGAGCCCAGCTGATCGTACAGATCGCGGCCGGTCACCTTGGCGGTGTACTCCCGGCGCAGCAGCTCGTCCTTGGCGTAGGTGCCGATCTCCTTGCCGTCATAGACCCACTCGCGGGCGGGACGGCCAAACACGTCGGTCTCGTTGTTCAGCTCCAGGTCGCCGTCGTACAGGTGCTCGCCCAGCTCCACGGTGTAGCCGCTGACGCCGGAGGCGGAGGTGCCGGCGCGCTCGGTGTCGTTGATGGCGCGGGCGTAGCTCTCGTAGCTGGAACGCACGATGTACTCGCGCTGGCCGCCGGAGATGACCACCTGGCCGTCACCGCTGGAGATGTCGAAGGTGCCGTCCTTCAGGTCCACCACGGGGGACTTGAGGGTGTTCAGGGCCAGCTGAGCCACCTGGTTACGGGTCAGCTGCTCCTTGGGGTTGGACGCCACGCCGGAGAACAGACGGATCTGGTTGGCCATGGCGGTCACAGGGGCGCGCCAGTCGGTGGCGCCCTTGGACAGGTCCTTGTAGCCCAGGGCGCGCAGCATCATGGCCGCGGCCTGAACGGCAGTCAGGGGCTGATTGCCGCCGTAGGTGGTGGCGCTGGTGCCGGAGACGAGGCCGTTCTCATAGCAGGCGGCCACGTACTTGTCGGCCCAGGGGTACACGTCGGTGAAGGGGTGGGAGCCGACGTAGTTGTCAGCTTCCTCGCTGCCCAGGTACAGTTTGGCCATGATGACGGCCATCTCGTGGCGGTTCACGGCCTTGTCGGGATTGAAGCTGCCGTGATCGCCGATCATGACCTTGACGGCGTTCAGGACTTCAATGGCCTCGACGTTGTCGTTGGCGTCAACGTCGGGGTAGCTCGCGGCGCTGGTGCCGACGACCATCATGCCCAGGAGCATGACGGAGGCCAGAGCCAGGCTGAGAGCCCGCTTCAGGTTTCTCATTCGGATTTCCTCCTTTAAAATTTTTCGGCCTGAGAGGGGCCGGTTCTGGTGTCCGCAGGGAGCTTTGTTACATCCGTGGTAGACCATGAAGATTTAACATTTCTGTAATAAAGTTCTCTGTTTCTACCAAAATTTTCGAGATTTTTCGACTTTTCCGCCTTTCCACGGCCGTGTCACACCCCTGCCGCAGGCCAAAAAAGTCGCAAAAACCGAGAGAAATCGCCGGAAACGGGCGCTTTCAGCGTCAAAAAGTGAAAATGGTAGACATCTGGTAGACATCCTAAAATATGGAAAGCCCCGGAAGTCCTGCGGCGCAGGACTTCCGGGGCTTTTTTGGTAGACATTTGGTAGACGGAGGAATGCGGCTAGGCCTCGCAGGGGTACACCAGATTCCATTGCTCCCGAATGCGGTCCATCAGCTCCATCATACGGATAATCTCACTGTGGGGCATCTGCGGGCACTCCAGGGCCCCGCGGTCCATCGCCTGGATACAGGCGTCGATCTCATACTCATAGCCAGTCAGCTGGGGGGGCCGTTGGATATGCTCTACCAGTATGTGCTCCTTATTGTAGATATCCAGATATTCAAAGTTGTTTACATTTCCCACCAGAGCATACCCCTCTGTGCCATAGATGGCCCCCAGACGGTCTGAGGTGTTGACGATGGAGCTGTACAGCGTGACCCTGACACCGCCGGGGTAGGTCAGCACGACGGTGTTCTGGGCGTCAACCCCGTCCGGACTGATCTGGGCCTCGGAGAAGATGGACTCCACCTGACTGCCAAACAGGATGGCCGCGAAGGTCAGGGGGTAGATCCCCACATCCAGCAGTGCACCCCCGGCCAGATCCAGCCTGTGCAGGCGCTCTCTGGCGTAGACCGGATAAGCCAGATTGGCGGTGGCGCCGGTGATCCGGCCAATGCGGCCGCTGGCGGCAAATTCCTTCAGCGTGTCCGCCATGGGCATATAGCGCGGCCATATCGCCTCAGCGGTAAAAACGCCGTTTTCCTCCGCCCGCGCCAGCACCCGCCTTGCCTGCCCTGCGTTTACGGTAAACGCCTTCTCACAGAGGATCGGCTTTTTGTGGTCGATGCACTGTTCCATAAGCTGGGCGTGGTGGGAGTGGGGCACGGCGATATAGACGAGGTCTACCGCCGGATCGGCCAGCAGCTCCTCGTAGGAGCCATAGGCGCGGTCAAAACTGTATTTGGCGGCGAACGCAGCGGCCCGGCCGCGCTTCACCCGAGAGCTGCCGGACGGGCCGGACTCTCCGCCCGGACGATCTCCCGCAGCTTGGCCTGCAGCAGGAAATCCTCAGTGACGCAGGCGATGCCCGTCATAGTCGCCCGCTCCCGCAGGATGGAAGTCTTGATTTGCACGCTGCCCACCATGGGACGGAGGAGCTGGTGCTGGCCCACGCGCCCAAGGCCAACCTGGTGTACGTCTCCACCTTCGCCGAGCAGCTGCTGCAGCTGGAGCAGGGCAAGTGTGACGCCACCTTCGAGGACAGCTCTCTCATCGACTACGCCGCCGGCTCCAGCAACGGAAAGCTGGAGGCCCAGCCCGACCTGTACACCTCCGACCCCATCTGCATCGGCACCCAGAAGGGCGACGCGGAGTGGACCCGCTACCTGGATATGTTCGTGTCCTGGATGATCAGCAGCGGCTACCAGGCAGAGGAATACGAAAAATGGTGGGGCGTTCCCTTTGACGGACACCTGACCACGCTCTGGTAAATCTCCTTTAGCCATCCGGCTGAGCCACTGGCCGGATGGCTGTTTTTAAAAAAGCACAACGGGAGGAGTGCTTCATGTATCAATTAAACTTTAGTTTTGTGGGCAAATACCTGCCTATGATGGTCAGCGGCGTCAAGCTCTCGCTGGTCATTATTGTGGGGTCGATGCTGATCGGCATTGTCCTTGGGACCGTCTTTGCCCTGTTCCGGCAGTCGAAGAGCAGACTGCTGCAGGCGGCCGCCTCCATCTGGGTGAACGTGCTGCGCAACACGCCCTTTCTGGTACAGCTGTTTTTCTTTTACTATGGCCTGCCGCTGCTGGGGATCGACACCTCTCCGGTAGCCACCTCCATCATCGCGCTTGGGATCAACACCAGCGCTGTAAACTGTGAGATCATCCGCGCCGGCCTTCTGGCGGTGAAGACCGATTACTATGAGTGCGCGAAGGCGCTGGGATTCAACCGGTTCCAGACCGTCCGGCTCATTGTGCTGCCCATCGCCCTCCGGGTGGCCTTCAAGCCCCTGACCAGCAACTTTGTAAACCTCGCCCTCACCTCTTCCACGGCGTTTTCCATCACCTGCATGGAGATCATGGGGGTGGCCAAGACCATATCCTCCAATACGTCCCGCCCCTTTGAGGTGTATATCCTGATCATCCTGCTCTACTGCATTTTTACCTACACGATCTCCTTTGCGGCAAAGCTCATCGACCGCCGTATCGCCATCAAGCTGTAGGGTGGAGGAGGTGCAAGCATGAATTTTTACCAGTATTCTCAGCTGACCTTTAACGACGTTTTCCAGTTCCTTAACGCCGGCTGGGTCACCTTGTCCCTCACCCTGCTCTCTATCTTTCTGGGCACTGTTCTGGGCACCGCTCTAGGCCTGATCCGCTGCTCCAAAAACAGGGTGGTCAGCGCCCTTCCCCTCCTGCTGATCGAGCCGCTGCGCAATTCCCCCCTTGTGGCCCAGCTGTTCCTCATCTACTTCGGGCTGCCCACCATCGGCCTGATCATGCTGGACGCCTTCTCCGCGGCGGTGCTGGCCATCTCACTCAATACCGCCGCCTTCTTCGCAGTGCTGGTGCACAACTCGGTCATTTCGATCCCCCAGACTCAGTGGGAGGCGGGCTACGCCCTGGGGCACGGCCGGCTGTCGGTATTTTGCCACATTATCCTGCAGCAGTCCCTGCGGCTGCTCATCCCGCAGGCCATCACGCTGTACATTACTCAGCTTCAGTGCACCTCTCTGGTGTCTCTGATCAGCCTGATCGACTTGACGAAGCTGGGGCAAAACCTCTCCAACCGGACGCTTCAGCCCTTCCTGATCTGGGGGATCGTGTTTGTGATCTACTTCGCCCTCTCCTACCCCTTCTCCAGGCTGTCCAAGTATCTGGAAAAACGGTTTGCCTTCGACTATTAAGCAGAGGTGTATCTTATGGCTATGATTGAAGTAAAGAATGTGACCAAGAGCTATCCCATCCCCAAGCAGAAGGGCCGGCTGACTGTTCTGAAAAATTTCAGCGTGGATTTTGACCAAGAGGGCGTCACCGTTCTCCTCGGCCCCTCGGGGACCGGAAAATCCACCCTGCTGCGCTGCATCAACGGGCTGGAGACCATCGACGAGGGAGACATCGTCGTAAACGGGCTGTCGGTCCGGGACAAGCGGAACCACACCAGGATCTGCGTCGACTGCGGAATGGTCTTTCAGCATACGACCCTCTTCCCCCAGTATGACGTGCTCCGCAACCTGACCATCAGTCCCATCAAGCTGCTGCACATGCCCAGGAAGGAGGCCGAGGAAAAGGCGGCCTACTATCTGGATAAGGTCGGCCTGTCCGGCAAGGTCCACGCCAAGCACAACGAGCTGTCCGGCGGGGAAAAGCAGCGCATCTCCATCGCCCGGGCGCTGATGATGAACCCCAAGGCGCTGCTGCTGGACGAGATCACCTCCGCGCTGGACCGATGACCCAGGAGGTGCTGACCATCCTGCGAAAGCTGGCCGACGAGGGCGTGTGTATGCTGGCGGTGACGCATGAGATGAGCTTCGCGCGGAATGTGGCCAGCCGCATCCTGTTCATGGAAAAGGGAGCGCTGGTCTGCGATACCTCCGTTGAGGACTTTTTCGGCAATATCCGCTCCCATAACGAGCGGGTCAAACGCTTCCTGGAGACGATCGGCGTATAAGAGCGCCGGAGCTCTCTGGGATAACATTTAATTTTGGAGGCTTCTTTTATGATCTTTTCTGCCGCGAATGTGATCCTGGAAAAAATAACCCTTCCCAAGCTGTCCCTGCCCGCGGAGTGCCCCTCCGTGCCCGACAGCCGCTATGCGGCGCGCCTGAGCGCTCTGCGGACCAGAATGGCCGAGAAGGAGCTGGACTTTGTCGTGATTTACGGCGACCGGGAGCACTACAGCAACTTCAAGTATTTTGTGGGCTTCGAGCCCCGCTTCGAGGAGGGCCTGCTGGTCATTCCCAGGGAGGGGAAGGCCCACCTCTGGCTGGGCAATGAGTGCTTTCCCATGCACCCCTGGGCCAGGCTGGAGGCGGAGGCCCATCTCTACCCGGCCTTCTCCCTGCCCAACCAGCCCATGGAGGGCCACATCCCCCCCGGCCAGCTCTACACTGATTCCGGGATCCGGGCAGGGGCCCGGGTGGGAGTCATCGGCTGGAAGCTGTTCCGGCCGGAGCACGGCGCGGACTATGCGTCCATGCTGGAGCTGTCCGACTATTTGACTCGGCCGTTGAAGGAGCTGGCAGGCCAGGTGGTCAACGCCGCCGGCCTCCTGATCGACCCGGACGGTGGCCTGCGCACCATCAACGACGCCGACGAAATCGCGCTGCTGGAGTACGGCGCCTGCTGGGCGGGCGAATGTGTCCGCTCGGTCCTGGAGCGGATGGAAGAGGGGCAGACCGAGCAGGAGGCGGCCAGCCTGATGGCGGCCCGGGGGATACAGTATACCTGCCACCCGCTGGTGCGCGCCGGCGTCAACAGCCGGCGGGGACTGATCTCCCCCACCTGTACCCCCATCCACAACGGCGACCCCATCTGCATCTCCACCGGCCTGGAGGGGGGGCTGACCTGCCGGGGCGGCTACTACGCAGACGGAGCCGGAGCCCTGCCCGAGGACCAGCGCGGCTATGTGGAGCAGCTGGCGGCCCCCTATTTCGCGGTGGTCGCCTCCTGGTACTCCAGCCTCCGCATCGGGGTGACCGGGGGGGAAATGTATGATCTGGTGAACAGGGTCTTCCCTCAGAAGACCTATGGCTGGGGGCTGAATCCCGGCCACCTCACTGCGTATGAGGAGTGGCTCTCCGCGCTGAACTACCCGGGCTCCCCCATCCCCTACCGCAGCGGCATGGTCGTCCAGATGGACATCATCCCCGGGTTGGCGCCCTACAGCGCTCCCAACGCGGAGGACGGCATCGCCATCGCGGACGAGGCGTTAAGAGCGGAGCTGGCGGAGAAGCATCCCGCTGTTTATGAACGGATGCAGGCCAGGCGCAGGGTCATGGAGACGGTGATCGGAATTCCGCTGGCCCCGGAACTCCTGCCCATGTCCAATATGTGCGGCATTTACGCGCCCTTCATGAAGGAGCCGTCCCTGATATTTAAGATCAAAGCCTGAGTCCCGGAGGTTCCAGCCAGGGGAGGGGACTGTCCCCGAGGATGGCGGCATAAGACGGCAAAAACAGGGCGGAGGGCTGACCCTCTGCCCTGTTTTCCGGTGAAAGGGGACCGCTCTTCTTTGAGGCCGCCTCTCCTGACGCAAGGGATATCCGCAAACCGCTCTTTACAATCGGGAGCATGGCTCGTATAATAGGCAGACGTATGGGACAAAGCGGACGCCGCATACAATCCCATACATCGCAGGAAGAAAGGAGGCCATGGGGAATACCCATCAGAAGCGCCAGCGCCCGCCAACACCCTCAGTCAGCCCTGGAGGCTGACAGCTCCCTCCAAAGAGGGAACCAGGCGGGATGACGAGGAGAGGGGAGGATCGAAGATTCGGCGGATGCCCCTCCGCGCCGGCTCCGGGCGCGTACACAGTCCACAAAGCCTCCGGGCAACCGGAAAACAAACAGGCTGTGACCGGAGAACGAGGTCAAATGGCTGCGAGTTTGCCCTCCTGATTTTAAAGGAGGAAAATTGAATATGTGTGGAATTGTAGGCTATATCGGACGGGAACAGGCCGCCCCTATTCTGCTGGAGGGCCTGTCCCGGCTGGAGTACCGGGGGTACGACTCCGCCGGGGTGGCGGTGTTCGATGCCGGGACGGGCGCCCTGGCCGTCCGCAAGGCCAAGGGCCGGCTCCGTGTGCTCTCGGAGCAGCTTCACGGCGGGGCGGACCTGAACGGCACCGTGGGGGTGGGCCACACCCGCTGGGCCACCCACGGCGCCCCCAGCGACGTCAACTCCCATCCCCAGGTGAGCCGCAGCGGCAAGATCGCCGTGGTCCACAACGGCATTATCGAGAACTACGCCGAGCTGAAGGCCTTCCTCATGACCCAGGGGGTGCCCTTTGCCTCGGAGACCGACACCGAGGTGGCGGCCCAGCTCATCGAGTACTTCTACGAGGGCGACCTGCTGGCCGCCGTGGGCCGGGCTCTCCGCCGCATCCAGGGCTCCTACGCCCTGGGCATCCTGTGCGCCGACTGCCCCGGCCAGATCGTGGCCGTGCGCAGGGACAACCCCCTTATCCTGGGCTACGGGGAGGGATGTAATTTCATCGCCAGCGACGTCACCGCCATCCTGCGCCACACCAGAAGGGTAGGCTACATGGAGGACGGGGAGCTGGCCGTCCTCACCCGGGAGGGGATTCAGTGCTACAACCACCTGATGCAGCCCATCAAAAAAGAGATTGTCACCGTAGACTGGGAGATGGACGCCGCCGAGAAGGGGGGCTATGAGCACTTCATGTTCAAGGAGATCATGGAGCAGCCCGAGGCCCTGCGCCGGTGCCTCTCCCCCCG
>CANSSJ010000083.1 GCA_947649625.1 uncultured Bacillota bacterium | reverse complement strand
TCCAAATCGAACCCGCTGCGCTGGGCTTCGATTTGGCTTTGGCCCATACCTGAAAAAAAATCGGTTTTAACCGCTTATTGCACAAAGGGACATCCGAAAGGATGTTCCTTTTGCTTTGGTACTGCAGCACAAAACCGGCGCGGGCCAAAAGCCCGCGCCGGTATCTTTATCAGCTCTTGAGTTTGAACCGCTTAGTCTGCCCCTCCATCACCTGCACCTGACTGAACAGTTCAGCGCTGACAGCGGCCGACTCTTCACTGCTGGCGGAGTTGCTCTGGACCACAGCAGAAATCTGACCGATGCCTTCGGTGACCTGGGCGATGGACTCGGCGTCGCTCTCCACTGCTTTGACGATCTCGCCGATGGCGGTGTTGGACTGCATCACCAGGTCCAGCGTCTTGCTCAGGGTGGCGGACACCTCGCTGACGATCCGGCTGCCCCGCCCGGTGGCCTGGACAGAGTTCTCGATCAAGCCCTTGGTGGCCTTGGCCGCCTCGTCCGACTTGGAGGCCAGATTGCGCACCTCATCGGCCACCACGGCAAAGCCCTTGCCCGCAGCGCCCGCCCGGGCGGCTTCCACGGCGGCGTTCAGGGCCAGGATATTGGTCTGGAACGCGATATCCTCGATGGTGGCGATGATCTTCTCGATCTGCTGAGAGGCCTCTGTGATATCCTTCATGGCGGCGACCATCTGCTCCATCTGCTGGCCGCTGATGGTCACCTGCTCCCCCGTCTGCCTGGCATTGTCCTGGGCCGTGGCAGCGGTCTTTACATTCTCGGCGGCGCTCCTGGACAGGGTATCCAGGGTGGCGTACAGCTCCTCCACGGCGCTGGCCTGTTCCGTAGCCCCCTGGGCCAGGGACTGGGCGCCGCTGGACAGGTGCTCCGCGTTGCCAGTCACCCGCTGCTGCGCCTGGCAGATGCTGCCAATGGTGGCGGACAATCTTGTGGTTAAAACGTCAATGGACTGCTCGATGGAACTGAAATCCCCAATGAAGGGCGACGCGGTCTTCACATTGAAGTTTCCGTCCGCCAGCTGCTCCATCAGCCGGTTCAGGTCCCATATGTAGCCCCGGATCAGCTCCATGGCTTTCTCCAGCGTGTTGGACAGATCGCCCAGCTCGTCGTTGGTTTTGTGGTCCAGCGTCAGGTCCAGCTTGCCCTCCTGAAGAGGCTCCACCTGCCTTGTGATGTGCAGGATGGGGGCAAGAACATTTTTCAACACATACAGCACCAGACTGATCAGACAAAACAGCGCCAATGCCAGACAAACGGCGGTAATCCCCTGCATCATTACAATTGTAGAGGCCATCTTCTCAGTGTTATCATTGTTGAGCGTGGTCCCCCGCTCGATCACCTGATCCAGCTTGGCCACCAGGGCGGTCAAGTTGGCCTGGATGGTCTCCTGGTAATAGTTCTGAGCCCGGACCGGGCTGGCCGCCATCATGTTCTGCACCTCGGCCACAGACTGATGCAGCGCCTTGTGCATGGGCTGAATCTCCTGGCGCAGGGCCAGGATCTGCTCGTCATCCGTTCCGGCCTCGCCGTAGATCCACTGGCCCAGGACGCACTTGGTGTCGTCCGTGCCCGGGAACTCCCCGCCGGCGTACAGGGCCTTGCTCAGATTGCTGGACCATTTGTAGTGGGCGGTCTCAGCCGATTGAGCACGGCTGAGCACGTCAACGGTCTGCGCGCTGCTCTTCTGCATCTTTTCGATCCGGATCAGATTGAAGGTGGTCACACCGCTGAACAGCAGAATGGACAGCAGCGCCGCAATGACTCGGAAAAACACCATTTTTTTGATACTTTTACGCATAAATAAGCCCTCACTTCATAATTAGAGTTTTGCGTACACAGTATTTTTAGTATATCACAGCACCGCCCCGCATTTCAATACTTTTCTTACATTTCCACAAAAAAGCAGACAGGCAAAATGGGGGGAGGCACCCCTTTTGTGCATCCCCCCACTGTCAACGGCTCAGACCCGTGCCTGCCGCTGCATATCAAAAATAATCTGCAGGATCCGCTCCTCCTCAGCCTCGCTCAGGTCCAGGAAGCGGCATCCGTACTCAAAGCTGCCATACCGGCGCTCATTGATGCGCACGATCTGGCAGATCACCTGTATCGGCTCCGTGCCGGGAGTCAGCTTCGCCCACAGCAAAAACTTGTCCCCTATGTTATGCCTTATCCCGGTGCTGATGCAGGCGCCGCCCACGCTGATATTCAGCATCCGGCACTCCTCCACCGGGGTATTCAGCTGCCCCAGAGGCGCCAGCTTTCCGGACAGGCTGGTCCCCATGCGGAAGAACGCCCGGTCATTGCTCCGTTTGATCAGCGACAGGTGCTCCGCCTGCCACACATTCTTGCCGCTCCCCGAGCGCACGGTGCACTTCATGATGACCGCCTTGTTCTCCTTGCTGCTGTAGCCCCGCAGGGTCACCAGCACCGGCTCCTCCAGGGTAGTCAGCAGGCTCCCCTCCGTGGCCGGCCTCAGCTGGGCGCGGTCGCCCCGCAGGCCGGTCAGTCTGGCAACCAGAAACATTCTGCCGTCGTCAGAGGTCACCTCTACCCTCATTCCAGAGTAGATCTCCAGGTCCTCCTGCCGCGCCCGGCGCTGAGACTCCTCTTCCTCCCGCTGTTTCGGGCTCTTCCCAAACAGTCCGAACAGTCCCACTTGTCGTTCACCCCCAGTCGATATTTACTCTTCCCGCAGCTGCTCCATCTTCTCCGTGGACCACACCACCCGGTTACGGCCAAAGCGTTTGGCGTCGTAGAGCATGGTATCCGCGATTTTTAAATAGGTGTCGTAGCTGTCCCCCAGTTTGGGCAGGACCGTAACTCCCCCTATGCTGATGGTAATCCATGGGGACACCTCCGGGTTGTGAGGAATGTGCAGTCCCTCCACCGCCTTGCGCAGCTGCTTCAGCTGCGCGAAGGCCGTCTCAGCATCGCTTCCCTGGATGATGGCCACGAACTCCTCGCCCCCGTAGCGGGCAAAGAAATCCGTACTGCGCCTGAGATAGTCGGTGGCCACGCCGGCCACCGCCCGAATCACCCTGTCCCCGGCGGGATGTCCAAAGGTATCGTTGTACACCTTGAATTTGTCAATATCCATCATGCACAGGGAGATAGGCGTCTTGAGGCGCACCGCATCCTGCCACTTTCTATAATAGCACGTGTCATAGCCCCGCCGGTTGGCCACACCGGTCATCGGGTCGATCATAGCCTTCTGCTCCACCTGCTGCCGGTAGCGGCAGAGCTTGATATGGGTGTTCACCCGCGCCCGGACGATGGGCGGATGGTAGGGCTTGGTGATATAATCCACCGCCCCCAGAGTCAGCCCTCTCTCCTCGTTCTCCACGTCATTCAGGCTGGTAATCAGAATCACCGGCGTATGCTGGGTGATGACCTCCTCCTGTAATTTTTTCAACAGGACAAAGCCGTCCATCTCCGGCATGACCACGTCCAGCAGCACCAGGTCATAACTCCCGTTCCGGGCATACTGCAGCCCCACCTCAGCGGTATTGGCCAGCGTAATCTCATAATCATCCTGCAGAATGGACTTGAGTCTGTCCGCCTGCACCGGGCTGTCGTCAATAATCAGTATCTTTTCCTGCTTCTCCATTTCTCCACTCCTCAATATGGGCAGCCTCTGCCCGGCAGGGAACTTGTCTCAGGCCAGCCGGCCGCCGCAGGGTAATCTGTGCTTCATTATAACAAATATTTCCGCAAATAGGAAGACCATTTCCAAATTTACCTGGATTATTTTCCCGGCACAAAACACCGCCGCGGGCACGTGAGTGCCCGCGGCGGTCCGTATAAAATCTACACAGCCGTTTCCCTGTCCAAAAGGGGAATACCCGCCTCTCTCAACGAACGGCGAAGGCCGTCCGCCCCGCGGAACACCGCTCCGGACATCCCCACCAGCATAGCCGCCTCCACGTTGATATGCAGGTCATCCACAAAGAAGCACTCCTCCGCTTTCAGGTTATGCTCCCGGAGCAGGACCTGATACAGTTCAGGCTGGGGCTTGAGCAGCTTGTAGAAGGCGGAGACCACCCGGCCGTCAAAGCACTCGCTGCCCGGGATGCGGTCAAAATACTGCGGGTGGTCCAGGCCCGCATTGGAGAGCAGGTATATGCCATAGCCCAGTCCCTTCAGCTCCCGGACCAGCTCCGCCATCCCCTCCACGGGGATCAGCGGGCCCCGCCACCAGCCTGCGGTCAATTCATGGACGGCCCCGTGGAGCCGCTGGGGCAGGCGGCGGCACATGCGGTCGGCGGCCTCCCGGGGGGTGACGATCCCCCGGTCCAGCTGGATCCAGTTCACGTCGCCGAAGACCTCCCGCAGGAGCAGGGGATGGTCCTCCTCCGGCACATTCAGCCGCTGGATCAGCACGTCGGGCCGCCAGTAGACAAGCACATTGCCCATGTCAAATACAATATTACGAATCACGTGCCAACCTCTCCAGTCTTTTTCCCAAAGTTCCTTATTTTCTCCAGCCGTTTGCGCCTCCGGTCTTTAATTTCAAGCCGCTCCCCCAGGTCTCGGGCGCCCACGCCGTAGACCAGGTAGAGGATGATGCCCGACACGATCATGATGAACACCGTGGAGGCGCACCGCCGGCCCGAGGCGTTGACGTTGTAGCCGTACAGCCCCTCCTCCCGGCACATGGACTGGATGACCATGGCGTAGGTGGTGCCGTAGGAGCTGGCGAAGGTGGCCGACATGTCGTACTCGGTGAACAGGGCGTTGAAGTTCAGGGCGAACACCGCCAGCACCGAGGGCAGTATGATAGGCAGCTTCACCTTCAGGAAGGTGACCAGCTGGCTGGAGCCCAGATTCCGGGCGGCGTCCTCCAGCTCCTCGTCGATGGCGTAGAACGCGGCTTTTATCATCCGCAGGGAGAAGGGCAGTTTCACTACCGTATAGGCCAGGATGATGAGCAGCCGCACGTGGTTCTCGTAGTACAGGTTGCTGCCCCCCACATACCAGACGTCGTTACTGTTGAAGTACACCCGGTAGGAGTAGCAGATGAGGATGGTGGGCAGCAGCCAGGGGAAGAGCAGGCAGTATTCCAGAACGGTGCCCGACTTCTTGTTCCGGTTCTTGAAGATGTAGTTGCAGGCCACCACCACGATGACGCAGGCCAGGGCGGCGGCGATGGCGGACAGGATGAAGCTGAGCTTGATGCCCCCCAGGGTGGCCTCGTTGGCAAACAGGCCGGAGATGGACCCCTTCCGGGTCTTGTAGGTGCCCCGGTTGGTGAGGTACTGGTAGTCCTGGGTGCCAAAGAAGTTGATCAGGGTCCAGTTTGACAGGTCCAGCCGCTTCATCCGGATGGCCCCGTAGGTCTGGAAGGAGAAAATGATGATCATTACCACGGGGATCATGTAGATGATGAAAAGAATATAGGCGTAGAGGTGGGCCAGAAGGTTCCAGACCGGGTTGTCGATCTTCTGCTTCTGCAGCTTGGCCTTGGTCTTGGACACCGACAGGTAGTGGCCCTTCCGCTCGTAGGAGGACAGCACCGTCAGCAGGACGATGGTGAACATGGCCAGGATGATGGACAGCAGGGCCGCCCGGGCCTGGGGGAAGGCCTCGTCCGCCGTGGAGGAGCCGGCCAGCCGGACGATCTCCGGGTTGATGGAGTCGTAGCCCAGCAGGGTGGGGGCGGACATGGCGCACAGGCCGGTGATGAAGGTCATCACCGTCAGGGAGAACATGGTGGGCACCAGGGTGGGGAAGACCACCTTCCACAGCACCTTGAAGGGCCGGGCCCCCATGTTCCGGGCGGCCTCCACCGTGTTGTAGTCGATGCCCCGGATGGCGTTGCGGAGAAACAGGGCGTGGTTGCTGGTGCAGGCAAAGGTCATGGTGAACAGCACCGCGTTGAACCCGGAAAACCAGTTGGGGTTCATGCCGGGGAAGGCGTTCACCAGCAGGGTGGTGATAATGCCGTTGCTGTCATACAGAAAGAGGTAGCCGGTGACCAGGGCCACGCCGGAGTAAATCAGGGTGGTCATGTAGCCCAGACGGAGGATCTTGGCCCCCTTGATGTCGAAGTACTCGGTGAGCAGGACGATGGACACACCCACCACATTAACCGTAATTACCAGGCAGATGGCCAGCTTGAGGGAGTTCCACACGTAGGAGCCCATGTTTCCGGCGAAGAAGAAGCGGATGACCGCCAGAGGATCGGTCTGGCCGGATGCGTTCTGGGTGGTGAAGATGCTGGCCAGGGTGTTGAGGCAGGGCAGCAGCATAAAGCCCAGGAACAGATAGGCGAAGAAGGCCGCGCCGAAGATCTTCACCAGCAGGGCCGGGCTCAGGGCGTTGGAGCGGCTTTTGGTCATAATATCGCCCCCTTTAACCGGCCGGGTAGGCCATTACGTCTCTGGGGTCCATGACCACCTTCACGGCTTGGCCCGCCTCGTAGATGTTCACGCCGTCGTTCTTCTCGATGACCTTGATGGTCTGTCCGGCGGCCTTGATGTAATATTTGATGTACAGCCCGTAGTACTCCCGGCTGTCCACCACGCCGTCAAGCACCACGTTCCCCGGCTTGGGGTCCACGTTGACGTGGATGCGCTCCAGGCGGATGTAGTTTTGGGCGGCGGGGTCCACCTGTCCCCCGCCCGCGTTCAGGGCGGCCACCGCCCCGCCCTGGAGCAGGTTGATGTCCCCGATGAAGTTGCAGACAAACTCGGTGGCCGAGTGGTTGTATACCTCGTTGGGGGTGCCGATCTGCTCAATGACCCCCTTGTTGAACACGGCGATGTGGTCGGAGAGGGTGAGGGCCTCCTCCTGGTCGTGGGTGACGTAGATGGTGGTGATGCCGAAGTCCTTCTGCATCTGCTTGAGCTCGTTGCGCAGCTGGACCCGCAGCTTGGCGTCCAGGTTGGACAGCGGCTCGTCCATGCAGATGATGGCGGGCTCGGTGACCAGCGCCCTGGCGATGGCCACCCGCTGCTGCTGTCCGCCGGACAGCTGGCTCACCGCTTTTTTCAGCTGCTCGCCGCTCAGGTCCACCTTGCGGGCAATGTCGTTCACCTTCTGGGCGATCTCCGCCTTTTTCAGCTTTTTCAGCTTCAGGCCGAAGGCGATGTTGTCATACACCGTCATGGTGGGGAACAGGGCGTAGGACTGGAAGACGATGCCGATGTTCCGCTCCTCGATGGGGACGTGGGTGATGTCTTTCCCCTTCACCACCACCGTGCCCGAGACGGGCTCAATAAAGCCGGTGATGGTGCGCAGGGTGGTGGTCTTCCCGCAGCCGGAGGGGCCCAGGAAGGTGAAGAACTCCCCCTCCTTCACATGGACGTTGATGTCGTGCAGGGCGGTGAAGTCGCCGAATTTGACTGCGATGTCGTTGAGCCGGATCATAGGCGATGCTCCCTCTCTTTTTTAGATTTAAAACGCGCGGCGGGCCGGTTCCCCGGCCCGCCGCAGATCAAACAATTGAATTTAGCCGGCGGACTGGGTCAGGGTAGCCCAATCCAGGCTGTTCCAGTCGGGCTCAGCCTTGGCCTCGCTGGCGTCGGCCCAGTAGAAGCCCAGGTTGGTCATGATGTTGGTCCAGTCGCTGGAGTGGGCGGCCACATACTCGGCGTAGGTGGTATCGCCGTCCACCTTGGACAGGGCGAAGTTCTTCAGCTGATAGATGGGAGGAATACCGTCGGGATAGAGCATATCGGCGGCCTTGGTGTTGCAGGGATAGGAGTCGAACTCCTCGCCCCAGGCGGCCTGGATCTCGGCGGAGCCGAACCACTCGGCGAACTCCTCAACGGCGGCGGTCTGCTCGGGGGTGCGGCCGGCCTTATCCAGGATGCCGATGTACTCGGCGATGTAGTAGGTGCCGTC
>CANSSJ010000082.1 GCA_947649625.1 uncultured Bacillota bacterium | reverse complement strand
TATATGATGGACGAGGCCAATCTGGAGAGCCACGGCTCCTGGCAGAAGCTGGGGCGGACGGAGCCCTCCTGGAACGTGCCGGGCAGCCTGCCGGAGTGGCGGGACTGCGTCCTGGACCGGGCGAAGTCCATGTTTGAGCGGGACAAAAACCACGTGTCCATTCTCTTCTGGTCCTGCGGCAACGAGTCCTATGCTGGAGAGGACATCCTGGCTATGGCCGAGTTCTTCCGCAAAAACGATTCCAGCCGGCTGGTCCACTACGAGGGGGTATTCCACTGCCGGGAATTTGACCGCATCTCCAACGTGGAGAGCCGGATGTACGCCCCGCCGGAGGAAATTCGGGAGTATCTGGAACATGACCCGAAAAAGCCCTTTATCCTCTGCGAGTATATGCACGACATGGGTAACTCCCTGGGGGGCATGGAGCGCTACATCCGCCTGGGGGAGGAGTTCCCCCAGTATCAGGGGGGTTTTATCTGGGACTATATGGATCAGGCCCTGTGGCGCACCGACTGCAACGGCCGCCGGGTATTGGGTTACGGCGGTGACTTCGGCGAGCGGCAGACCGACTACGCCTTCAGCGGCAACGGCATCGTATTTGCCGACGGCACCGAAAAGCCCGCCATGCAGGAGGTGCGGTACTGGTACTCCTCCCCCGAGGAGCGGGCGGCCCACGACGGGGCTAATGAGCGGGCAAAACAAGCCCTTACGCTCCCCGCCCGGGGGACAAAAAAATCCCCTCTCCGCGTCACCCACGGCGACGGGGCCCTGGGGGTGCGGGGAGAGGACTTCGAGATTCTGTTTTCCTACCCGGAGGGCGGGCCGGTGTCCCTGAACATCGGTGGACACGAGTGGCTGTGGCGGGCGCCCCGTCCGGCCTACTGGCGGGCCCCCACGGAGAACGATCTGGGGAACGGCTTCGCCGTCAACAGCTCTATCTGGGCGGCGGCGGACGGCTGGCAGAAATGCGACAACATCGAGATACTGGAGGAGAGCCCGGAGCGGGTGACCGTCCGCTTTACCTATACCGCCCCCGCCCTGCCCGGTCTGCGCACCGATGTGACCTACACGGTGGATGACGCTGGCTGTATCACGGTGTCCGCCCGCTGCCACGGCGGGCCTGACCGGCCCGGACTGCCCCTGTTCGGCCTGCGGTTTGAAACGCCGGAGCCGGTGGAGCGGGTGGAGTGGCTGGGCCTGTCCGGAGAGACCTACCCGGACCGGAAAAAGGGGGGCGTCTTCGGCTGGCACAGCGAGGCGCCCCACATCCCCGCCTACCTGGTCCCCCAGGAGTGCGGCTGTCATGTAGACACCCGTGCCCTTGTGCTGCGGGCGCGGGACGGGAGCAGGCTGACCCTGGAAATGGGAGAAGAGCCCTTCGCTTTCTCCGCCATTCCCTACACCCCCCAGCAGCTGGAGCAGGCTGCCCATGTGGAGGAGCTGCCCGCCCCTGCCCGCACCGTGGTCACCCTCTGCGGCGCCATGCGGGGCGTGGGCGGCATCGACAGCTGGGGCAGCGATGTTGAGAGGCGTTTCCGGATCGACCCGGCGGAGGACCGGGAGGTCTGTGTGCGATTATATTGCGGCGGCTGAAAAGGACGCCGCCCCTGTTTATGCAGGCCGGCCTCCCTGAATTTTATCAGGGAGGCCGGTTTTTCTGATTCGTCAATGATGGCGGCCGTCAAAAAACGGCGAGGTCCCGTCCGATGAGAGAATGGCCGGCGCGGCCGCCCGCCGGCGTTACAGTGCGGTCCCCCTTCTGGGGACGAAGAGCCGCTCCATATCCACACCTTCGTGAGTGAGCAGCCTGACCTTCCTTTGCAGGCCGCCGGCGTACCCGGTCAGGCTCCCGTTGGAGCCCACGACCCGGTGGCAGGGGATAATGATGGAGATGGGGTTATGCCCCACGGCTCCGCCCACCGCCTGAGGGGACATCCCCGCGGTCCCCCGGCGGGCAGCCAGCTGTTTTGCCAGCGCTCCGTAGGTAACGACCTCCCCGTAGGGGATCTGGAGAAGCATGTTCCAGACTTCTTTCTGAAACGCGCTCCCGGCCGGCGAGAGGGGCAGCTCGTTGGGGGTGGGCCTCTTCCCGGCGAAATAGAGGTCAAGCCACCGCTCGGCCTGTTGGAGGACGGGCGAGTTTTTGGACTCCCGCGCCTCCTCCCCCGGAGAGGTGGGATAATACTTCTGGCCCTCCATCCAGAGGCCTGTCAGGGTGTCATCCTGTCCCGCCAGCAGCAGGGGGCCCACGGGGGAGTCATAACGTGATGTGTACATCATATCTCGCTCCTGTTCAAAATTTTGTTGATATGTACCATGTTAGATGGGGGCGGAAGTCTTGTCAAGGAGTATTTTGAGCGCAGGGAGCACCGGACAGCGGAGGAGGGAGAAATAATCAAAAAATAAGTTGCAATAAAATATTGATTATGTTATATTATAAATAATTCCAACAGAGTTTGTTTTAATGGACGCACTGGATGCCGGGAGCGGGGCGCAGGGCGTACACAGCGGGGGCGGGCAGAACGCCCCCCTAACATCGGGAGGGAAGGCTATATGTTTGGAAAGACCGGCGGCATCGACGGCTTTGTGAATATCGTGCTGAAAAAGCGGGGACTGGTGAAGTCCGGCAAGGGCGCCAATATCTTTACCTATATCATTGGCTGCCTGGTTTACACCTCCGGCACCCTGAGCACTCTGATTATGTCTCCGCCCTGCAGAGCCCCTCCAAGCAGTGGATGGTGGGAAAGTCGGTGGTGGACATCGGGGCGGCGCTGGGCAAGAGCCCGGCCGACGTGGTGTTTGACTTGGTGGAGGAGGAGCGCAACCAGGTGTCGGAGATCGACTTTGGGATGTGCGAGGAGGACATCGAGTGGATCATGCAAAAGCCCTATGTGATGCCCGCCTCCGATGGGGAGGCCTATTCCCTGACCGCACCGGGACAGCCCCACCCCAGGAATTTCGGGACATTTCCCCGAGTTCTGGCCCACTACTGCCGGGAGCGGGGACTGTTTTCTCTGGAGGAAGCCATCCGAAAGATGACAGGCCTGCCGGCCTGGCGCCTGGGGCTGAAGGACCGGGGGCTGATCCGGCGCGGGATGTGGGCGGATCTGGTGGTGTTCGATTTTGACAGGCTGGCCTCAGATCCCACTTATGAGGACCCCAAGCGGCCCTGCAGCGGGATTCATCAGGTGTTCGTAAACGGCGTTCTGACCGCCCAGGACGGCGTCCATCTGGGCGCGAAGGCGGGGCATATTCTCCGGGCGGGGAGTTGACAATCCGGCCCGAAATATAGTAATTTATAACAGAAAGATTTCGCCAAAAACAGTGCGAGAGGAAACGATCATGGGAATACCGGATACAGCACGGCTGGAACTTCATTCCAAATGGCCTCGGGGGCCCAAAAACCTGATCACAGATGTTCCGGGCGTCAAGGTGGGCCATGTAACCTTGAAGGACCAGGATATCAACACGGGCGTCACCGTGATCCTTCCCCACCCCGGGAATCTGTTTCGGGATAAGGTGATGGCGGCGGCCTCGGTGATTAACGGCTTTGGAAAGAGCATCGGGATCCTGCAGATCCAGGAGCTGGGTACCATTGAGACCCCCATCGTCCTCACCAATACCATGAGCATCGGCACCGCCTTCACCGGGCTTTGCCGGTATATGCTGGAAAACAATCCGGAGATCGGCGTGTCCACCGGCACGGTAAACTGCCTCGTCACCGAGTGCAACGACGGCCGCCTCAACGACATACGGGGCTTCCACATCCAGGAGTCCCATGTGTTCCAGGCCATCGCCCGCGCGGATGAGTGGTTTGAGGAGGGGAGCGTGGGCGGCGGGACCGGGATGTGCTGCCTGGGGCTGAAGGGGGGCATCGGCTCCGCCTCCCGGCAGATAACGGCGGACGGGCAGACTTATACGCTGGGGGCCGCCGTGATGTCCAACTTTGGCGCGGCGGGCAACCTGGTCATCGGCGGGACCCATTACAACGCCGCCCCCGGCCCCGTCTCCCGCGGGGCTGACAAGGACCGGGGCTCCATCATTATCGTCATTGCCACCGATCTGCCCCTCTCAGAGCGCCAGCTGGGCCGGGTGGCCAGGCGGGCCACCGTCTCCCTGGGGCGGACGGGCTCCTACTGCGGAAACGGGAGCGGCGATATCGCCATCGCGTTTACCACCGCCAACCGGGTGCCCCACTACAGCGAGCGCAGCGTTCTGAACTGCCGGATGTTCTTCGACGAGGAGCTGGACCGGGTCTTCGAGGCCTGCGTCGAGGCGGTGGAGGAGGCCATCATCAGTTCTCTGTACCACGCGGAGACCACTACCGGGATCCGGGGAGAGACAGTGCTTGGCCTGAAAGACTTTTTAGCGGGAACCGTATAAACAGACAGGGCAATACCCGCCCATCCGATTCGGACCGGCGGGCATTGCTGTTTCAGATGGAGGCCTCTATGCAGAAAAAAAAGACCATTGGGATCATCGGCGGTATGGGACCGATGGCGACGGCAGACCTGTTCCAGAAGATCATCGCGCTGATCGACAGCCCCGACGACCAGGGCCACCCCCGTGTTTTGATCGACAGCAACACGGCGATCCCGGACCGGACCGCCGCCATCCTTCACGGCGGGCCGGACCCCCTCCCCGAGCTGATCCGTTCCGCACAGACGCTGGAGCAGGCGGGGGCCCAGGTGCTTGTCATGGGCTGCAACACAGCCCACTACTACTACCCGCAGATCTGCCGGCATATTACCATTCCCTTCCTCCATATGCTGGAGGAGTCGGCGAAGGCCGCCCGCGATTCGGGATTCCGGAAGGTGGGGGTGCTGGCCACCGACGGAACGGTGCGGTCCGGCGTCTACACCCAGGCTCTGGAGCGCTGGGGCGTGACTCAGCTGCTCCCTGACGAGGCGGGGCAGGCGGCGCTGATGGAGATGATCTATCAGGGGGTCAAGGCCGGCCGGGCCGTCTGGCCGGCGGAGGCGGTCAACAGCCTGATCTCAGAGCTGGCGGACCAGGGGGCTCAGGCGCTGCTTTTGGGCTGTACCGAGCTGCCCATCGCCTTTGACCGCTATCATCTGGCCAGCCAGATCCCCCTGCTGGATCCGACCTGGGCCCTGGCCAGGAGCGCCGTCCGCTTTTCCTGCGGGGAGGCGGACCCTCTGGAGGTATAGCTTGAAAAAGATCGGAGTTGTCTACGGGGACAGTAAAAATCCGGACGTGATCCGCTATCTGGAGCAGGACCTGCGGATGGTATACGGCGACCACGCGGCCGTCCAGAACTACTTTATGGACCAGATGTCGCCGGGCAGCCTCATTGAGGCGGATGTCCTGGTGGTCATCAATAACCGGCTGCTGCCCCGGCTCAGGCGGTACAGCTCCATGAAAAATGTGGTCTGCATGACCCGAAGCATCAAAAAGGCCTATCTGGACGAGATTTTGAAGATCCCCGCCGATACAGACGTGCTTCTGGTCAATGATACCCGGCAGAACGCGGAGGAGATGATCCTCATGTGTTATGAGCTGGGAATCAGCCACCTGAATCTGATCCCCTACGACGCCCAGGAGGAGGAGGCGGGGGCCTACCGCCATATCAGGAACGCCATTACCCCCAACGAGCCCCACATGGTCCCCCCCTATGTTACAAGCGTGATCAATACCGGCTTTCGAGACATCGGCTTCAACACCATGGTGCAGATCATGGACATTCTGGAGCTGAAGAACGAGTCCATTATTTATCACCTGCTCCAATATATCTCCAGCATCGTTGAGCCCATGCCGGGCTACCGGGTCAGCTATTTTGACGGCCTGTTGAAGGAGCAGATGCTCAACCAGTATATCTATCATTCAGAGGCCGCCATATTCCTGGTGGATGTGGAGGGCCGGCTGATCTATTTCAACAAACGGGCGCAGGATATTTTTCAGTTTCCGGCCAACCCTCCTACGCGGATCGAGGCCTATCTGCCCCCGGAACTGATGGAGTATGTCAGCGCGGACCGGAACATCTCCCATCAGATGCTGACCATCGACGGGATGAACTATGTGGTGGATAAGGTGAAGATCGGGCTGGAGCGGCAGGACATGGGCTGCTTTATCACCCTTCAGGACGAGATCGTCCTGAAAAACATCGAGACCTCCTTCAACCGCAGCCTGAAGGAGAAGGGGCTGTACGCCAAGCACACGTTCCAGGATATCCTGCATACCTCCGCCAGTATGCACAAGAGCATCGAGCTGGGGAAGCGGGCGGCCAACACGGTCTATACCATCCTGATCGGCGGAGAGAGCGGCGTGGGGAAGGAGCTCTTCGCCCAGGCCCTGCATAACTACTCCGACCGGAGAAATATGCCCTTTGTGGCGGTAAACTGCGCCGCCATCTCGGAGTCCCTGCTGGAGTCGGAGCTGTTCGGCTACGAGGAGGGCTCCTTCACCGGGGCCCGGAAGAAGGGAAAGCTGGGCGTGTTCGAGCTGGCCAACCGGGGGACGATCTTCCTGGATGAGATCGGGGATATCTCCCCCAGACTGCAGCTGGGACTTCTGCGGGTCCTGCAGGAGCGGCAGATCATGCGCATTGGCAGCAATCAGATCATCAATATTGACGTGCGGATCATCGCCGCGACCAACAAGGACCTGTGGCAGGAGGTGGAGAGGGGGAACTTTCGCCGGGACCTGTACTACCGGCTGAACACCATTTTCATCACGCTGCCCCCTGTCCGGGAACGCACAGACGATATCCTGCCCCTCTTCCAGCACTTCATGGGCGCCCAGTTTTCCCGGCTGACCCCTGAGGAGACCAGTGCTGTCTTACAGTATCCGTGGCCCGGGAATGTCCGGGAGCTGGAAAACTGCGCGCTGTACTATAAGGCGCTGGGCGAGCTTCCGGACCAGGTCAGGCGGGTCAAAAACGACAGGTCGATCTGGAAAAGCCAGCTGCTTGACGCCAAAAACGCCATATTCCAGATCCTTCTGGAGCACCAGTCCATCGGGCACGGCCTGGGCAGGACAGCCCTTTTGGGGTATTTGAAGGAGCGGTCTGTTTTTTTAAGCGATATCGCGCTGCGCCAGCTTCTGGAGGAGTTGGCACAGGAGGGATATATCTCCATCGGAAAAGGGAGGCAGGGGACCACCCTCACGCCAAAAGGGATAGAATTTTTACAATCTGAGCTTCTATGATCCGGCCCCCATCGCGGAGGACCGGCGGGGCGGAGCAGAGCGGGAGGCGGTAAAACCGCCTCCCGCTTTTCAGATGGAATGCTCGGGCCGCCTTGAAGTCCGCCGGGCGCTGTGGTAAAATGGAAAGACAGTCTATCTTATACAGTCTCTGAAGGAGTGTGTGGTCCATGACATTGACAGAACAGATGATCCTGCTTCAGGCCCCCAACCCCGCAGCGGCGGAAAACGGGAGAAAGCTGTGGAAGAAGGGGAGCTTCTCCGGCCTGTGCCGGACGGAGGACGATACCCTGTATTGGGCCCAGTGCGCGGGGAGCGGAAGAACGCCCTACCGGGTGTCCATCGACTGGACCGACCCGGAGGCCCCGGTGTGCCGGTGCTCCTGCCCCAGCCGGCAGTTCCCCTGCAAGCACGCCCTGGGGCTGATGTTCGGGCAGCTGGCCGGCGGACCCTTCGAGCCGGCGGACATCCCTCAGGACATTGCCGAAAAACGGGCAAAACAGGCGGCACGGGCGGCCAAAAAGGAGGAGGCCGCCGCACCGGCCAAGCCCAAAAAACCCAACGCCGCCGCCCAAAAAAAGAAGCTGGCCAAGCAGCTGGAGGGGCTGGACATGGCGGAGAAGATGGTGGACGACCTGCTCTCCTCCGGCCTGGGGGCGCTGGCGGGCTCCTCCGCCCAGACCTATGACAAGCTGGCTAAGGACCTGGGCAGCTGCTACCTCACCGGCCCCCAGACCGCCTTCACCCGCATCG
>CANSSJ010000081.1 GCA_947649625.1 uncultured Bacillota bacterium | reverse complement strand
CCTGGGCGGCCAGGCCGGCGATGATCATGGCGGCCCCGGCCCGCAGGTCGCAGGCGTGGACGGGCGCTCCGGTCAGGTGGTCCACCCCCTCGATGACGGCCACCTTGCCGTCCACCTGGATGTGGGCCCCCATGCGGCGGAACTCGTCCACATAGCGGTAGCGGTTGTCCCACACCCCCTCGGTGAGGACGCTTGTCCCCTGGGCAATGCACAGCACGGCGGCAATCTGGGGCTGCATGTCGGTAGGGAAGCCGGGGTAAGGCATGGTCTTCACGTTCACCCGGGTGAGCGGACCCTCCCGCCGCAGGAGGAGGGCGTCGTCCTGCTCCTCCACCTCCACCCCCATCTCCACCAGCTTGGCGGTGATGCAGTCCAGGTGCTTGGGGATAACGTTTTTAATAAGGACCTCGCCTCCGGCGGCGGCCACGGCGGCCATATAGGTGCCCGCCTCGATCTGATCGGGGATGATGGAGTAGGAGCCGCCCCGCAGGCGGGACACGCCGCGGATCTTGATGACGTCGGTGCCCGCCCCCCGGATATCGGCCCCCATGGAGTTGAGGAAGTTGGCCAGGTCCACGATGTGGGGTTCCTTGGCGGCGTTCTCGATGACGGTGAGGCCCTCGGCCAGGGTGGCGGCCAGCATGATGTTCATGGTGGCCCCCACGGAGACGATGTCCAGATAGACCTGGCCTCCCGCCAGCCGGGAGCCGTTGGGGACCCGGGCGCAGATCAGGCCGCTGCGCACGTCCACCTCGGCCCCCATGGCCACAAAGCCCTTGATGTGCTGGTCCACGGGCCGGCCGCCCAGGTCGCAGCCCCCGGGCAGAGGGACCTCCGCCCAGCCGAAGCGGCTGAGCAGGGCGCCCACCAGATAGTAGCTGGCGCGGATCTTCCGGGCCAGCTCATAGGGCACCTGGCGGTTGCGGATATGGGAGCAGTCCACCTCCACGGTGGTGCGGTTTATCATGCGCACGTCGGCGCCCAGTTCTCTCAGGATCTGAAGGATCAGCGTCACGTCGCTGATCTGGGGGACGTTTTCAATGCGGCAGACACCGTCTACCAGCAGGGCGGCGGGAATAATGGCGACAGCGGCGTTTTTTGCTCCGCTGATCTGGATGGTTCCATGGAGGGGATTCCCCCCGTGAATCAAATACTTCGTCAAATGACTGCACCTTCTTTTCCAAGTCTTGGAATCTATGAAGATATGGCTGAACTGCCATATGTAATGTCAAAATAAAACCCTGTTTTTGGCAGGGCATAACAAACCGGATATATTATAGCACTATTATACCCCGCTTGCAACAAAAATTGCGGGGCTGTGAACGAATTGTTAAAAAAGACGGACAGCGGGGAAAAAATTCCCTCTCCGCTGTCCGATGCTCAGAATTTAACTGTAATTTCCTGTAAAATTTATGGTCACTCTGCGGGGGCGCATCATATCCGTCCCTGCCGCTTCTCCTGATAGCGGGCCTGGACCTTGGGGAGGAGGGCGTCCAGCCGGACCTTCTCCTGCCGTTCCAGCAGGTCGCCGATCAGCTGGTTGGACACCAGGAAACCCCTGGGGGTGAGCCGCCAGCGGCCCTCGGCCGTTTTCTCCGCCCAACCCTGGGCCTTAAAATCCTCCAGCCGGCTTTCAATGGGGGCGAAGTCCATGAAGTACCGCCCCCGGTACTCCCATTCCTCAATACCCCGGGCCGTGCGCAGGCCCAGCATCAGGTACTCACAGCCCCGCTCCTCCTCCGGAATCAGGTCCTGGCTGTCCAGCAGCTCGCCGCCCTCCAGGACGCCGGAGATGTACCCCTCCAGGTCCCGGCCCCAGGAATACCGCCGGCCGCCAAAATCGGAGTGGGCCGCCGGGCCGAAGCCGATATAGGGCCGGAGCTGCCAGTAGCGCAGGTTGTGCCGGGAGGCGAAGCCCGGCCTGGCGAAGTTGGAGATCTCGTACTGCTCATAGCCCGCTTGGGCCAGCCGGTCCGCCATCCACAGGTACATGTCCGCCTGGGCGTCGTCATCGGGCAGGACCTCCCCGGCCCCCACCCGGGCGGCAAGGGGGGTGCCCTCCTCCACCTTCAGGCCGTAGCAGGACAGATGCTCCGGATTCAAAGCCAGGGCGTGCTCCACCGTCTCCCGCCAGGAGGTCATGGTCTGACCGGGCAGGCCGTAGATCAGGTCCAGGGACAGATTGTTCAGCCTGGCTTTCCGGGCCGCTGCCACCGCCCCGTCCCCCTGTTCCACGGTGTGGGGGCGGCTCACCGCCGCCAGCTCCCCGGGGCAGGCCGACTGAAAGCCGAAGGACACCCGGTTGAAGCCCGCCCGGCGCAGGGCGCGCAGGGCCTTGAAGTCCGCGCTGTCCGGGTTGGCCTCGAAGGTGATCTCCGCGTCCTTCTCCACCTGGTAGAGCTTTTTCACCGCCTTCAGCAGCTCCCCCAGCCGCTTGGCCCCGTACCAGGTGGGGGTGCCGCCGCCGAAATATACCGTGTCCACCGGGCAGCTCCGGGCCATGGGGGCCGTCTCCCTCAGATGGGCCAGCAGGGCCTTCTGGTAGCGGTCCATCTGCCCCTCCTGACCGGCCAGGGAGTAGAAATCGCAGTAGTCGCACTTGCTGCGGCAGAAGGGGATGTGGATGTAAATGCCCAGCTTCTCTCCGCCGTCCGTCCGTCTGTCTCTCATTGCCCAGGCTCCTTGTCTTGTGTATTGTCCCCCATTATAGCAAAAATCTCTCTTCTTGCACAGAGTAATTTTTTTAGGGTCTGTTCACATATGTGAACAGACCCTAACTTTTTCGTGCCCTTTTGCACAAGTTCCATTTTACCGAAAACAAATATCTTAAAGCACTTGATTATGTATATCGTTTGTGGCAATAATATATATGTAAAATTTCTTAAGGAGGTTGATGATATAGTATGTCCCGTAGACGTCTTCTCTTAATTATACTAATTTTAGCAATACTCACTACCTTCCTCTTTATACTTAATAGCCACAACACACCTCAATCTGAAAAAACTGATTTTCCTCCATTCATTCTTATTGGCGAAACTTATTACAAATGTAATGGGCAAGCATTTGATCATCAACCAGAAGACAGCATATATTTTGGAACCATCACAAGCACAGTTCCAGGTAATGAAATGCCTCTAAAGTCATTTCAAGCTAATGATAATATAGAAGGTGCCCCAATATATTACACACAAAATCATTTATTTGTATGCATAAATAATAAATGGTGGGAATATCTGGAATATTCCACAACTGATTAACACACAGGAAGTTATTATGCGGAAATTGTTTTCTTTTTTATTAGCTTGTACTTTTATTGCTGGACTTTTTCCCGTTACAGCCGCTGCATCTAATTTTGGGGGAACCAATCAACAATCTTTTTCTATATCCGTGGTTACATTGTGACGCTCCAAGTCAAAGTCAAGGCAAGTGGAAACCGCCACTCGGCCAAGTGACGGTTTCTGAGCCTATTTAATTAAGAAACCAGATTTGGGCCGAACCGCCGAAGCTCAGCGGCACCCTACATACCCAATTTAGCATATCTCCCCGCAAATGTCAAGGGTATGGGCAGCCCCGCCTTTATTTTTGAAGGCGGGGCCGTTTTGTATTCAGGGCAAAAAAATTTTTTAAAAATGTAAAGCGCCCTTGACACAAAATGTAAAGCGTGCTATACTCCATATAGTAAAGCGCACTTTACATTATTCAAAGGAGGTGGTCCGGTGACCAACCGAATCGCGGAGCTGCGCAAGGCCCGGAAAATCTCTCAGGCCGAACTGGCCGACGGGGTGGACGTCACCCGGCAGACCATCATCTCCCTGGAGAGCGGCCGGTACAACGCCTCCCTGCTGCTGGCCCACAAAATCGCCAGGTATTTCGGACTGACCATCGAGGAAGTATTCCTGTTTGAAGAGGAGGAGACGCCATGAAAAAGTCATATAGGAACCCGAAAAAATGGGAGTGGTATCTGCCTGCCGCGATTTTTGTAATCGGCACTGTCCTTTTCCTCACCCCCTGGAAAGACAGGGCAATGCGTGTGATTGCCATCGGGATCGGGCTCAAATGCGCACTGAACATCCGCTGGAACAACTACCGGGGATTGTCCCCTGACGAACAAAAGCAAATCGACCGGGAGGAGCGGGACGAGCGCAACCGGATGCTTCGGGAAAGGGCCTCCTGGCTTTGTTGGCAGGGGGAGAGGGCTCTGTTTACTGTGTGTTTTCTGACCGCCGCTTTTGTGCTCGACCTGGAATCGTCTGTTCTCTATCTGGTATGCCTGCTCTATGTGGCTCGCGAGTTGATTTATGAAGCCGTCTACCGGCGGCTGGACAAGAAGTATTAAGACTGTGAGGTTTTTACAATGAAAGACTTTTGGAAAAAAATATTCCCCTATGTGATGTTCGCGGCGGCCTGGGCTCTGATTCTTGCCGCCATCCTGCTGGACGAGCGAGTTCCAAAGCAGATTAGTCTTGCTCTGTTTACGTCGGGCGGAATACTGATGGGCTTCGGGGCGGTGGGAATCGCCCTGAGCCGCATCCGGATGTCCCCGGAACAGCAGAAGGAGTATGAGCGGGGCGAGCATGACGAGCGCAACGTGGCCATCCGGGAGAAGGCGGCCATGTCCTCCTGGTACTGGACGCTGTACATGCTGTGGGCAGCCTTTCTGGTCATCCAAATCTTCGTGGGCGGCCTGTGGGGGGTGGCTATTTCGGTGGTCATCGTGCTCCACTGCACCTTCTATATGATCAACATCCACCGGTGGAACAAGAAAATGTGATTTGTTATGTGGGCCCCGACCACCTGGGCGGGGCAATTCCACCCCAAATGGCCCGCCCAGGTGGTCGGGCCCCACAAGAGTACAAGGAGGCATATATATGTTAATCAAAGCGATGTTAACGGGCGGCGGGGACTATGAAAAATCCCTGCGCCAGCGCCGCTGGGCGGCGGTCGCCCTGCTGGCCATTGGGCTGGTGGGCTTTGTGTGCTACTTCCTGCTGGTGCCGGACAGCCACCTGTCTGAGCACGCTCAGGGCTTCTATCTGGGAGGGGCCTCCGGCATCACCGCCGGGGCTTTGGTACTGCTGGTCCGTACCCAATATCTGATGACCCACCCCCAAGCCCAGAGGAAAGCGAAAATCAAGGAGACCGACGAGCGGGAACTGCACATCACCCGCTCCGCTGCCCAAATCGCGGGAGCTCTCACCATTTTCGGAGTAGTGCTGTCCCTGTTCATTGTCCTGCCCCTGAGCATGGAGGCCTACTACGCCCTGGCCGGAGTGGTATTCTTCTACACCGCCGTCTTCTTTCTGTCCAGCCTGTGGCTGTCCAAAAAGCTGTGAGCCGGCGGCTGGAGCTGACCGTCACCCCTGAGCTGGCCGGTGTAAAGGTAGATACCTTGCTCAAGCGCCATCTGCGCCTGTCCGGGACGGTGGTGCGCCGGATTAAGTGGCTGGAGGACGGCATTCTGCTGGACGGCGTGCGGGTCCACACCGACTTCCGTCCGGAGGCGGGACAGGTGCTGTCGGTGCGCCTGTCCGGCCCGGAACGGAACAGCGGGGTAGTCCCCACGCCGGGGCCGCTGGATATCGTGTACGAGGACGAAGATCTGATTGTCCTGAACAAGGCCCCGGGGGTGTCCGTCCACCCGGGGCCGGGGCACTTTGACGATACGCTGGGTAATTTTCTGGTGGATTATTACGAAAAGTCGGGGCAGGAGGCAGATTTTCACCCCGTCCACCGGCTGGACCGGGGGACCAGCGGCCTGCTGGTGGCGGCCAAGCACCCCCACGCCCAGGAGGTGCTGAAAAACCAGCTCCACACGGAGGATTTCCACCGGGTCTATCTGGCGGTGTGCGAGGGGGTGCCGGAGCCCTATTCCGGGGTGATCGACGCCCCTCTGGGGCCGAAACCCGGCTCCCTCATGGAGCAGATGGTCCGGCCCGACGGCAAGAGCGCCCGGACAAAATATGGGGTGCTGCGGCGCTGGGGGGACCGAGCCCTGGTCAGCCTGGAGCTGGAGACGGGCCGCACCCACCAGATCCGGGTCCACATGGCCTACATCGGCCACCCCCTCACCGGGGATTTCCTCTACGGCACGGAGGACAGGGCCCTCATCCCTCGGCCCGCCCTTCACTCGGGCTACCTCTCCTTCCGCCACCCCATCACCGGAGAGAAGCAGCGGTTTTCTGTCCCCCTGCCCGAGGACATGGCCCGGCTGAAGCTGTAAAGTTCCATAAAAAATACTGGTAATCCTGTCCTTCCTGTGGTACAATAATAGATGTAAAAATTTAGCCGCAGGAGGTAATGTAATTATGTCCTATCGTGATACTTACGAGGCCTGGCTGGCCAGCCCTGCCCTGTCTGAGGCCGAGAAGGCCGAGCTGGAAGCCATCAAAAACGACGAGAAAGAGATCGAGTCCCGCTTCTTCTCCCAGCTGGAGTTCGGCACCGCCGGACTGCGGGGCACCATGGGGACCGGTCTGTACCGGATGAACGTTCACGTGATCCGCCACGCCACCCAGGCCTTCGCCGAGGTCATCCTGGCCGAGGGGCCCGAGGCGGTCAAAAGGGGCGTAGCCATCTGCTTCGACTGCCGGAACAACTCCGACCGATTCGCCCGGGAGGCTGCCCGGGTCATGGCGGGCAACGGCATCCCCGTCCGCCTGTTCGAGTCCCTCCGCCCCACCCCCGAGCTGTCCTTCGCCATCCGGGAGTACGGCTGCATCGCCGGCATCAACGTCACCGCCAGCCACAACCCCAAGGAGTACAACGGCTACAAGGTCTACTGGGAGGACGGCGCCCAGCTCCCCCCCAACCACGCCGACGAGGTGGCCCGGAAGATGAAGGAGATGGACGTGTTTTCCTGCGTCAAGACCATGGACTATGACAAGGCCGTGGCCGAGGGCAAAATTGTCATCATGGGCGAGGAGACCGACGAGAAGTTCCTGGCCAACGCCCTGGGGCAGGTCTACGACCAGGCGGCGGTGGACAAGGCGGCCGACACCTTCAAGATGGTGTACACCCCCTTCCACGGCACCGGCTACAGGCTCATCCCCGAGGCCCTGAAGCGGCTGGGCATGAAGCACGTGATCTGCGTCCCCGAGCAGATGGTCATTGACGGCAACTTCCCCACGGTGAAGTCCCCCAACCCGGAGAATCCCGAGGGCTTCTATCTGGCGGTGGACATCGCCAAAAAGGAGGGGGCCGACTTCATCCTGGGCTCCGACCCCGACGCCGACCGGGTGGGCCTGATGGTCAACACCGGCAACGGGGAGTTCAAGGTGCTCACCGGCAACCAGACCGGCGTGCTGCTGCTGGACTACCTCATCGGCGCCATGAAGCGGGTGGGCAAGCTGCCCGCCAACCCGGTGGCCCTGAAGACCATCGTCACCACCGAGATGGCCCGGAAGGTGGCCGAGGTCAACGGCCTGAAGTGCTTCGACACCTTCACCGGCTTCAAGTTCCTGGCCCAGAAGAAGGATCAGCTGGAGAGCAGCGGCGAGGGCAATGTGATCATGTCCTATGAGGAGAGCTATGGCTACATGCTGGGCTCCTTCGTCCGGGACAAGGACGCCGTCACCGCCGCCGTGGCCATGACCGAGATGGCCGCTTACTACGCCGGAAAGGGTATGACCCTGTACGATGCCCTGCTGGCCCTGTATGAAAAGTACGGCTATTACAGCGAAAAGACCCTGAACCTGGTCATGCCCGGCCTGGACGGCCTGAAAAAGATGGCCGAGCTGATGGCCAACCTCCGGGAGCAGCCGCCGGTGGAGATTGCCGGCGTGGCCGTGAAGGAGCAGAAGGACTACAAAGACGGCAGCGTGGTCAATGTGGCCGACGGGAGCAAGAGCGCCATGGAGCTGTCCGGTTCCAACGTCCTGCGCTACGAGATGGCCGACGGCACCAGCCTGATTGTCCGCCCCTCCGGCACCGAGCCCAAGGTCAAGGTGTACATCCTGGCCAACGGCGCCTCCA
>CANSSJ010000080.1 GCA_947649625.1 uncultured Bacillota bacterium | reverse complement strand
TGTTCAGCAGGTTGATCAGAATCTGCTTGATGCGCACCTCGTCCCCGCAGAGCATACTGGGAATGGAGGGGTCGATGTGGAGCTTGAATTCCAGCCCCTTCTCCCTGGCTTTGATCCAGATCATATTGACGATCTCTGAAAAAAGCGTTCCAGTCTCGTAGGAGGCGTTGATGATCTCCATCTTTCCGGATTTTATTTTGGAGACGTCCAGAATGTCGTTGATCAAGGTGAGCAGCAGCTTGCTGGCCCCCTGGATATTCCGGGCGTTCTCCGCCACCTCCTCGGGAATATCCCCCCGGAGGGTGATCTCGTTCAGGCCTATGATGGTGTTGATGGGGGTGCGGATCTCGTGGCTCATGCTGGAAAAGAAGTGGTTCTCCGCCTGGTTCAGCTCCTCGATCTCCTTTTTCTGCCGCTGGGTCAGGGCGTTTTCCTCCTCATACATCCGGTTCAGGAACATGAGCAGCACGCTGGTGAGCAGCCCGACCATGACCATGGAGAAAGCGGAATCAAAAAAGGAGCGCTCCTGGGTGCTCATGGCGGCCAGCTCCGGGTAGCAGAAGGCGATGCCGTAGCACAGCAGCGTCTCCGCCGTGCACAGCGCGAAAAACACGGCCATGCGTTTCCCCTGCAGGGTGATGCAGACATAGATGAAGCAGAGGACAAACCACTCGGGCACTCCGCTGTAAAAGCCCCCCGCGCTGAAAAATGTAAAGGGAAACAGCACCAGCAGCAGCACCACAATGGCCGTGGCCCCCGTCTGGACGCGGCCATTCCGGATACTGAACCGCACAATCAGCGCAATCGCCGCCAGGCTGACGGCCAGAATTACGAGGTTCAGGACGCTTCTGCCCATGGGCAGGGTGAAAATCAGCGCCACCATGCAGATCGCCGTTACAATACGGAACATGCGCTCACGCAGGCTGATCTTATGGTCGTAGAGAATGTCAAACCACTTTTTTAACACGCAAGGTCGCACTCCTTTAAACACGGGATTTGGGAAAAGAGAAATCCACGCTATACTCCGGCCAGCTGGGCGCAGATTGCGTCATAGGCGTCCATCAGCGCGGGATGATTTGCCCGGATAAAATCCTCGTCCCCCCGTTTCCCGGCCAGCTCCAGCTCCTTCGCCTGGGCGGAGAGGGCCTCCGCGCCGATGGTCAGGGAGGTGCTCTTGAGGGCGTGGACCTTGATTGCGTAGTCCGTCCAGTTGGCGGCCTCGTACAACGCAATGATCTCCGCCCTTTTATCTCCGCTCCCGGAACGGAACATCCGCAGCATTTTTCGGAAAAAACCTCCGTCCCCGCCGCAGTAATTCAGCCCCAGCTCCACATTGATGCCGGCCTGGGCCAGCCGGTTGTAGGGCAGGGCCATCTCGTCCACAGGCGTCTCCCCTGAGCCGGACTCCTCCCGCGCCGCCGGCTCCGGGGGGCTGGCAGGCGGCTCCGGTTTTTCCTCCGCCGGAACGTCCCCAGACATGCTCTCCGGCCCCTCGCCGCACTGGACACAGCGGCTGGGCAGCACCCGGCGCAGCACTCGCTCCAAAACTGTGCGCTCAATGGGCTTGGGGACAAACTCCGTAAAGCCCTCGCTGCGGAACATCTCCCGGGCCCCGCTGACGGTATTCGCGGTCAGGGCGATCACCGGCAGGTCTTCATAGATGCCGTCCTGAAGCTCCCGGATTTTTTTCAGGGTCTGCACGCCGTCAAAGCCCGGCATCATGTGGTCCAGGAAGATGATGTCATAGGAGACACTGTCACACCGGGCCACGGCCTCCTTTCCGCTCAAGCAGGTATCCACCTCGATGCCGTAGCTCCCCAGCACCCCTCTGGCCACCACCAGGTTCATCTCCTCGTCGTCCACGGCCAGCGCCCGCACCCCCGGACAGGTAAAGGGCTTCCGGCCGGCGGCCTGGGCCTCGGCGAAGCCCCGGGCGTCCAGGTCCCCGTTCAGCAGGTTGGCCACGGACAGGGCGGAGAAGGGCTTGTGCATGATATGGAGCCTGCTCCCGCTGTCCAGGGTGAAATCCTTCTCGGCGATGACCACCACCCGGAGCTCGGCGGCCAGCTCCTCGTAATAGGCCCGGTCCTCCTCATATTCCGACTGGGCGATGAACACATGGGTCAGGCTGTAATTGCGCCGCAGCTTGAGCAGCCCCTCGAAATTGTGGGTTTGATACCCGTGGATGCCGAGGCCCTCCAGCAAATTCCGGATCAGGCCGTCGTAATACCCCCGGACCTCGTCGCAGCTGTACCGCTCCGGCTTGAAGTAGCAGGCGACGCACACCTGATCCGCGTGGTTGAGCACGATGCAGGGCTGGCTGTCCGCCACGCCCTGGGGGATGACGATATGGGCGTGCAGGCCCTGCTGCCCCTTGCTCTCAAAGTGGATAAAGCCGCCCATGGCGTTTAAAAGCCCCCGGGCGATGGGGAGCCCCAGGCCAAGGCCGCCCACCAGGCGGCTGCTGCCGGAGTCCGCCTGGTAAAAGTCGTCGTACATCTGCAGCATCTGGGAATCCGTCATCCCGATGCCCGTATCATGGATGTCTATTATTAAATTGACGCCATAGCTCTCCTGGCGGTACCCAATGCGGACGTTGACGCCGCCCTCCTCGGTAAATTTGATGGAGTTCTCCACCAGAATCTTGAGCACATGGGATATCTTCTCCGCGTCCCCGACCAGGACCGCCGGCATTTTCGGGTCAATATCAAACACGACCTCCAAATGCTGCCGGTTGCTCTGAAGGGCGGTATTTGTGATCACATCGTTGAGCACCGAGGTGATCATATACGCCTCCTCCGCAGAGGTCAGGGTGCCCTCCACGATCTCCGTGTAGTCCAGCATCTTGCTGATCTGGCTGGACAGGCGCTTTCCGGCCAGCTTGATGGACTCCATATCCCCCCGGATATCCGGGGGGAGCTCCTTGCCCAGCGCCACCTCGCTGATCCCGATCACCATATTGATGGGGGTGCGGAGCTCATGGGAAACGTTGGATAAAAAAACGGCGTTTTGCTTTCCCGAGGCCTCCAGCTCGGCAAATACCCGGTCGTACCACTTGCGCTGGATACTGCGCTGCTTGATCCAGTATCCCGCCAGCGCCGCCGCGCCAAGGGTCACAGCAGCCCCCAGCGCCAGGCGGAAGCCGTCCCGGAACCCCATATGAAAGGAAACCGTTCGGAGAATCAGGGCGTGGTACGCCAGCGTCAGGGCGTAGAGCGCCGCAAGGGCGTACAGGACCCACTTTTTATTCAGAATGAACAGGGCGAGAATCAGAATGCAGGCCACGGCGGGGATGTCATAGAGGCTGGACTCATGCACGCCGAAGAAAAAGAACTCCAGCAGCATCAATCCGGCGCAGAAGCTTTCATAAAATCTGTCCGAGCCAATCTCCGCGATGTGGAAAATCCATACGCTGAAGCAGCCTGCCGCCATCAGGGGGACGGTCCAAAGCTCCCAGGCCATGACCACGGTAATCAGACCCAGCATTGCGCTGAATACCGTGGTGATCACCGCCAGCAGCAGGTGCCGGCTTGTCTGCTTCCCCGCCCTCATTTTTTCTCAAACTCCTGCGCCACCCGCTTCAGCAGCTCCTGGGGCTTGTAGGGCTTTTTCAGATAGTCCGCCGCCCCCAGCAGCAGCGCGCCCACCACGTCCTCCACCTCGCCCGACGCCGTCAGGAAGATCACGGGGATGTCCGCGGCAAACTCTTTCATGTGCTCAAAAGTCTCGATCCCGTTCATCAACGGCATATCAATATCCAGAAGGACCAGGTCTATTTTCTGGTTTTTTAACAGATTCAGTGCCCGTACCCCGGATTCCGCCAGCACTACGTCATATTCTTCCTCCAGAATAATCTGTGTTCGGGCCAGGTTCATGTCGTCGTCATCCACCACTAAGATGCGTTTCTTCGTATTCTGCATACAAGGTTGCCTCCCGTTCTGTGATCAAGTCGTTTGCGGCCTGTAGGTCCTATTTTAAATGAAGTTCCCGGGAAAATCAAGGTCGATCAGAACGTCTTTTTCTTCTCTGCGCTGACTGGAGGAGGTGGTGGAGCGCACAGATCGATCCCCTTGGCGGGCATCACCGCCGGCATGGGGACCAATCAGGAGATCGTGGGAGAGCTGCAGAAGCAGATGGCTGTGGTTTTCCAATCTGTAAACGAATATACTCCTGCGAAACAGCGCCTGCGCGCTTACTCAATACCGCTGATGGCCCCTTCTTCGATTCAGAAGAAGTTCTAATATCCGTACCGCTTCCGGTATTTCAGCAGCAGTGCCGCCGCCATGACGGTTCCCAGCAGCTCGGCCACTGGCGTCGCCAGCCACACGCCGGTGACCCCGCCCAGCAGGACGGGCATGATCTGGATGCTGGCGACCGTGAACAAAAACGACCGGGAGAAGGCCAGCACGGCGGACACCACACCGTTGGACAGGGCGGTGAACATGCCGCTGGCAAAGACGTTCAGCCCCACGAACAGCAGTGCGATGGAGCACAGACGGTTTCCCGTCACCGCCAGTTCATACACCGGGCTGTCCGGCCGGGTGAAGATGCCCACCAGGGGGACGGTGGCCAGAATGGAGATCACCGTACAGAGGACGGACGCTCCGACGATGAATTTGACGCTGAATCCCACCAGCTTTTTCAGTTTCTCATGGTTCTGTTCCCCGTAGTAGTAGGAGATCATGGGGGCCACGCCGTAGGAGTAGCCGATGAACAGGGCGCTGACGAACATCAGCACATACATGATGATGGTGATGGCCGCCACGCCGTCCTCGCCTATGTATTTCAGCATCGCC
The DNA here is from genome assembly GCA_947649625.1 of uncultured Bacillota bacterium. Lineage (GTDB taxonomy): Bacteria > Bacillota > Clostridia > Oscillospirales > Oscillospiraceae > Lawsonibacter. Next base: position 3,298 of record CANSSJ010000080.1, on the reverse strand, counting down.
AGGTTGAACAGCAGGGTGGTGATGCCGGAAACCAGAGAGGTGGCCAGCTCCGACATGCCGTTGGTGGAGGCGTGGAAGAGCACGCCTCCCCGGAACACCGGCTTTTCAAAGTGGAGCAGGCTGTCCTTTTTCCGGAACACCAGGAAGCCCACCACGGCGGTGATGGAGTACCCCAGGCCGGTAGCGATGGCCGCACCCTGAATCCCCATGTCGAACAGAGCAATCAGAACATAGTCCAGAATGATGTTGGTCACGCCCCCCGCCACGGTACAGATCAGGGACAGGGTGGATTTATCGGCGGCAATCAGGTAGAGGGAGAAGTTATACATGAGCAGGATGGGGATGGTGAACAGCAGGTAGTTACTCAGGTAGGTATGGCAGTAGCCGAACACCGCCGGAGAGAGGCCCATAGCCTCCAGCAGGGTGTCCATCAGGGTATAGCCCAGGACCATCATCATTGCGCCCACAACGGCGTTGGTGAGGATCAGCAGGGTGAAATCCTGCCGGGCCTCCTGCTCCCTGCCCTCCCCCATCTTCTTCATCACCACGGCGCTGCCGCCGGTGGCCAGCATTCCGGAGATGGCCGTGATCAGAGCGATGGCCGGGGCGGTGAGGTTGATGGCGGACAGGGCGTCTACCCCGATGAGGTTGGAGACGAACAGCCCGTCCACCATGGTGTAGAAAGTGTTGAACACTGTCATGACGATGGTGGGGAAGGCAAAGCGCAGAATATTCCGGACCGTGACAGGCAGGTGGTAAGAGTCCAGTTTGTCCATAATGACCTCCATTCTGTAGGGGCCGACGACCCGGCGGCCCGCACCCACGGCGCGCCGGGTCGTCGCGCCCTACAAGCTCGTTTTAATTTCTCCAGTCGATGTCCTGGCCGTCCCCCAGGTCGAAATACTGCATCGCCTGCCCCTGCGCCGGGAGCCGGACGGCGGAGATGCGCCGGTTTTGGGCGGGAGCAAAGTAGTATACGCCGCTCTCGGCGCACATGACGCTGGTGCAGAGGGTCTGCTCGTAGACATCGTAATTGGGGTCGGCTTTCGCTAGCCCCTCGGGGATGTCCACCGGGGCAAAGGCCCGGAACATCCGGGATACCCCGTCCAGCTCGTCCTTCCCCGGAACAGCGAATTCCTTCATGAAGGCCACCCGCACAAACCGGGAGGGGGAAGAATAATCCCCCGGCAGACCGGAGCCGCCGCCGAGGCGCTCCCCGAACTCCCGGATCTCGTGTCCGGCGACGGTCCGTGGGGCCTTGGGCAGGTTGGTGACCCCCACGAAATTGCGCAGATTGGTCCGCTGCCAGCGGTAGTCCGGGCTGTTGGTCAGCACGCCGATGGTCTCCCGGTGGACAGACAGGCCCCCTTCCTCCGGCTCAATGATGACGGCCTCTCCCCTCTTGTCACTGAGGATATAGTGGGCGGGCAGGGGCTTGCCCTGGATGGGCTCATCCACCAGGGTGAGGCGGGACAGTTCCTCCACCGCCTCCTCCACCCCGGCACAGCGGCTGAGCAGCCAGGCCAGCAGGCGGCCCGGGTGGACGGCGGTGCTCCCCGGCCGGGCGGCCTTCTCATAGACGGCGTATTCCGGGAAGTGGAGCAGAGCCCCCATCAGGCCGGCGGAGTTCACCCCGTCCACCAGGATTGGCTCCCCGAAGCCCAGCACCGCCATGCCGGTATAGCCGTATGCGCCGGGGACTCCCCCCTCCCCGTGGAGTCCGGGGGCGCAGGGCATCCCCTGAGGCGCGCTGACGACCCGGTTGGCCGCCAGGTCGCCGAACTGGTCATAGGTCCGGCCCAAAAGGTGCCGGTTGTCCTCTGTCCTCCAGGAAAAACTGCTGCATCCAAATTTCATATTGAAAACCTCCTGTTTTCTCGTATTGTTGTCCAACGAGCTTGCAATTATTTCTGACAGGGGGTATCATAAACCGTGTGGCTGCCACACAGTCAAGAGGTATTTTGAACTTTTTGGAGGAAATTTTTATGGAGCGGAAAAAGAGCTGGCTGACCTCTGGGGCCTTTGCGGCTCTGTGCGGTACAACGAAGGAAACTCTGCGGCACTATAAGGCCATCGGCCTCCTCTCCCCGGCCTGCCAGGGGGACAACGGCTATTTTTACTACGACGTGGAGCAGTTTTACGACTTTTACGCCATCTCCATCTTCCGCCAGACGGGGACGCCGCTGGAGGAGATCCGCCGCTGCCTCCGGGGACAGGATACTGTCCAGACGCTGAAGCTGCTGCGGGAACAGCGGGAACGTCTGGAGGTGGAGCGGCGAAAGCTGGAACATATGGACTTTGTGCTGTCCAGCGCTCTGCGCAATCTGGAGTTTGGGCCGGGGCCGGACATGGTCCCGCAGATTGCCTGGTTTGAACGGGAGCATCTGCTGGCCCTCCCTGCCGGGGAATTGGAGGGACTGATGACCCCGGAGGCCAGTGAGGATGAGATGCTCATTACCGTGCTGGAGCGGTGTCAAGCGCTGTGCGGCCGGTACGGGATACAGACCGATTTTCAGCTGGGGGCCGTCCACCAACCGGGGGAACAGAGGGGACCAGGGCCCATCAGCCATCTCTACACTCGAATCAAAGAAAAAGCGGACTTTCCCTACTATATGGAAAAGCCCGCCGGGAACTATTTATATGTGTGCTGCCGGGGCCGCTGGGATATTTCAGAGGGCTATGCCGCTCTCAACCATTGTATCTTGGACCAAGGGCTTGAAACAGTCGGGGATTTCTATGCCTGTGATTTGGCAGGGTTCATCCTCAACAGTGTGGAGAAAAACGCGGCATCTATGATTTTAGTGCGGCTGGAAAGGTAGCCTGCCGTGATGACGGGGGTATGCCGGTCTACCCCATCCTGCGGCGCAGGGGGCGGTGTCTGTATGAGAGGAGTGTGGTGCCCCTTCTCTCAGCCTGCCGCTGACAGAATCTCAAAGGGGCTGTTCGATAAACTGTACTTTTACTTGCGCTGCCCCCTGTCAAGCAGACAATAGCCAAAAAGGAGTTTTATTGGACATCCCCTGCTGTATCATGTAGGCACAGCTTAAGGACACCATTGGTAAGGGTCATTCTGGTTGGTGGGCCCAAAGGGGATTAAACCCTCGACCTCACGGATGCGAAAAGATTCAGAAAACTTTTTCGGCTGGATTCTGCTCCTTTTCATTTACTCTCCGGCACTCTCTGAAACCAGTATTTCCACTCGACGCTACACCTGGCATCACGCTCCGGAGGAGGGACAGGCCGCTGCCGAGGCCGGATATCCCTACGGCTTCGGTGATAACCTCACCGTGTTCACTGG
>CANSSJ010000079.1 GCA_947649625.1 uncultured Bacillota bacterium | reverse complement strand
CAATGTCCCCCCGGACGGCCACCGTCTTGTGCCGGCCCATCTGGTGGGTGGACAGGACCTCCAAGCCGTTGCAAACCTGATCCACCACGTCCTCCCGGCCGGAGACGTAGCGGAACTGGCTCACCAGCTCCTCGGTCTCGGCGTTCTCGATGATGCGGCCCTCGTCCAGAATGATGACCCGCTCAAAGACGGAGGCGGCCTCCTCGATGATGTGAGTGGAGACAATGAAGGTGCGGTTTGTGGCCGCGAAGTCCTCCAGCAGGAGCTGGTAGAACCGCTCCCGCATCACCACGTCCAGCCCGGCGGCGGGCTCATCCAGGATGGTGATGGGGGCCCGGCTGGCTAACGCGATCAGGATGGTCACCATGGACATCTGGCCCTTGGACAGCTGGGAAATTTTCTTCTTGGTCTCCAGCTTGAACTCGTCCAGCAGCCGCAGGGCATAGTTCATATCCCAGTTGGGGTAGTAGATGGCGGCCGACTTGAGGTAGTGCTTCACCTTCAGATTGTTAGGCCCGGAGAACAGGGTGGGCTGGAGCTCCCGGGAGAAGCAGATGTCATTGAGCGCCCGCTGGTTCTCCCAGACAGGCTGGCCGTCGTAGGTGATGGAGCCGCTGTTCTTGGTGTTCTGGGCGGTGAGAATGCCCAGCAGGGTGGTCTTGCCCGCCCCGTTCCGGCCGATGAGGCCGTAGATTTTCCCCGGCTCGATGGTGAGGTCCAGGTTGTGGAGGACCTCCTTGTCCTTATAGGACTTGCACAGGCCCTCGGCCTTTAACATTCCAGCGTTCATTTTTTGTTCTCCTCTCCAATGGCCTGCTCAATCATGGCCAGCAATTCCTCCCCGGTGAGGGCAAGGGACGCCCCCTCCTTCACCAGAGGCTTGACGTAGCCATCGTAAAAGGCGGCCTTTCTCTTCTGTTTCACGGTATCTCCCGCTCCTTTCGATACAAACATGCCGATGCCCCGGCGCTTGTACAGGATTCCGTCCGCTACCAGCAGATTGATGCCCTTGGCTGCCGTGGCCGGGTTGATGTTGTACCCCCGGGCCAGCTCGTTGGTGGAGGGCACCTGCTCCTCCTCCCGGTAGACCCCCCGGAGGATGTCGTCCTCCAGCATCCGGGCGATCTGCAAATAGATCAGGGACTGGTCGTTTAAGGTCCCGCGCATTGAATCACCTCCGTGGTCTGGTTTACTTGTTCATCGGTTAATTACTTGTGTAATTAACCATACCACCAACAGGGTTTCCTGTCAAGAGGTTTTTAAAATTTTTTTACATAAAAACCGCCGTCCCGATGGACGGCGGTTTCTGCCAATCTATTTATGCTTTCTCTGCCTTGCCCTCGGCTTTCGCCGCAGCCTTGGCGGCGGGCTTTGTCTCGATGCCCTTTGCGGCGTTGACGGCCTGGACCACGCCCCGACCCTGGTCGTTGGCCTCCTTGGCGTGCTTCTCCACGTCCAGCTTGTTCTTGGGACTCCGGACCAGACAGCCGGCGCCCTGGACACAGCCGCCCTCGCAGGCCATGCCCTCGATAAAGTTGCCCTCCAGGCGGCCCACCTTCAGCTTCATCAGGGCCACCTCGCAGGCGGCGGTGCCGCTGCAGGGGACGGCCTTCACCTCGAAGCTGGAGCCCTTCTCCTTCAGGGTCTGGACCACGGCCTCGGCCACGCCGCCGCTGCGGGCGAAGTTCCGGCCATAGCCGCTGGCCTCGTCCAGCTCGGCCTCTTCCAGCTTCTCCAGCTCGATATCACGGGACTGGAACAGGGCGAACAGCTCCTCGTAAGTGAGCACGCAGTCAATGGCGTTCATGGTGCGGCCCAGTTGGAACTCCTTCTTCTTGGCCACGCAGGGGCCGATGAAGACCACTTTCGCGTCGGGCTCCTTCTCCTTCAGGTGCAGGCCGATCATGACCATGGGAGAGGGGGTGTGGGAGACGTACTGGTTCAGCTCGGGGTGCTTCTTCTTCACATAACCCACAAAGCCGGGGCAGCAGGAGGAGGTGAGCACGCCCTTCTCCACCAGCTCCTCAGACTCCCGGTCGGCCACCATGTCGGCGCCCAGGGCCACCTCGGCCACGCCGGAGAAGCCCAACTGTTTCAGCCCGGCCACCACCTGTCCGTAGGTGGCAGGGGCGAACTGACCGGCGATGGAGGGAGCGATGACCGCGTAGGTCTTGTAACCCCAGTGGGCGCCGCCCTGGATCATCTGGATGGCATCCACGATCCAGGACTTGTCCTGGATGGCGCCGAAGGGGCACTGATAGACGCAGTTGCCGCAGGAGATGCACTCGTTGATGTCGATGGAGGCCTTCTTGTCGGGGCCCATGGAGATAGCCTTGGCGGGACAGCCCTTCTCACAGGGCCGCTGGTTCTTCACGATGGCGCTGTACTGGCAGGCGCTGACGCACTTGCCGCAGGTGATACATTTGCTGTGGTCAATGGTGGCCCGGTGGTTGACAATGGTAATGGCGTCCCTGGGGCAGGCGTGTACGCAGCGGGTGGCCAGACAGCCGCGGCAGGAGGCGCTCACCGTCATCTCGGTGACGGGGCACTCGTCGCAGGCGATCGGCAGGACCTCTACCACGCTGGGGTTGGTCTTGTCGCCCCCCATGGCCATCTTCACCCGGCTGTTGATGATGGCCCGCTCCTTGTAGATACAGCAGCGCAGGCTGGCCTCGGGGCCGGGGATGATCTTTTCGGGCACGTCCAGAATCCCGGCCTGGAGCCGGTCCTCCCAGGTCAGACGGGCCACCTCAGTGAGAACAGAGGTTTTCAGCTCTTGAATTTTTGTTTCAAAAGTGTGCATATGTACGCTCCTTCCTCAATATTCGTAATAAATCTGTTTCTCGCATTTTTTGAAGGATCTATCTGCGAAATGCAGGATTTCTTTCATTTCGCACCCATTCTACTCGGACAGGTCCAGGTTGTCAAGAGACATTTTACACCATTCCGCGCCTTTTGACCAGTCTCTTTTCACGTTTGTTACAGCAGAGGGCGGCACAAAGGCCGCCCCCGCAGTTGAACCGCAATTACGCGTACTTGGCAATGATGGCGTCCCGCTCTTGGGCGTGGTCCTGGGACCAACGTTCCCAGTCCTGCCCGGACGCAGCAGCCGCCTTGCCCAGCTCCACCAGCAGGGCGGGCAGGTCGGCCTCCAGGATGGTGCCCACCTCTTGGCCGAAGCGGGCCTGGCCCAGCTCGTCGGCACCGTTCAGAAGCATCTTAAAGGCAGGCTGGGGCTTCTTGTCCACCAGCTTGACCCCGCCCTGGAAGCCGATGGCCCCCGCCTGATGGGCGGCGCAGCTGGAGGGACAGCCGGAGATGCAGATTTTGGGCAGGGCTCCGTCGGGGATGCCCGCCTCCCGGACGGCCTTCACCACCGCCTGGAGGACACCCTGGCTGTCCCGGACCCCCTGTTGGCAGGTGGCGGCCCCGATGCAGGCCACGCTGCACTCAAACTCGGTCTCCGCACCGTCGGCGGTGGCAGCGATCACCTTCTCCACCTGGTCACAGTCCAGATTGATGATATACAGAGTCTCATTGGGGGCGATGCGGACCTCGGCCCCGGGGATGTCCTTCAGCAGCTCATAGAGCTGCCGGGGCTTCTCCACAGGCAGGAGACCGCCGATGGGGTGGTATTTCACGGCGAACATGCCGGGCTGCTTCTGGGGGATGGCCCGGGGGGATGAGGCCTCCTCCTCACTGTCCAGGCAGACCCAATTGGCAGGGGCCTCCAAATCGGTGAGGTCCAGACCGCCCTCCGCCTTCCGGGCCGCCACGTTTTTCAGGAACGCCTCCTTCAATCCGTCGGGGCCCAGGGTGTCCTGCATATAGCGGGCGCGGGCGCGGGCCCGGTTGTTGTAGTCGCCGTGGGCGCAGAAGGTGTCCACCATGGCCCGGACGTAGTACAGGACCTCCTCGGGCTGCATGTGCTCCTCCACCAGCACGCCCATGGAGGGCCGGGCCGCCCCCAGACCGCCGGCGATGCGCAGGGCGAAGGTGCCGTCCGGCTGGGCCAGGAAGCCCATGTCCCGGAAGGCGCTGTGGACGCAGTCGTCCACCCCGTTGCAGAAGGCAATTTTCAGTTTGCGGGGCATTTTGATGTCCCGGCAGATGGACAGCAGATATTTGGTCACCGCCTCGGCGTATGGGGTGACGTCGAAGGCCTCGCCGGGCTGGACGCCGGACAGAGGGCTGGCCATCACGTTCCGGGGGTTGTCGCCGCCGCCGCCCTTGGTGTAGATCTCGCAGCCCACGGCCTCTGCCATGAGAGGGGGCACCTGACCGGCAGCCAAGTCGTGGAGCTGAATGGTCTCGCAGGTGGTCAGCTTTATCCGGCCCACCTTCTCCCGTTCCACTACCTCAACCAGGAACTTCAGCCGTTCCAGGGTCAGCCGCCCGCCGGGCAGGCGCAGACGGAGCATGTGTTTCGCGGGGTCTCGCTGGGCATAGGAGCCCAAGCCGCCGGAGACGCCCTTGTAGGACTTTCGGTCGATCTCCCCCTTGTCGAAGGCACTGATGGTCTCCTGGAAGCTCTCAATCTCTGTGCGGAAGGTATCGGTCCACTGACGGTTCATTTCCATGTTGTTTTCCAGCCTTTCCTTAGTAAATCAGCCCGTGGAGCGGGTATGTTTTCTCTGATTATTATATCAAAAACCAGCCGGAGTAGCAATCCCTGATTTCCCAATTTCAGCCGCCGGTTTCCGCACCAAGCCGTCCGTTCAAACATAGGCTGAGGCGTAAAATCGTTGATATGGAGGGTCGCTTATGACTGCTTTGCCACATATTGAATATTTTCTGGGGGCCAACGCTCCCACCGGCTTTTACTCCCTGTACGACCATCTTCTCTCCCCGGAACAAGCACGGGCCATCTACATCATGAAGGGCGGGCCCGGCTGCGGCAAATCCACCCTGATGCGTAAAATCGGCGTCTGGGCCGAGGAGGCCGGGCTGGAGACCGAGTACATCCTCTGTTCCGGTGATCCGGACTCTTTGGACGCCGTCGTGCTCCCTGACAAGGGGGTGGCCATCGTGGATGGAACAGCGCCCCACGTGGTGGAACCCAAATATCCCGGCGCAGTGGAGCGTTATGTAAACATGGGGGACTGCTACGATAAGGAAGCTCTATGGCCTCTGCGCCAGGAGATCATGGACTGCATGGCAGGCTACAAGGGCTGCTATCAGCGGGCGTACCGCTGTCTGGGCGCGGCGGCGGAGATCATGGAGGACCAGCGGGCCACTCTGCTCACCGACGCGCTGTCCCGCAAGCTGGCCAAGCGGGCCCGGGGGATCCTCTCCCGGGAGGTCCCCCGCCGGAAGGCGGAGCAGCCCGGCCGGGTGAAGCAGCGCTTCCTGGGGGCGGTCACCCACCGGGGCCCTATATGTCTGTATGATACCGCGGCCGCCCAGTGCAAGCGGATATACGCCCTGTCGGACAACTGCTCCCTTGCCCATGAGCTGCTCATCCACCTGCTGGCCGGAATCACGGGGAACGGCTATGACGTGGTGGCCTGCCCCGACCCTATGGCCCCCGAGCGGCTGGCCCATCTGCTGGTTCCCCAGCTGGAGCTGGCCTTCCTCACTGCCGCCGGCGCATTGCCTCAGGGGATGACCCCTTACCGCCGCATCAGGCTGGACACAGCGGCTGACGGGGACATCCTGCGCCGCAGCCGCCCCCGGCTCCGCTTCGCCAGAAAGGTATCCGCCGCCCTGTCGGAGGAGGCGGTAGCCTCCCTGGCTCAGGCGAAGGCTATGCACGACGGCCTGGAGGCCATATACAACCCCTATGTGGATTTTGATTTAGCGGACAAAATGGCCCGGGATATCTGGGACGAGATACAGACCTTTTAAAGGTCAGAAAACGGGTCCTCCCGACCGGGAGGACCCGCTGCGCGCTCAACAGGGGAGCAAGACTTACAGATTGAAGTAGCGCTCAAACTCGGCGGGGTGTGGGATGGCGGCCAGCTGGCCGCACTCCCTGCGCTTGGCGGCCACCAGGTTGGTCAGCAGCCCCTCGGGGAACACGCCGCCGGCAGTGAGGTAGTCGTGGTCGGCCTCCAGGGCGTCCAGGGCGGCCTCCAGAGAGGTGGGCAGGTGCTGCAGCCTGGCCTTCTCCTCGTCGGGCAGGGTGTAGAGGTTGCAGTCATAGGGACCCCAGCCGTTGGCGTGGGGGTCGATGCGGTTTTTGACGCCGTCCAGCCCGGCCATCAGCAGGGCGGCGTAGCAGAAGTAGGGATTACAGGTGGCGTCGGGGTTGCGGATCTCAAAGCGGCGCAGGCTGGGGGGCTTGGCGTAGGCGGGGATACGGATGACCGCGCTGCGGTTGGAGGTGGCGTAGCCCACGGTGACGGGGGCCTCGAACCCGGGCACAAGCCGCTTGAAGGAGTTGGTGCTGGGGTTGGTGATGGCGCACAGGGAGGCGATGTGTTTGAGCAGGCCGCCCATGAAGAAGTGGGCCGTCTCGCTCAGGTGGGAGTAGCCGTTGTCGTCGGAGAAGACGGGCTGGCCGTCCTTCATCAGCAGCATGTGGACATGCATCCCGCTGCCCGCCTCGCCGTATACCGGCTTGGGCATGAGGGTGGCGCTCTTGCCGTATTTCAGGGCGGTGTTGTGGATGATATATTTGATCATCATGGTGGCGTCGGCCATTTTGGACATCTGGCCCAGCATGGGCTCGATCTCAAACTGGCCGCCCGCCCCCACCTCGGGGTGGTGATACTTGATGGGGATGCCGGCGGCCTCCATGTGCATGCACATCTCGCTGCGGCACTCGTAGGTGCGGTCGAAGGGCTTGGCCACGTGGTAGTTGGCCTGGCGGGGGACCACGACCCCCTTCCCGTTGACGGCGCTGTTCCAGTGGGCCTGCTCCGCGTCCACCGACATGCCGATGGCGTTGGCGGCCACCTGCCAGGACACGCTGTCAAAGAGGTAGAACTCAAACTCAGGGAGGATCAGCATGGTGTCGGCCACGCCGGTGTCCCGCATGTACTGCTCGGCGGCCAGAACGATGTTCCTGGGGTACTGATCCAGGGGGCGGTTTTCCGGGTAGCCAATGATCATGGCGTTGCCTGTCATGGACAGGGTGGGGACGCCGCAGAAGGGGTCCACCACCGCCGTGTCCGGGTCGGGGATGAAGACCATGTCGCTCTTCTCCACCACGGCGTAGCCGTAGTTGGAGGCGTCGAAGCCGATGCCGTTGACCATGGTCTCCTCTGAGAAGTGCTGGGCGGGGATGGTCACATGGCGGAACTGGCCGTTGATGTCCACCATTTTGAAATCCACCATTTGGATATCCTGTTCCCGGATCATGTTCATGATATCCCGCGCGGTCCTCTGCATGATCGTTTCCTCCTTATCAGTTTTATTTTTATGGGTCCGGCCGGTGTGTTTTCCTTTGGATATTGTAACATAATTTTGCAGAAAAAGCCAGAATATTTTGAAGTATTTATCAATTTATCCCGCCGGGATCGGGCCGCAGCTCCTCCGGGGAAACGCCCAGCAGGAGAAGGGCCCCGGCCGCCGCCAGGGAGGACAGCTCATCCGTGTCCGGCTCCAGGCGGAGGGGAAATTCCTGCCGCTCCACCACACGGCCGTCCACCGTCACCAGTTCCCGCTGGAGGGCGGCCCACAGGGTGTCCCCCTCCCAGCTGGAGAGGGTCAGGCTGTCCCGGGGGGAGACTCCATAGCTGACGGCGCTGGCCGCCTGGAGGGGGAGGCTCTGCCCCCTCCTGCCCCCCGGCAGCAACACGGTACGGCACTGTCTGGGCAGCGGGACGCCCTCCGCCGCCGCCCGGGGAGAGACCACCACCAGGGCGGGATGGCTCTCGCTGGCGCACCGGCCCCGCAGGCCGCCCCGGGCGGTCAGCCTGCGTAAAATAGCCTGTTCAATGCCCTCGCCGGCCTCCAGCACCTGAAAACATTCCATACAACTCTCTCCTTTCCCGTCAGTTTGGTCGCATTCTCAGTTTTTATACAAAAAGAAAACCAAAAAAATCAAGGAAGCCCTTGACAACAGCCCCTTCTGTTGATAAAATATTAAGGCCGCATTGAACAGGTATCCAAGAGGGACAACCCCGCCTGGGAGAGCGAGCCCGTAATAAAGGAGTTGAATACTATGCAGGCAATCATCGT
>CANSSJ010000078.1 GCA_947649625.1 uncultured Bacillota bacterium | reverse complement strand
CAAGTGCATCATCGGCATCGAGGGCAACAAGCCCGAGGCCATCGCCAAGATGAAGTCCGTCGCCCCCGCCGGGGTGGAGGTGAAGGAGCTGCCCTGCCGCTACCCTCAGGGCGCTGAGAAGGTCCTCATCGAGAACTGCACCGGCAGGGAAGTGCCCTTCCCCGGCCTGCCCTCCGATGTGGGGGTCATCGTGATGAATGTCACCTCCGTGGCCTTTGTGGGCAAGTACCTGGCGACGGGTATGCCCCTGACCACCAAGCGCCTCACGGTGGACGGCGACATTATCAAGGAGCCTAAAAATGTGGAGGTCATCATCGGCACCCCTGTGCAGGAGCTGATGGACTTCTGCGGCGGCTTCACCGATGAGCCGGGCAAGGTGCTGTACGGCGGGCCTATGATGGGCAACTGCATCGCCGACCTCAGCCAGCCTATTTTAAAGAACAACAACGCCGTGCTGGCTTTCTCTAAAAAGGCGGCCCAGCTGCCTAAGCCCACCAACTGCATCCACTGCGGCCGGTGCACCAACGCCTGCCCCCTGGGCCTGTCCGCCAAGGAGATTGTCCAGGCCTACAACGACGGCAACGTGGAGCTGCTGGTGGAGCTCAACGCCGACCTGTGCATGAGCTGCGGCACCTGCTCCTTCGTCTGCCCGGCCAAGCGGCCTCTGGCCCCCTCCATCGCCCTGGCCAAGATCATGATGAAGAATGGAGGTAAGAAATAATGGGCAATAAACTGATTGTCACCGCCGCCCCCCATATTACCAGCGGGGACAGCACCCAGAAGATCATGGGCCGGGTGTGTCTGGCCCTGGTCCCCACCCTGATTGCCTCCGTGATTATCTTCGGTATTGGCTCCCTGATTCTCACCGCCGTCACGGTGGCGGCCTGTGTCTTCTTCGAGTGGGGCTACTGCAAGCTGATGCACCGGGAGGTCCCCATTGAGGACTTCTCCGCCGTGGTCACCGGTATGCTGCTGGCCTTCAACATGCCCGCCAGCCTCCCCTGGTGGATGGCCGTTGTGGGCGCGTTTATCGCCATCGTCATCATCAAGCAGCTCTTCGGCGGCCTGGGTTATAACTTCGCCAACCCCGCCATCGTGGCCCGTATCGCCCTGGCCGTGGGCTTCGGCGCCAAGATGTCCGCCTACCCCATGCCCGCCAACGGCGTGGACGCCCTGGCCTCCGCCACCCCTCTGGCCGCGGCCGGAAATCTGGACGCGGGGTCCTATATCACCCTGCTGCTGGGCCAGCACGGCGGCGTGCTGGGCGAGACCTGCGCCATTACCATCCTCGTTGGCGGCGTCTATCTGATCGCCACCAAGGTCATCAGCCCCGTTCTCCCCGTTACTTATCTGGCCTCTGTGGCTGTGCTGTCCCTCTGCTTCGGCATGGACCCCATCGTGCAGCTGCTCTCCGGCGGCCTGATGCTGGGCGCTTTCTTCATGGCCACCGACTACGTCACCTCTCCCACCACCGACAAGGGCAAGCTGGTGGCCGGGATCTTTCTGGGCGTGGTCACTATGCTGATTCGCAGGTTCGGCAATATGAACGAGGGCGTGTCCTTCGCCATCCTGCTGATGAATCTCATTACCCCCTACATTGAGGTCAACACCCGGCAGGATAAGCTGGGCATTGCCAAAAAGAAGAAGGAGGCGGCCGCGAAATGAGCAACTGGAACAGAGTATTTAAGCCCATTGTAGTGCTGTGTGCCATCTGTATTGTCATCACCGGCGCCCTGGCCGCCACCAATGCCGCCACTGCCCCTGTCATTCTGGAGGCCACCATCAAGGCCCAGAACGAGGCCCGGAACGAGCTGCTCCCCGAGGCCGGCGGCGCGTTCTCCAAGGTGGACGGCGTGAAGGTGGACAGCGTGTCCGACGTCTACGCCGCCGACAACGGCACCGGCTACGTCATCACCAGCAACGCCAAAGGCTACGGCGGCACCATCACCGTGATGTCCGCTTTTACCCCCGACGGGACGCTGAAGCAGATCAAGGTCACTGAGGCTCAGGAGACCCCCGGCTTCGGCAGCAAGGTGGCCGCCACACCCTCCTACTGGGAGCGGTACAAGGGCAAGGACGCCGGCAAGGCCCTGGTCCTGAATCAGGACATCGACGCCGAAACGGGCGCCACCATCTCCAGCAAGGCGCTGCTCCGGGCGGTCAACTCCGCCATTGAAGCGTACAACGCCATTCCTTGAAAGGCAGGTGAGTCAAGATGAGTGAGAATAAAAGTAAAATGAGCATCCTTACCAACGGTATTCTGAACGAAAACCCGGTGCTGCGCCTCGTCCTGGGCACCTGTCCCACCCTGGCCACCACCACCATGGCCTCCAACGGTATCGGCATGGGACTGGCCGCCACCTTCGTGCTGCTGTGCTCCAACATCGTCATCTCCGCCCTCCGGAAAATCATTCCCGACCAGGTCCGTATCCCCTGCTACATCACCGTCATTGCCGGCTTCGTGTCCATCGTACAGATGGTCGTCAAGGCCTATGTGCCCGACCTGGATAAGGCTTTGGGCGTGTATCTGCCCCTGATCGTGGTCAACTGCATCATCCTGGGCCGGGCCGAGATGTTCGCCTCCAAGAACAACATCGTGGACTCCGCCCTGGACGGCATCGGCATGGGCATCGGCTTTACCATCACTTTGACCATCATGGGCTCCATCCGTGAGATCCTGGGCTCCGGCACCTGGATGGCCGGTTTGGGCAAGCTGATCCCCGCTCTGGGGGCCGACTTCTCCATCCGGATCATCCCCGAGTCTATCGACACGTTCTCCCTGATGACCAGCGCCCCCGGCGGCTTCTTCGTCTTTGGCATCCTGATGGCCGGGGCCACCTGGCTGACCACCCGCCCCAGGAAGGAAGCCCCCGCTGTGGAAGGAGGTAATGCGTAATGGTGAAGCTCGCAGTCATCTTCTTTACCATGATCCTGGTGGACAACTACGTTCTGGCTAAATTCCTGGGTATCTGCCCCTTCCTGGGCGTGTCCAAAAAGCTGGACAGCGCCGTGGGCATGTCTCTGGCCGTCACCTTCGTCATGGTGCTGGCCACCGCCGCCACCTGGCCCATCTACAAGCTGATTCTGTGCCCCGACTGGGCCGTAGGCACCGACCGGGATATGAGCTACCTCCAGACCATCGTGTTCATCCTGATCATCGCCATTCTGGTCCAGCTGCTGGAGAACTTCCTGAAGAAGTTCATCCCCGCCCTGTATAAGGCTCTGGGCGTCTACCTGCCCCTGATCACCACCAACTGCACTATCTTGGGCGTGACCATCCTGAACCTGGACAACGGCTATAACTTCATCGAGTCCATCGTCTGCGCCGCCGGCGCCGGCATTGGCTTCCTGGTGGCCATGGTGCTCTTCTCCGGCGTGCGCCGCCGGGTGGAGCAGGCCGTCACCCCCAAGTGCTTCGAGGGCCTGCCCATCACCCTGGTGGCCGCCGCGGTGACCTCCCTGTCCTTCATGGGCTTCGGCGGCATCGTGGACGCCATCTTCGGCGTCGTGTCTTGATAGGAGGGGGAGTGTAGTATGAATCCGATTTTATTCGCAATCATTCTGGTCACAGTGATCGGCCTTATTGGCGCGGTGATCCTGGTGGCCGCCTCCATCTTCATGTACGTCCCCGTGGATGAGCGGGTGGAGAAGATCACCGCCGTTCTGGCGGGCGCCAATTGCGGCGCCTGCGGCTGCGCCGGCTGCGCCGACTACGCCAAGAGCGTGGTGGAGGACGGCAACGACGTCAACAAGTGTATCCCCGGCGGAGCCGCCTGCGCTGCCAAGGTGGCAGAGATCATGGGCGTGTCCGCTGGCTCCACCACCCCGATGAAGGCGGTTGTGGCCTGCTCCGGCACCTGTGACAAGACAGGCAAAAAGTACGAGTTCCAGGGCGTTCAGAGCTGTCAGGCGGTCAAGGGCCTCTACGGCGGCGACGGACTGTGCAAGTTCGGCTGCCTGGGTTATGGCGACTGCACCCGGGCCTGCGCCTTCGACGCCATCCACATCGTGGACGGCATTGCCCATGTGGACCGGACCAAGTGTACCGGCTGCGGCGCCTGTGCCGCTGTCTGTCCCAACCATGTAATCTCCATTATCCCTGAGCACAAGCGCAAGCCCGTGGTCCTGTGCCAGAACAAGGACAAGGGCCCTGATACCCGGAAGGCCTGCACCGCCGGCTGTATCGGCTGCATGAAGTGCGCCAAGGCCTGCCCCAAGGAGGCCATCACCGTGGAGAACTTCCTGGCCAAGATCGACCAGGATAAGTGCGTGGGCTGCCAGATCTGCGTGAAGGAGTGCCCCATGGGGGTCATTCACGTGCCCGCCAACGAGTGATTTTTACATTGAGAACGCCCCGCCGTCAGGCGGGGCGTTCGTTTACTTTATCACGATGACCCGGATTCTTCCTCCGTCGGATTCCGCTTTGTCGTACCATGCGGTGAGGGAGCCCTGGCTCTCCTCCGCCCTGGCCAGGCTGGACAGGAAATACTGGCCGCTGCGGTGTTCGTAGACCACCACATTGTCGGACAGGGTGTATCTCTGGCTGCCCGCCACGAACTGGCCGCCCACGATCTGCCCGGATTTGGCGGCGGTGAGAGGGTAAAGCCGGTCCGGGCTGGCCGGGTCGCCCAGGATGCGGACAGGCCCGCCGGTGGCCGGGAAACGGGTGGACCCGGAGGTGGTGTAGCTCACGCCGCCCACGTCGTACTGGTAGGTGCAGAACCGGTTCATGCCCTCGCCTGTCTCTTCAAACCGGGTGATGATGCCGTACTGGTAAGCGTCGCCGGTGACATCGTTGAGAATCAGGGTCTCAATCTCTCCCTGGGGGTTGAGGGAGTAGTATTTGATCTCGCCGCGGTCCAGGTTCAGGCCGGCTAGGCGGCTGGGATAGAGCACCGCGCCCCGGCCCTCGCTGACGTCCAGAATTTCCGCTCCCTGGGCGAAAGTGTATTTGTCCAGTTTGCTCCCCTCCCGGTTTACCTTGCCGGACAGGGAGGCGGCGTTCAGCCCCCGGAGGGTGACCTGACCGCCCTGGGCGGCCACGGCGGCCCGGACCAGGGAACCCGTCTTGTAGCTGCCCTGGACCTGGTACTGGTAGGTCTGGCCGTCGGTGGCCAGGAGGGTGACGGTCTGGGCGGTATAGGTGCCGCCGGAGCCGTCGGGGTAGGAGGACTTTTCCACAGCCGTCACCACACCCACCCGCTCGCCGGCGCTGGCGGAGACATCGGCCACGGCGGCCACGCCGCCGCCCCGGCCCAGCAGAAGGGTAACGGTGTCGCCCAGGTGGTACTGCCCCAGATCGGACAGGGCGTAGGCGGCGGCGGAGGTCTCGATGGCGTAGGTCCGTCCCGCCACCGTCACCGAGGTGGGCTCCGCCCCAGAGGGGGCGATGGCCTGGATGGGGCCGGTGGCCTTTTTGGCGTAGGCCCAGACGGCGCCCATGGAGGCGTTCCAGTAGATTACGTCGTAGTTCTGGACAGCGGAGGCGGCCACCGGGCTGCCATTGCGGTAGACCCTGGAGGGGGAGAAGGACAGGGAGGACCGCCAGCCGCCCTGGGCGACGATGGGCCCCTCCATCTGTCCGTTGATGAGGGAGACCACGTCGGGCTTGCCCGAGGCGTCCAGGCTGTGGCCCAGAGACTGGATATAGGGCGCCCCCTCCTTCGTCCGGGCGGAGAGCAGGTTATAGAAGAGATACACGGCGTCCTGCCGGGTGAGGGGGGAGGCCGCCCCGACGGCGGATACGCCCCGGTCCAGCTTCAGGCTGTGGAACATGGCCAGCTGGCCGGTGGGGTAGGCCCCGGAGAAATCCCCGGAGCCGTAACCCAGCAGGGAGAGGACCATGGAGGCCGCTTCCGCCAGTTTGACCTCCTGGCCGGGGCGGAAGGTGCCGTCGCTGAAGCCGGAGACCAGCCCCCGGCTCACGGCCGCCTCCACGTAGCCGGAGGCCCAGTGGCTGCGGGGCACGTCCGGGTAGGGGGCTACCGCCGCCTGGCCCACTCCGTCCCCGCCTGGCATAGCTTTGACGGTCATGGTGACAAACTCCGCCCGGGTTACCTTTTTGGACAGCTTCAGATCGCCGCTCCCGTCTCCGTTCACAATGCCCAGGGCGGTCACCGCCTGGGTGGCCTCCTCCAGAGGGGCGGCGTTCCCCGCCGCCGAGGCGGGCAGAACCAGGGCCAGGGAGAGGCAGGCCGCCAGAAGGGCGGAGAAAAGGCGTTTGTTTTTCATATTACGCATTCCTTTCAGGTTTTAGATGTAGGGCGCGACGACCCCGGCGCGCCGTTTTATGTGTGCGGCGTGGGCCCCGACCACCTGGGCGGGGCATCCTTTCGGGCTTCTGCCTGTCCTGTTGGCCCGCCCAGGTGGTCGGGCCTCACAGGCACCAATCAATCATACCGCAGCGCGTCGATGGGGTTCAATTTCGCCGCTTTATTGGCGGGCAGGTAGCCGAAGAGAATCCCGATGCCCACCGACACCCCGAAGCTGAGGAGGATGGCCCCCATAGTGGGGGTGGCGTTGAAGGTGATGCCGCTGACCCCCATACTGGCAATCAGCATACCCCCCAGGAGCACCTCCAGGCCCTTGGCCAGCAGGCAGCCGAAGCCGATGCCCAGCAGGCCGCCAATGGCGGAGGTGGTGCCCGCCTCAATGACGAACTGGCTGCGGATGTCCCTCCGCTTGGCCCCCAGGGACTTACGCACGCCGATCTCTCTTGTGCGCTCAGTGACGGACACCAGCATGATGTTCATAATGCCGATGCCGCCCACCAGCAGAGAGATGGCTGCGATGGCGACAAGGACGCCCATGGCCACCCCCATCATGCCGTTGATTTGGTTGGCCTGTTCCGCCATGGTTGTGATGTAGAAGTAATTCCACATCCCGTCGTCCGTCCGGAAAAAGCGGTTGAGCCAGTCTTCCAGGATATCCTTGGCGGCCTGGGCAGTCTCGCCGGAGGTACTGGTGAAGATATACAAATTGACCCACCGGCTGCCCATGATCTCCAGGGCGGTGGTGTAGGGCAGGTAGATCTGGTCGTCCTGACTGCCGGGGAGCATCTCCAGCTCGGCGTTGCGCTTGAGTACCCCCACCACTGTAAGGGGCCGGCCGTCGATGGAGAGCTGCTTGCCCAGGGCGTCGCCGTCGAAGGCCTCTTCCTCCAGATAGGCCCCGATGACGCAGACGTTTTCCCGCCGCTCCACGTCCATGTAGCTGATAAAGCGCCCCTTCTCCAACTGCTCCCCGTCGATGGTGTAGTTGGTGACGGCGTTGTACATAACTTCGCTGACGCCGTAGAGGTGGGTGCGGTCGAATTTGTCGCTGCCGTGGCGGACCACGGCATTGACCCCCGGATAGGGGGATACACCAGTGAGAATGTCCGGGTGGGCGTTTACCAGGTCGTACATATCCTCCGGGTCGGGCAGGTCATTGTCCATGCCGCCGAAGAGCTGCATTTGAATCATGTTGATGCCCATCTTGTCAATCTGCTGCTGGACCATGCCGGTCAGGCCGTTGCCCAGGGAGAGGATGACGATCACCGCCCCTACGCCGATGATGATGCCCAGCATGGTAAGCAGGGCCCGCATTTTGCTGGTGGTGAGGGACTTGATGGCCAGGCGGAAGGACTGGGTAAAGTTCATGCGCCCACCTCCTCATCCTCGTCCTCCCCGTGGGGCTGGACCACCGCACGGGGGTCGTGGGAGTCCCCGTCGTAGATAATCTTGCCGTCCTGGAGGCGGACGATGCGGTCGGCCTTCACGGCGATGGAGTTGTCGTGGGTGATAAGGACCACCGTGTCCCCCTCCCGGTTCAGCTGCTTGAGGAATTTCAGCACCTCCCGCCCGGTGCGGGAGTCCAGGGCCCCGGTGGGCTCGTCGGCCAGGATCACCGAGGGGGTGCCCGCCAGGGCCCTGGCGATGGACACCCGCTGCTGCTGGCCGCCGGAGAGCTGGGAGGGCAGGTTTTTCGCCTTGTCCCGCAGACCCACCCGCTCCAGAGAATTCAGGGCCCGCTCCCGCCGCTCGGAACTGTCCACTCCGGCGTAGAGGAGGGGAAGCTCCACATTCTCCAGCACGGTGAGCTTGGGGATCAGGTTGTACTGCTGGAAGATGAAGCCCAGCATTTTGTTGCGGA